>DASPZL010000194.1:0-27163 GCA_035636295.1 Paraburkholderia sp.
GTGGGGCGTCCATGTCCCGACGGTGCGCGACCGCTTCCATCTGAATGCGGCAATGCTCTCGTTCGCGCTGCTGGCGGTGGCGGGCGGCTCGATCGGCGCCATGGCGGCGAATGCTTCGTGGATCGCGCGAGTCGGCACGCGCCGCGCCTGTCTCACCGGCGGCCTCGTGATGGCGGCGTGCGCGGCGCTGATCCTGGTCGTGCCGGCTTACTGGCTGCTGCTGGTCGTGCTGGCGATCTTCGGCGCGGGCATGGCCACGCTCGACGTCGCGATGAACGCCGAAGCCAGCGCCGTCGAAAAGGCGCTCGGCAAGCCGATCATGTCGTCGCTGCATGGCATGTTCAGCGTCGGCGGGATGTTCGGGGCTGCGGCCGGCGGCGCGTTGCTGTCGCGCGGCATGGCGCCGCCGGCGCATCTCGCGCTGGCGGCGGCGGTCAGCGCGCTGGTCCTGATCGCCGCCTGCCCCGCCGTGCTGCCGCACGTGCCGCACGCCGAGCATCCCGACTCCGCCACGCCGCGCGCCAACCGCTGGCGCTCGCCGGCCTTGTGGGCGCTCGGTGTGATGGCGCTGGTCGCGCTGATCGCGGAAGGCGCGATGTACGACTGGGCCACGGTCTACATGCGCGACGTCGTGCTGAGCACGCCCGCGCTCGCGAGTGCTGCGTACGCGGCGTTCTCGGGCGGCATGGCGGCGGCGCGTTTTGCCGGCGACGCGGTGCGCGCCCGCTTCGGCGCGCCGCAACTGGTGATGGCGAGCGCAACGCTCGCCGGCGCCGGAATGGTCGGCGCGCTGCTGCTGCCCAATCCGGTCGCGGCGCTCGTCGGCTTCACGCTGATGGGTCTCGGCCTCGCGAACATGATGCCCGTGCTGTTCGCGGCGGCGGCGAGCGTCAAGGGCATTCACGCGGCGGAAGGCCTCGCGCACGTCGCGGGGCTGGCGTATTTCGGGCTGCTGCTTGGGCCGGTGATCATCGGCGCGGTGACACAGGCGACCAGTTTGCCGATCGGCTTGTCGGTGGTGGCCGTGTGTTGCGCATTGATCGCGATTGCCGGACCGAAGGTGCTGCGGCGTTTGAAGATCTGACGCACGAGCGCGCGGCGCGCATACGATCAAGCGTGCATTACGCTGATCTTATCCATTCACGCTTACGCAAACGATTGCGCAAGCGCGGCGCCGCCGACCCTAGATGCACATATCGATTGCCCAACAAAAGAAAAGGCACGCGAGCCCTGCGGCGCGCGTGCCTTTTTACTGCTTGATCGAAGACAGACAAACGCTGTCTTCAGTCATGCAGTCTTACATCTTCACCACGTCGAGCAGCGTCTTCTTGCCCGACTTGTAGTTGTACAGCGAGATCACGCCGTGCTGAAGGTCGCCCTTCGAGTCGAACGTGGTTTCGCCGATCACACCCTTGTAGTCCGTGCTCGGCATCGCTGCCAGGATCTTCGCCGGATCGGTCGAGTTCGAACGCTTCATAGCGTCGACGACGATGTACACCGCGTCATACGTGAACGGAGCGTAAATCTGGATCGGCTGACCGAAACGCTTCTGATACTTGGCGAGGAACGCCGGGCCGCCGGCCATCTTCTCAAGCGCCATACCGGCTTCCGAGCAGACGATGTTGTCGGTGGCGTCGCCGGCCAGGTCCGACAGCTTGTCGGTACACACGCCGTCGCCTGCCAGCACCTTCGCGCGCAGGCCGAGCTGCTTGGCCTGCTTGGCGAACGGGCCGCCGGTGGCGTCCATGCCGCCGTACATGATCGCGTCCGGGTTTTCACCCTTGATCTTCGTCAGAATCGCGCGGAAGTCCACAGCCTTGTCGTTCGTCGCGTCGTGCGACATCACGTTCAGGCCCAGCGACTTGGCGGTCTTTTCGAATTCGTTCGCGAGACCCTGGCCGTAAGCGGTCGAGTCGTCGACAATCGCGACGCTCTTCACTTTCAGGCCCTTGGCTGCGTAGTTAGCCAGCGCCGGACCTTGTTGCGCGTCGGTTGCCACGACGCGGTACGTCGTCTTGAAACCTTGTTGCGTGTAGGCCGGATTGGTTGCCGACGGCGAGATCTGCACGATGCCCGCATCGCTATAGATCTTCGAAGCCGGAATCGACGTGCCCGAGTTCAAGTGGCCGACCACTGCGACGACCTTGTCGTCGACCAGCTTCTGCGCGACTTGCGTAGCCGTGCGCGGGTCGGCTGCATCGTCTTGCGGATCGAGTTGCAGCGTGACCTTCTGGCCGCCGATCGTCAGGCCCTTGGCGTTGATTTCTTCAACTGCCAGGCGCGCGCCGTTTTCGTTGTCTTTCCCCAGGTGAGCGATACCGCCAGTGAGCGGCGCAACGTGACCGATCTTGACGACCGTGTCGGCTGCAGCCGTTGTTGCCAACGTTGCGAACAGCATCGCCGCAGCGCTGATGGGCAACAGCTTTTGAATCTTGATGTTCATGTAAGTCTCCAGTTTCGGTCCCAAAAACAACGTAATCGCCCTGTGCCCCCGCTTCCCCAACACGTGTCGCTCAATCTCGTGGACGACCACGCCGGTTGCATCGTTCATGCACTTGGCCAGCACGTTTGCCGGACTGTTTGTGGCAGGCGGCAAGCCGTACTTGCGCGCAAGTGTAGGCCATCAAATTAATTTGTGGGGCTTTTTTGAGGAAGTGGGATGAACACTAATAGCGTTTATCCAATAGCGTCCGATTCCGACTGCGGACACTGACTGGAAAGCACCGACCCATGCGGGTTTCCGCTATGTGAGGCGTTCGTCTAACGGCGCGGCCCGAAGCTTTTAGCGTGCTAAACCGTTAATCGTTCGAATAGGCTTTTTGCCTAAAAAAAACAGGCTTTTTGCGGGTAGGCGCGAGACGGGTGCGAACGCGCCTGAACCGCGCCGAATCAATGCTTGAGCGCGGCGATCCGCGCCGCCCGCGGAAAGATGAATTATCGGACATGTTCATTCGCCGCACGGGATTCTCGCCGAACCGCGCGCCTCGTCGGCCCGCCTTTCCAGCGCGCATCGGGCCTCCCTGCAAGGCGTTTCTTTTGGTGGCAAACTGACCGCCCGCTTCAGGCATTCAAGCCTTGGCTTCATTCAGACCGACCTCGCGCAGCGGCGCATGGGTATATGGAGAGCAACATGAGCACGACTTCCCGATGGATCGACATCCCCGCCGGCAACGACAGCTTCGGCGGCTACCTCGCGCTGCCCAAGGGCGGCAAGGGACCGGCCGTCATCATCATTCAGGAAATCTTCGGCGTGAACAGCCATATCCGCTCGGTCGCCGATCAGTACGCGCAAGACGGCTACGTCGCGCTCGCGCCGGACGTGTTCTGGCGCGTGCAGCCGCGCGTCGAGTTGACCTATGACGGCGCGGATCGCGAGAAGGGCATAGAACTGCTGCAGAAGACCAACGTCGATCAAGCCGTCGCCGATATCGGCGCGGCCGCCGCGGCGCTGCGCGCGATGCCGGAGGTGACCGGCAAGGTTGCGGCAATCGGCTACTGCTTCGGCGGCCGGCTCGCCTATCTGGCGGCGGCGCAAGGCACGCTCGACGGCGCGGTCGCCTATTACGGCGGCGGCATCCAGAATCAGCTCGAGGAAGCCGCGAAGATCAAGGTGCCGATGCAATTCCACTACGGCGAACTCGATGCGCATATTCCGGTGTCGGCAGTCGGCCAGGTTCAGGAGCGCTTCGCCGGCCGCACCGATGCCGAGTTCCACATCTATCCGAACGCCGATCACGGCTTCAACTGCTCGGACCGCGCGTCGTATAACCAGCGCGCCTCGGCGCTCGCGCACGGCCGCACGCTGACCTTCCTCGGTGAACGCCTGTAACTCGCGCTTTTAGATCACACCTGCAACTCAGGTACTCTCCCAAAAGGCGGCGCGCGCCGCCTTCTTCGACGCATGGCGATGAACCCTGGCCACGGAATCTCCGGCTGAGCAGTTCCTCGCGCGCAGGCAACCGGCAGATCCAACACTCGACTCGCGAGGGCTCATCCGTCGTGCAATCAGACTATCTCGCCCATGACGCCATCGGCCTCGCCGAGCTCGTGCGGACCCACGAAGCCAGCGCTCGCGAGTTGCTGGACATCGCGATTTCGCGCACGGAGGCCGTCAATCCCGCGATCAACGCGATTGTGCTGAAGGACTACGACGCCGCGCGTGAACGCGCCTCGCGCGACGACGCGAACCGGGCGAACGGCGCGGAGCGTGAGGACGTTGGCCGCGCGCGCAGAGCGCTCGCAGGCGTGCCGTTTCTGATCAAGGATCTCGGCGCGCCGGTCGCCGGGCTGCGCATGTCGATGGGCAGCCGCCACTATCGTCACTTCATTCCCACTCAGGACGCGCCGGTGGTCGCGCTCGCGAAAGCAGCCGGCCTGAACATCTTCGCCAAGACCAGCACGTCCGAGCTCGGCCAGATGCCTTATACGGAGCCCGAACTGTTCGGCGCTTGCCGCAATCCGTGGAACCTCGACCATACGCCGGGCGGCTCGAGCGGCGGCGCGGCAGCGGCGGTCGCCGCGGGCATCGTGCCGCTCGCGCACGCGTCGGACGGCGGCGGTTCGATCCGCATTCCCGCGTCATGCTGCGGACTGTTCGGTCTCAAACCGTCTCGCGGACGCGTGCCGCGCGCCACACCGGCCGCCGCAGCCGGCGAACTCGGCGTCGATCATGCGATATCGCGCAGCGTGCGCGACAGTGCGTTGCTGCTCGATCTGCTGGCGGGCAATGCGGACAGACCGCCCGGCGCGCCAGGCACGTTTCTCGGCGCGAGCCGCGAACCATGCAAGCCGTTGAATATCGCCTACGTCACCGAACCGATGCTTGCGCCTTCGCTGTCCGCCGATTCACGCGCCGCGCTCGAAGACGCCGCGCAACTCGCGCGCTCGCTCGGCCACAACATCGAGCCGGTTTCGCTCGGCATCGATTTCGCGGCTGTCCGTCATGCGTTTCTGACGCTCTGGTCGGTGACCGCCGAAGAGCTTGTGCTGAACGCCGACCGCATCACCGGCCGCAAGCCGCTGCGCGAGGAATTCGAAATCTCCACGTGGGCGATGGCGCACGTGGGCCGCAAACTCGGCGAGCGCGGCTTGCCTGCCGCGCTCGAGGAACAACGCCGCATCACCGAACGCCTCACCGATCTGCTGCACCGCTACGACGTGATCCTGTGCGCAACGCTCGCGGCGGCGCCGATCAAGATCGGCGAGATGCAGCCCACGTCCGCGGAACGCATGCAGATGCGCGCCGTCACCGCGATGCCGCTCGAACCGCTGATGAAGAAGCTGCTGAGCGAAGCGTCGAACAAGGCATTCGCGTGGGCGGGATGCACGGAACTGTTCAATCTGAGCGGGCAGCCGGCGATGTCGGTGCCGCTTTACTGGAACGCACGCGGACTGCCGGTCGGTGTGCAATTCGCCGCGCGTGACGGCGGCGAGGCGACACTGCTGCGGCTCGCCGTGCAACTCGAAGCGGCGCGGCCGTGGTTCGACAAGCGGCCGCCCCTGATGCCGGCACGTAGCTAGATGAAGGAGCTGAAGGAGCGCCCGCTCATCGACTCGACGACGCTGAAGCCGGTTTGCGCTGCGCGTCGAGATCCGCGTGGCGCTTGCCGGGAATGCAGGCCACCGCGACGATCGAGAGCGCCAGTCCGGTCATCACGTAATAAGTTGGCGCCAGCGGCGAACCGGTGGTCTTGATGAGCCACGTCACGATGAAAGGCCCGAAGCCGCCGAACATCACCACTGCGACGTTGTAGGCGAGCGAGAGACCGATCGAGCGCACGTTCGCCGGGAACAGTTCGGCGATCAGCGCGCCGAACGGCCCGTAATAGCCGGACAGCGTGATCGACAGGAGCGCCTGCACGAGAATCAGTTTCGACACGCTCGGATCAGCCGCGAGCCACGCGAACAGCGGATAGATGATCACGAGCGTGATCACCAGCGACCACAGCGACAGTCCCTTGCGTCCGATCTTGTCGGACCATGCGCCGGTGAGCGGCGAGAGCACGGTCAGCAGCAGATTGCCGACGATCACCGCATAAAAGGATTGCGCGTAAGGCAGCTTCAGTTGCTTGACCGCGAAGGTCGGCAGATAGCTGATCAGCACGTAGATCGTCACGGTGAGCGCGATCACCGCGCCGAGTCCGCACAGCACGTCGCGGCTATGGCTCCTGAACAGTTCGCCGAGCGTCGCGCGCCGCGCGGTTTTTTGCGCGAGCAGAAAGACTTCGGAATCGGCGAGATGCCGGCGGATGTAAAAGCCGATCGGCCCGATGATCAAACCCAGAATGAACGGCACGCGCCAGCCCCAGGACTTCAACGCCTCGGGCGACAGGCCGCGCGTGATCAGCGCGCCCACCAGGGCGCCGAGCAGGAGCGCCGCCGCCTGGCTCGACATCTGCCAACTGCCGTAGAAGCCGCGCTTGGAGAACGGCGCCGCCTCGATCAGCAAGGCCGTCGAACTGCCGAACTCGCCGCCGGCGGAAAAGCCTTGCAGCAAACGCCCGAGCACGATCATCAAAGGCGCGCCGATACCGATCGCCGAATACGGCGGCGCGATCGCCAGCAGCAGAATGCCGAGCGTCATCAACGCGATGACGAGCGACAACGCCGCCTTGCGTCCCGCGCGATCCGCATAGAGTCCGAGTACGATGCCGCCGACCGGCCGCATCACGAAAGCGACGCCGAAGGTCGCGGTGGTCAGGAGTAGCGACGAATAATCATTGCCTGCGGGGAAGAACAATTGCGCGATCACCACCGTCAGGAAACCGAACACGGTGAAGTCATACCACTCGAGCGCATTGCCGATCACAGCCGCGACGACGGCACGTGTATGGAGGCTCCTTGACGCTGGTGCCATTCGAATCTCCAGCTTGCGAAAAGTGTCTCGTGGTACGTCGTATCAGCATATAGGCGCGTGAGTACGCGCCAGAAAAACCGACGCTGCCCGCAGCGGTCGCCATGGAGTGTAAAGAGGGCGCAAGCTGTTTTCAAGCAGCAAAAAGGCGTCTGTCGCACAGGGCGGCAGACGCCTCGGTCATCAGCGCTGAATCTCGCGCCGCCATGTTGCGGCGCATTTACCGCGACACTGATTGTGCGCGCGGCAAAAGCGGCATCAAGCCTTCTTGTTATATGCGCTGCACCAACCCTTGGCCGCGACCTGCTTGCCCGCGAACATCGGGCAGCCGGCGTACGCGTCGGTGGGCTTGCCTTGATAGAAACTGCAGTTGCCGCAGTCCTGGCCCGGTGTGTACTTTGCAAACTTGGCCTTGTCGACCTTGCTCGCATCCTCCTTGTAGCCGAGCGCCTGCGCGGTCGGATCGCTTTCGGCGACCTTCGGCGCATCCGCGAAAGCCTGGCGCGACAGCGCGAAGCTGGACGCCACGCCGATGCTCGTGATCAAAAACGTACGACGGGAAGATTTCATGGGGACTTACTCCGTTTATATGAACTGATCGCCGTTCTGATGACAGCGGTCCCCAAGGATAGCAATGAAGCCGTCGCGCGTGACGACTCAAATGATAGAGATAACCGAATCGGTACTACGCCGCGCTCGAATCGCGAGCGTGCGATGCGGTTTGGTCCGCGCAAAGCGGGACCTCGAAGCGAAGCCGGTCACGCCCGCCCGCTCAGTTCGCAGACGCGCCGCGCGATCGCAAGCGACGCCGTCAAACCTGGTGATTCGATCCCGAACAGATTGACGAGCCCGCGCACGCCATGTGCGGCCGGACCTTGAATCACGAAGTCGGCAGCGGGTTCGCCAGGACCCGAAAGCTTCGGACGAATCCCCGCATAAGCGGGCTGCAACGCACCGTCCGGAAGCGCGGGCCAGTACGCACGGATCGCCGCGTAAAAGGACTCGGCGCGACGTGGATCGACGTCGTAATTGATCGCGTCGACCCATTCGACGTCGGGACCGAAACGCGCCTGCCCGCCGAGATCGATCGTCAGATGCACACCGAGGCCGGCCTCGTTCGGCATCGGATAGATGAGGCGGCTGAACGGCGCGCGCCCCGAGATGCTGAAGTAGTTGCCGCGCGCGAGATAGAGCGGCGGCACGTGGCGCGCATCGAGTCCGCGAATCTTGCGGGCCAGCGCGTTCGCGTGCAGACCGGCACTGTTGATCACGCACGCGGCGCTGATCGTGGTCGGCGCGTTGCCGCCCACCTTGATCACGAAGCGGCCGTTGCTTGCCTCGATCGCTTCGACCGGCGCATGAAACGCGCACACCGCGCCGTCGCGTTCGGCGTCGCCCTGAATCGCCAGCATCAACTGGTGACTATCGACGATACCCGTCTGCGGCGAGAACACGGCCTCGACACATTCGAGCGCCGGTTCGAGCGCTTGCGCCTGGTCGCCGCTGATCCGCATCAGGTCGAGCACGCCGTTGTCGCGCCCCTTCGCCATGATGCTTTCGAGCTGCGGAATCTGATTGCGCGAGGTGGCGACGAGCAGCTTGCCGCAGCGTGAATGCGGGACGTTGCGCTCGGCGCAGTAGTCGTAAAGCAACTCGCGGCCGCGCACGCAGAGCCCGGCCTTGAGCGAACCGCGCGGATAGTAGATGCCCGCGTGAATCACCTCGCTGTTGCGCGAGCTGGTGCCCACGCCGATCGCTTCGGCCGCTTCCAGCACGATCACCTCATGTCCGCGCGCCGCCAGTGCACGCGCCACCGCCAGGCCGATCACGCCGGCGCCGATCACTACACATTCGATTTGGTCCATGTCCCTTGACGCGGCTGACTTCACCGCGCGCTGCCTCGTTCACCCGATACACATGAGGACAGGATGCGGCTATCGAGTGCCGCACACCGCTCGTTGTCGAACGCATCTGCCCTTTCGCAACCGCTACGCAAATTGTACGACGCCGCACAGACAGAAATGCCCGCAGTCGTGAACGGCTGCGGGCACTCGGTCTTTGAGCAGGTTTCAAACTCTTAAGCGTATCGGCTGGACAGATTCAGTGTACGCCGTCGAACGACATGGCGCTCGCCTCTCCGTGCAATCGCTGGGGATTCGCTGTGCGGCTCGGCCCGATGGCGGCTTCCGGACGCCTGGACCGCTTGAAAACGGCCTGGCATCTCAGAATTAGCAACAATTGCTTCGACATTCACTTTATTTCGTATGGGGAATGGCCGGTTTTGGGCCGTAAAAAAAGCCGTCCGAAGGCGTTTTATGCAAAAACAGCGCAAAAATGGTCAAAAACCGATCGGTTTCCGCCGATTTCCATAGTCCAGGCGGATATCGCCAGCTTCGATGCGGTCGCGCCCGTCGATGCGCGCCGCGCCGAATCCGTTCAATATCGCGCGACGCATGGCCCGCGGCGATGCCTGCTTCAGCGCGTCGAGCGCCGCCTCGCCGAGCGCCTCGGGAAAGCGCAGACCCCAGTTGTGTGTCAGGCGGATCTCGTCGTAGATCGACTGCGCAATGCGGCGCGCGCCGTCGTGATCCGGCGGCGGAATCTCGTACACGTTCATCCGGTTGAGGATCGGCTCGGGAATCGAGCGCTCGTCGTTGGCCGTCGCAATCCAGATCACGTGACCCGCGTTGATCGGAATCTCGGCGAATTCGTCGATGAAAGTCTGCGCGGTGTCGTGTTCGAGCAGCGCGTACAGCGCGCCGAGCGGGTCGTATTGCGAATCGCCGGAGGCCTTGTCGATTTCGTCGACGGTAATCACCGGGTTCGCATAGCTGCCGTTCACGAGCGCATCGAATACCTTGCCCGGCTTCGCGTTTTTCCATTGCGAGGAAGCGCCCGAGAGAATCCAACCCGCCGTCAACGAACTCATCGCCACGTATTGATAAGCGGTGCCGAGCAGGCGCGCCAACTGCTTGGCAAAGTGCGTCTTGCCGATGCCGGGGTCGCCGAGCAGCAGGATCGGCATCAGTTCGAGCCGGTCGTCGGTTTCAAGACAGAGGGCGACCTGCTTGCGGATGTCGTCGAGGGGCGCGGAAAAGTTGGGCAGCGCGTCGATCAGATCGTCGATCGACGGCATCCGGTTCGGCTTCACGCAAAACCGCAGATTGCCGGTTTTCAGCATCTTTTCATACGTGGCGCGCAGCGCCTCATTCGCGCCTTCGCCAAGATCGTTCAGCGCGGTCTCGACCTGATCGAGGTCGTACACCCGGCTGAAAGACGCCACGGCGATTTCCTGTTTGACCATTGCTGTTGTCATCGCTCACCCCGTCTGGCTGTTCTTGCTGCGGCGGCGCCTCGGGGGCGCCGTTTCAAGTCCAGTGTAACGAGGACAGATTCGTGTGCAAGCCAGCAGTCGTGCGGCACTGCTGCTAACAACGGCTTGTTTTAACGGATTCACCGCCCCATCTGAAATGCAGTATTGCTGAACCCGGCCCCGTTACACGGGTCAGAAAAGCGTTCCGCCCATCAGGCGTAAGATGGCCGTCTGACTACGCTGCCGGACGCAGTGACCGGAGATTTCTTCTATGTGGAAAAACAGTATCGTGGCCGTGCTGCTCGGCACCTCGCTGCTTGCGAACGCGCAGCAACGGCCGGTGCAGCAAGTTGTGCAATGGCAATTGCAGGTGATGCGCGACGGCCAGCAAATCGACGCGTTCGAGGGCACCACCACGGTCGGCCAGGCACGCACGGATACGCATCACAAGATGGTGCAGCATAACGTCGGATGTAAAGACCAGCCCGCCGGCAGCATCGATCTCGCGCGCACGCTGACGGTTTCGCCGCTGCAGGCGGATACCAACGAGGTGACGATGTCGATCGAAGCGCAGGAAACGTTTGAGGAAAACGCCGCGCGGCAAACCGACACCGGCTGCAAGCTGCCGCCGCAGCCACGCCAGGTGAGCGCGACCCATCCGGGCCTGAAGGTGGCGGCCGGCCAGTGGGCGACCTGGACGATCGTCGACAAGGACCCGAACCTGGTCTACCGCGTGCGTGCGGGACTGGAGAGCAGCGCGAACTGAAGCGAACAACTGAGCCGAATAACCGAAGCCCCAAACAGAACACGTGGACAACGCGGCATGCGAAACCCAGAAGAATTGATCCGCGAGAGCATTGCGCCCAAGGATTTCGTTGCGGTGAGCTGGAACCTGCATAAAGGCCGCACACCGCTTGGCTTTCAAGCGTGGCAAGCGATGCAGCGCTGGGTTCAGTCGACCCACGCCGACGCGTATTTTTTGCAGGAAGCCATGGCGCGGCGCATGCCGTCGCCGGTATTGGCGAGCAGTTTCGGCGCGCCGGTCGCCGATCCGTTGAGCGACATCTGGCACTGCCAGGCCACCGAGATCGCGCGTGCGCTGGAACTCGAAATCGCGCTTGGACCGAACGTGTTCAAGCCGTCGTGGCGGCATGGCAATGCGATCCTGTCGCCGCATCCGCTCGATCTCGGCGGACATTGGGACATCTCCGCGCATCGCTTCGAGAAACGCGGTTTGCTCGTGGCGCGCGCGACCTTCGGCGGTCATTCGGTCACGCTGCTGTGCGCGCACCTCGCGCTCACCCGCTCGGCGCGCTTGCGTCAGATGAACTGGATCGCGCACTGGATCGCGAAGGAGGCGCCGGAAGGCCCGTTGGTTCTGGCGGGCGATTTCAACGACTGGCGCAACGACTCGGTGCCGCTCTTCGGCGAACACGGTATGCAGGAAGTGGCGACGCTGCTCGGCGAATCGGGCCGCACCTTCCCCGCGTTCTCGCCGGCGCTCGCGCTCGACAAGATGTTCGTACGCGGCATGAAGCCGATCGAATGGATCCAGCCGACGCAGGAAACCGCGTGGCTTTCGGATCACTTGCCGTATATGGCTCGCTTGCGGGTTGAATGAACTCCGCTCGCTAGCCTTTTAGCGGCGTCCACGTCAGCGTCGCGGCGATCGCCTCGCCCGGCTGCAACACGCAGCCGCCCACATGCTCCCGCATGCCGACCGCGTTGAAGCAATCGGTGGTGTTCGTCACCGGCTCCACGCAAAGTTGCGCGTCGTTGGCCGGCGCGAATATCACCATGTGATCGAACGGCGCGTCGGCGGTCATCGTCAGTTGACGGTGCTCGTCGGGCCACGCGATTGTCGCCTCGCGTGCCCAGTTCGCGAAGTTGTTGTCGAGATCGAACGCGTCTGGCGACATGCCCTCACGCAATGCGTCGATCACGGGGTGCGGGCCGAGGTGGGTCGGCAACACGTCGGCGCCGGCATGCCACATCGCTTGCACGTCCGCGTACACACGCGTTTGCGCGGTGCGCGGATAGTACGGGTGATGGCCCATGCCGAACGGCATCGGCCGGTCGGCAAGATTTTGCGCCGACAGCGTAATGCGCAGCGCGCCGCCGCTCAACTCGATGCGTTGCTCCGCGCGATAGCGGAACGGCCAGTCGCCGGGTGTCCGCGAATCCGGTTCATGTTCGAAGTGCAGTTCCACCGAGCTTGCCGTGCGTGCCGCAACCTGCCATGGATGCCGCCACGCATTGCCGTGCAGCGCGTGGGCGAAGCGGACGTCGTTGCCGCCGAGGTCGATCGTGCCGCCGCCGAATTCGAAGCGCGCGTCGCGGATCCGGTTGCAGTAGGGAAAGAGCGGAAAGCTCGCCATGCGCAGCGGATCGCGCTCATCAAATGCCGCTTGCGTGGCCGGCCGCAGCCAATGCACCGGACCTTCGGACGTCATTTCGTAGAAAGCCGCCAGCGCGCCGCCCACTTCGGGCGCGATCACGACGCGCATCGCGCCTGCCGCGAGCGTGACGAGCGTGGGCGCGATCGCGGGATCGTCGAGCCACGTGAGCTCGCCGGCGGCCGTCAAACTCGGATTCGGGGAGACGTCACGCATGATTAGAAAAGGCGGAGCTCTATCGGATAGCGGCAATGAACATGCATCGGTGTCTCCAGGGACAGGCCGCGCCCAGCGCGCGGCCGGCGAACCATCAGGTCCGCGCGACCGAGAATCGCACGCCATGGCGTATCGGTCAATATTATTAGTAATAAATCAGCCAAAACCAGGCGGCTGGCCCCCTTACCAAACCTCCCACCCAATGACGGGTTAGCGCGCGTTGCCGCGCGCATATTATTAGTGGTACCGTCATCAGCACAATGCCACGGCATGCCCTTGCTTTCGCGCCGCCGCAGCGCGGCCCGCTCAATGAAAAAATCGACTCAACGCCGTCCGACCATGACCGACATCGCCAAGCTCACCGGCGTGTCGCAATCCACTGTCTCGCTGGTGCTGAACAACGCGACCGGTGCGAAATTTTCGGAGACCACCCGCGACAAGGTGCTGAAGGCCGCGCACGACCTCGGCTACCGGCTTTCGCTACGCGCGCCGATGTCGGCTTCGACCGACGAGCGCAATCTGATCGTTTATCTGGCCGACGAGATTTCGACCAGCCCGCACCCGGTGGTCAATGTCGACGGCGCGCGCGACGCGGCTTATGCGAGCGGCAAGATGCTGGCGGTCTACTCGACGCACGGCAACGCCGACATCGAGAAACAGGTGCTGGACACGACGCTCTCCAACCCCCACGTGTTCGGCGTGATCTACGCGACCGTCTATACGCGCAAGGTAACGCCGCCGGCCGCGCTCTCGCAGGTGCCGACCGTTCTGCTGAATTGCTATACGGGCGAAGGCGGGTTTTCGTCGGTGGTGCCCGCCGAAGTCGCGGGCGGCCATCTGGCGACCGAGTATCTGCTGCAGGCCGGGCATCGGCGGATCGGCTACATCAACGGCGAACCATGGCAGGACGCCTCGAAGGACCGTCTGAAGGGATACCGCACCGCGCTCGCCACCGCCGACCTGCCCTACACGCCGGAACTGGTGCGCGACGGCGACTGGAGCTCGGGCGTCGGCTTCGAAATGACGCTCTCGCTGATGCGCGACCCGCATCCGCCGAGCGCGATCTTCTGCGCCAACGACCTGACCGCGCTCGGCGCGATCGAAGCATTGAAGCAACTCGGCCTGCGCGTGCCCGAAGACGTATCGGTGCTCGGCTACGACGACCAGGAAATTGCCCGCCACACACATCCGCCGCTTTCCACCGTCGTTCTGCCGAACTATGAACTGGGGCGCTGGGCTGTCGAAACGCTTCTGCAGGAGGAACACAACCGCGCCGCCGGCGCACCGGTGCGGCACCGCATGGTGAAGCTCGACGGTCCCCTTGTCGAACGCGGTTCGGTGAGGGTAATTACCGAGGCAAAAAACGCGGCAACTAATATTATTAGTGATTGACCGATAATAATTCCGGGTGAAATAATCGGCACGACCGGCTAGAGCTGAAAAACATCGGCCGGTCGGAGAAACACTAAAAGCAAATACACCTACCTCACCAGGTACTGGAGGAAGACAATGGCGTCGCTCAACACGCAGTCGCGCGCACGCGCGCGCAGGCAGCAGATTCGTCCGCTGGCGGGTTCGCTGCTGGCTCTGGCAATCGGTTTCGGCGTCGCCACGGCGCACGCCGACGACGCGCTGCCGAAGCTGCCCACCAAGACTCCGCTCAAGGTCGGCTTCGCGCAGACGGAAAGCAACAATCCGTGGCGTCTCGCGGAAACGAAGAGCTTCAAGGAGATCGCCGCGAAATGCGGCTGGCAGATCGTCATGACCGACGCCAACGGCTCCAACTCCAAACAGGTCTCCGATATTCAAAGCATGATCGCGCAGCACGTCGATCTGCTGGTGTTCCCGCCGCGCGAGGAAAAGCCGCTCGCGCCCGTCGTGCTGCAAGCCAAAAAGGCCGGCATTCCGGTGATCCTGGTCGACCGCAACGTCGATCAATCCGTGGCCGTGGCGGGCCGTGACTACGTCACCTTCATCGGCTCGGACTTCATCGATCAGGGCCATCGCGCGGCCGACTGGCTCGTCAAGGCGACCGGCGGCAAGGCGAAGATCATCGAACTCGAAGGCACCACCGGCGCGTCCGCGGCGAACGATCGCAAGAAGGGCTTCGACGAAATCATCGCGAAGAATCCGGGCATGACGATCATCGCGTCGCAAAGCGGCGACTTCGCGCGCGACAAGGGCCGTCAGGTGATGGAAACACTGTTGCAGGCGCATCCGGACGTGACCGCCGTCTACGCGCACAACGACGAAATGGCGCTGGGCGCGATCGCCGCGATCAAGGCCGCCGGCAAGCAGCCGGGCAAGGACATCCAGATCGTCACGATCGACGGCACCAAGGGCGGCATGGACGCAATCGCCGCCGGCGAACTCGGCGCGAGCGTGCAGTCGAGCCCGTTCTTCGGCCCGCTCGCCTGCGACGTCGCACAGCGCTATGCGAAGGGCGAAAAGATTCCGACGTGGGTCAAGGTGTCGGACCGCTTCTACGACAAGAGCAACGTGCAGCAGAGCATGCAGTACGGCTATTGACCCGAAACCGTTGCCGTATGCGCATGAGGGCAGTGCCGCAGCGGAGCGTCCACGCATTCCGTTGCGGCGGAAGGACGTCCCCGCCTCCGAAAAAAGTCTCCTCGGGGGCGGGTGACGGGAAGGGTTCGAAGCGACGCGCCCGTGGCGGCACGGACCGTCGCTTCTCTTTTATGCGGCGTAACATGGTTCGGCGACGCCGCCGCATGAAACCCGCACGCGCCCGCCAACTCGCCCATGCAGCAACCGCAGCATATGCATCAGGAGGACACCCGTGACGGAATCCGGCACGCAGACGCCACACGCTCCCCTCAACCGTTCGCCGCTGCTCGAGATGCAGGACATCGGCATCAGCTTCGGCGGCGTGCCCGCGTTGCGCGGCGCCAATCTGAGCGTCGCCGCGGGCGAAGTGCATGCACTGATCGGCCAGAACGGCGCCGGCAAATCGACCATGATCAAGATCCTGACCGGCGCCTATCGGCGCGCTTCGGGCAGCGTGCGTTTCGAAGGCCGCGACGTCGATTTCCGCACGCCCAAGCAGGCGCGCGAAGCCGGCATCAGCACGATCTATCAGGAGATCAATCTGGTGCCGTTCCGCTCGGTGGCGGAAAACATTTTTCTCGGCCGCGAACCGCGCCGCTTCGGTCTGATCGACTGGCGCACGGTGCAGCGGCGCGCCGCCGCCTTGCTCGAATCGTTCGGGCTGCAGATCGATGTGAAGAAACCCGTTGGCCGCTATTCGACCGCGATCCAGCAGATGGTGGCGCTGGCGCGTGCGGTGTCGTCGGACGCGAAGATGGTGATCATGGACGAGTCCACCTCGTCGCTCGACGAACGCGAAGTGGAGCTGCTTTTCACCGTGGTGCGCAAACTGCGTGACGACGGCCGCGCTGTGATTTTCGTGTCGCACCGGCTCGACGAGCTGTACGCGCTGTGCGACCGCGTCACCGTCATGCGCGACGGCCAGACGGTCGCGCAAAGCGCGATGGCGGAGATGGACAAGCTGCAACTCGTCACCACGATGCTCGGCCGCACGCTCGCCGCCGTCGTGCAGGACGACACCGCCGCACGCGAAGCGAACCTCGCGCGGCGCGGCAAAGAGGCGATCGCCGTCGCGCATCTGAGCGCGCATCCGAAAGTGAGCGACGTTTCGCTCGACGTGCATGCAGGCGAAGCGGTGGGCCTCGCGGGCCTGCTCGGCTCGGGCCGTACCGAAACCATGCGGCTGATGTTCGGCGCCGATCCTCTCGAACAAGGCTCGTTGTCGATCGGCGGCAAGCCGGTGACGTTGAAGTCGCCGCAGGACGCGATCGCGCGCGGCCTCGCGTACCTCACCGAAGACCGCAAGGCCGAAGGCATCGTCCCTGAACTGTCGGTGCGCGACAACCTCACGCTCGTCTGCCTGCGCACACTGGCGAAGCACGGCGTGGTCGACGTGAAAAAGCAGCAGGCGATCGTCGAGCGATTCATTGCGTCGCTCGGCATCAAGCTGCGGTCGGCCGATCAGCCGATCCGTGAATTGTCCGGCGGCAATCAGCAGAAGGTTCTGCTCGCACGCTGGCTCGCCGCGGAACCGTCGCTGCTGCTGCTCGATGAGCCGACCCGCGGCATCGACGTCGGCGCCAAAGCCGACGTCGCGAAGATCGTGCGCGAGTTGCGCGACGCGGGTCTCGCCGTGCTGCTGTCCGCCTCTGAACTCGAAGAGCTGACCGCTGTCGCCGATCGCGCGGTCGTGATTCGCGATGGCCGCACCGTCGCCGAACTGAACGGCGCCGACATGAGCGAGACAGCGATCATGGACGCCATCGCCTACGGCAGCGAAGGGCAATCGCAACTGGTCGAAGCCGCGCAAGCCGCACACATCGAAGACGCGTTGGAGGGCGACCGTCATGGCGCTTAAGTTGCACACCGAGACGCTGCATAGCGAAAGCGCCCCGCAAATGCCTGCATCAGCCGCGCCGCTTGCGGCACGCGCGACGACGACGCGCAAATGGCGCCACCTCGCGATGCAGCGCGAAGTCATCGTCCTGCTCGCGATGGTGCTTTTCAATCTGATCTTCACGCCGCACTTCTGGTCGCTGCAAACCTTCAACGTGAACATGACGCAGGTGGTGACGATCGTGATCGTCGGCATCGGCATGACGCTGGTGGTGGCGACGGGCGGCATCGATCTGTCGGTGGGCGCCTCGATGGCGATCTCCGGCGCGCTCGCGCCGATGCTGTTCCTGAGCATTCCCGGACCCGGAGGCATCGCGCTCGCGTTCGTGCTGCCGGTGCTGGCCGCCGCCGCGTGCGGCGTCTTCAACGGCTTGCTGGTGACGCGGCTCTCCGTGCAGCCGATTGTCGCGACGCTGGTGCTGTTCATCGCCGGACGCGGCATCGCGCAAGTCGTCACGGACGGCAGTCTGCAAGCGTTCAACACGCCGGCCTTCCAATGGATCGCGCTGGGCAAGGTGGCGGGCGTGCCCTTCCAGGTGCTGCTGATGCTGATGCTGGTCGCGGTGTTCGTCTGGGTCGTGCGCAAGACGCTGTTCGGCCAGTATCTGCTGATCACCGGCGGCAACGAAAAAGCTGCTTATCTATGCGGCGTGCCGACGGCCACCGTGAAGCTGGTCGCCTACACGCTTTGCGCGGCGCTCGCGGGATTGGCGGGGCTGATCTCGATTTCGGTGAATTCCTCATCGGACGCGAACGTGGTCGGGCTCGGCGTCGAACTCGATGCAATCGCCGCGGTGGCGGTGGGCGGCACCGCGCTGACGGGCGGCAAGGCGTATATCGGCGGCACACTGATCGGCGCGCTGATCATCCAGTTGCTGCGCTACACGCTGCTCGCGCACGGCATTCCCGATGCGGCGGCGCTGGTGGTGAAGGCGGGCATCATCGTCGCGGCGGTTTATGTGCAGCGGCGTTCGCGCTAACGCGTGAATGACATCCTCGGACTCGATGCGATGAAAAAGAACCTCCCTATCCTGCTCGCACTGGCCGCGCTCGTCGTGTTCGGCCTCGTGCGCTACGAGCATTTCGCCTCCGCGTACAACATCACCTCCTTCTGGCGCTACAACTCGATGTTCGCGCTGATCTCGATCGGCATGGCCTTCGTGATCATTACGGGCGGCATCGACCTCTCGGTGGGCACGGTGGCGGCCTTGGCGAGCGTCGTCGCCGCGATCACCAGCGTGTACGGCGGCTCGGTCGCCGTGCTGGCCGGTTGCGCCGCGGGGCTCGCGGTCGGCGTGCTGAACGGACTCATCATCACGCGGCTCAAAATCCTGCCCTTCATCGTGACGCTCGCGACGAGCCTCGGCGCACACGGCGTCGCGCTGCTGCTCGGCAGGAACGATGCGGTGTCGATTGCCGCCGAGTCGAGCTTCGGCAATTTCGGTCAAGGCGATCTGTTCGGACTGCCGATTCCGGGGATCGTCGCGGTGGCCGCCGCGCTGGCCGGCTGGCTCGCGCTGCGCAGCACGCGCTTCGGGCGGCATGCGCTGGCGATCGGCGGCAGCGAGGAAGCCGCGCGGCTGATGGGCCTGAACGTCGACCGCACGCTGGTGACGGCCTATGCGGTGAGCGGCCTGCTCGCCGGTCTCGCGGGCGTGATCCTCGCCGCGCAGTTCGGCGCCGGCCAACCGAACGAAGGCGTCGGCTGGGAGCTGTTCGCGATCTCTGCGGTGGTGCTTGGCGGTACGTTACTCACCGGCGGCGAAGGCTCGATTGCGATGACGATTGCCGGCGTGCTGCTGCTCGGACTGGTGTTCAATCTGCTGAACTTCGAAAACGGGCTGGGTTTTATCAGTTTGTCGGCGTACTGGCAGTCGGTGATTCGGGGCGTGTTTTTGCTGCTGGTGATCGTGTTGCAGGCGCGAGTGCTGAAGCAGCGCGGAAAAAAGCGCGTGGCGGTGGCGGCGTGACCGGTGCATAAGCGCGGGAAAAGCGCGTGGGGCGCGGGCGTGGTCGGTGCATGGATGCGGCGAATGGCTGATTCGCTCCGCGTTTGCCAGTTTTATCAGCAGGGTCAATGCTGCAGCGCACGGCGGGTTTCGGTATGATCTTGAAAATGTTGGCCGCGCGGCGCGCCTATCCGGCGCATGCCAGACAGCCGATGGCAGCCGCCCTGCGCGGCGTTCGCCCATCGCCGTACCCTTTGCTGTAGCGCGGCTGCATCCACGCCAAAGTACTTCGCGGTGCCGGTTAGCAAGACACTCCGGCGCCGACGCGGGCCGCTTCGGTAACCCGCTTGACCACGCTCAACCGCCGCACCGCAGTCCTCGGGCCGCCGGCGCGGTAAAATAGCGGATTGCGCGTGATTTCCGACCTCGGGTCAGCGCAGCATCGCCCTTGCCGTGCCGGCCGGCTAAAACGACTGGCCGCCTTTGCCTTTGTTTTCGCACTATCCAAGAAGCCATGAGCAACCTGAATTCACAAACCGTCCTGAGCGTCCATCACTGGACCGATACGCTTTTCAGCTTCACCTGCACGCGCGATCCGTCGTTCCGTTTCGAAAACGGCCAGTTCACGATGGTGGGCCTCGAAGTCGAGGGCAAGCCGCTGATCCGCGCCTACAGCCTCGCGAGTGCGAATTACGAAGAGCACCTCGAATTCCTGAGCATCAAGGTGCAGGACGGCCCGCTCACGTCGCGTCTGCAGCATCTGAAAGTCGGCGACGAAGTCCTGATCGGCAAGAAGCCGGTCGGCACGCTAATGGCCGACAACCTGCTGCCGGGCAAGACGCTGTGGCTGCTCTCCACCGGCACGGGTCTCGCGCCGTTCATGTCGATCATCAAAGATCCGGACATTTACGACCGTTACGAGCGTGTGGTCCTGACGCACACCTGCCGTTTCGTCGACGAACTGGCGTACAAGGAATACATCACGGACCACCTGCCGGCGCACGAGCACCTGGGCGAACTGGTACAGGAAAAGCTGCTGTACTACCCCACGGTCACGCGCGAGGCGTTCCAGAATCGCGGCCGCATCACCGAACTGATCGAAACCGAAAAGCTGTTCGCCGACCTCGGCGTGCCGGGCTTCTCGCTCGAAGACGACCGCGTGATGCTGTGCGGCAGCCCGCACATGCTGCGCGACACGCGCAAGCTGCTCGACGACCTGGGCTTCCAGGAAGGCAGCAACAACGCGCCGGGCCACTACGTGGTCGAAAAGGCGTTCGTCGGTTAAGCACGCATATCGAATTCGCGGCCCGAGCCGCGGACTCGGCAAAAAGGAGCCTCCGGGCTCCTTTTTTATTCACGGTTACAAATTGGCGCAATCGGCCTGACATTTCACGTCAGTATTCTTCTGACAGAGCCGGCGTTGCGAAACGTCAACCATAACGTGAAATATCGCCGCTAAGCCTTGGTACGCCTACATTATTTCTTTTTTTGAGATATTATCGCGGCACACGACTGCCGCTCTGACCTGCCTGTCAGAGTACGCCACACATGTTACTGAATGTAAATTTCGTTACGCTCGACCGTAGCAATCCGGCCGTCGAACGATACGTGTTCCGGCCGCAACTGGAGGCTTGAGACCCGCATGCGTTCTTTCGTCTTCGCGCCGCCGATGCGCACACGTTTCGCTGTCCGCACCGTTTCCTGAGAGGGAAAGTCATGGATACGTCGACTGTCGTCCCGTTCGCCTCGCCCCTTCCGCCGTCACTGCCGCGCGACGGATTCGACGCGTCCGTCGCGGCGGGCGCCGCTGTGGCGTCACCCTCGATTGAACGTGAACTCGCGCGGCTGCGCGCCAGGGTGCGCGAACTGTCGGCTGAACTCGTGCAGGCGCAGGAAGCCGCCTGCCGCCATGTGGCGCGCGAGCTGCACGACGGCGTGGGCGCCGAGTTGACCGCGACGCGCTTCGCGCTCGCCGGCGTCGAAACCTGGCTGCCCGCCGACGCGCCGCCGCAGTGCGCCGCCGCGCTCGCCGTCGCCAACCGTTCGCTCGACGCCGTGTGCGCCGCCAGCCGCCAGGCCGTCGCGGAACTGCATGCGCCGTCGCTCGAGGCGGGCATCGTCGGCGCGCTGGCGCAATGGACCGGCGACTTCGCCGCGCGCACGCAATTGCGCACGAGCTTCGTGTGCGCCGCCGACGTGCGTCTCACGCGCCTGCCCGCCGAAGCGGCGCTGGCCGTGTTCCGTGTCGCGCAGGAAGCGCTGAACAACATTGCCAAGCACGCGCGCGCCGAATCCGCCAACGTGCGGATCGAAACCAGCCGCCGTCATCTCACGCTGATCGTCAGCGACGACGGCATCGGCGTCACACGCAAGGCCCGCACCCGTCGCGGCCATTTCGGCCTGAGCGGCATGCATGCGCGCTGCGCGGCCTTCGACGGCACACTGCGCGTGAGCGCCCGGCGCGTCGGCTCGCGCCGTGGCGACGGCGCCAAGGAATCGCGCGGCACGCTCGTGCATGCGCGCTTCGCCTGGGACGCGATGCTGGCGAACGCGCCTCGCGCCGAGTGCCGCGTGCTGCGATCGTGAGCACGCCGTCATGAGCCTGCGCATCCTGATCGCCGACGACCACGCGGTGGTTCGCCAAGGCGTCCGCCAATTGCTGCTCGACCGCGGCGTCGCCCGCGAAGTCACCGAGGCGCAAAGCGGCGGCGAAGCGCTCGACGCCGTCACCCGGCATAGCTACGACGTGGTGCTGCTCGACATTTCGCTGCCCGACATGAACGGCGTGGAAGTGCTCAAGCGCCTGAAGCGCAAGGCGCCGCGCGTGGCCGTGCTGATGTTCTCGATGTACCGCGAGGACCAGTACGCCGTGCGCGCGTTGAAGGCGGGGGCCGCCGGCTACCTGTCGAAAACCGTCGACGCCGCGCAGATGATCGGCGCGATCCAGCAGGTCGCCGCGGGCCGCAAATACGTGAGCCCGGCGATGGCCGAAGCGCTGGCCGACTACGTCTCCTTCGACGGCGAACAGTTGCCGCACGAAAAGCTCTCCGATCGCGAATATCAGACGCTGTGCATGCTGGCGTCGGGCAAACGGCTGACGGATATCGCCGCGGCGCTGTCGCTATCGGTGAAGACGGTCAGCGTGTACCGCACGCGGCTGCTCGAGAAGATGAAGCTGCGCAATAACGCCGAGCTGACTTTCTATGTGATGAGCAACCGCCTGGTCGATCTGAATCCGGCGATGGCGGGCTGACGTCCCGCTTCCCTCAACGCTACGCCGCGGACGCTGAATAGCTCGCGCCCCGACGAGCGAGCCTGCAAGGGAGCGATTCCTACCTGCTTGGTTGTGCATCGTGCGAAGGCTTTGCTGCCGCTTATTGTCCGGCGCACGAATGTGCCATCGAAATCTCCGCTGACCGGGGTTTTCCGCCCTCACCACTTACTGCAAAAAGTCCGTCCCAAAATGGTGCAGCGGCGCGCATCCGCTAAAATCGTGGGTTTTCCCGACATTCGGCGCGCAAGATGCGTGCACTACTGGAGACCCCCGCCAATGTCCCTGTTTCGCAAGAAGAACGTCGAACACATGATCGCGGCGAGCGCTCAGAACGCCGGCTTGAAGAAAGCACTCGGCGCGCTCGATCTGACTTTCCTCGGCGTCGGCGCGATTATCGGCACCGGCATTTTCGTGCTGACCGGCACGGGCGCCGTTCAGGCCGGGCCGGCGCTGATGATCTCCTTCCTGGTCGCGGCGATCGCGTGCGGCTTCGCCGCGCTCGCCTATGCCGAGTTCGCGTCGACGATTCCGGTGGCGGGTTCCATCTACACGTACTCGTACGCGACGCTCGGCGAACTGGCCGCGTGGATCATCGGCTGGGACTTGATGCTGGAGTATGGGCTGGCCACGTCGGCGGTGTCGGTGGGCTGGTCGGGCTATCTGCAATCGCTGCTGTCGGGCTTCGGCATTTCGTTGCCGATTGCGTTGACGGCGGCGCCGGGCGCGTTGCCCGGCCATGACACGCTTTTCAATCTGCCCGCGTTCCTCGTGATGATGGCGATCACGGCGTTGTTGTCGGTCGGCGTGCGTGAATCCGCGCGGATCAATAACGTCATGGTCGCGATCAAGGTGACCGTGGTGCTGCTGGTGATCGGCGTGGGCGTCTTTCACGTGACGCCGGCCAACTGGCATCCGTTCATGCCGAATGGCTGGAACGGCGTGTTCGGTGCGGCGGCGGTGATGTTCTTCGCGTTCATCGGTTTCGATTCGGTGTCTTCCGCGGCCGAGGAGGTGAAGAACCCGAAGCGCGACCTGCCGATCGGGATCATCGCGTCGCTCGGCGTGTGCGCGGTGCTGTACGTGGCGGTGGCGGCGGTTGTCACGGGCATCGTGCCGTCGGCGCAGTTCGCGAACGTTTCGCACCCGGTGTCGTACGCGTTGCAGGTGGCGGGTCAGACGTGGGTGGCGGGCTTTATCGACCTGGGCGCCGTGCTGGGCATGCTGACGGTGATTCTGGTGATGGCCTATGGGCAGACGCGGGTGATCTTCGCGATGTCGCGCGACGGCTTGTTGCCTGCGAGGCTTTCGCAGGTGCATCCGAAGTTTGCCACGCCGTTTTTTACGACATGGCTCGTGGGGATTTTCTTTGGTTTGATCGGCGCGTTGGTGCCGTTGAATGTGCTGGCCGAACTGATCAATATCGGGACGTTGGCCGCGTTTTCGATGGTGTCGATTGCGGTTCTCGTTTTGCGTAAGACGCATCCTGAGTTGCCGCGTGCGTTTCGCTGCCCTGGCGTGCCGGTTGTGCCGGTGTTGGCTGTTGCCTCCTGTCTGTTTTTGATGATCAATCTTCAGGCAGTGACCTGGATCGCGTTCGTGGTTTGGTTGCTCATTGGAATGGTTATTTACTTTGGGTATTCGCGGCGGCGTTCGAAGTTGGCGAAGTAGGTTTTTTTTTGCCTGCGCAGATAAAAGCACAGACCAAAAACGCCGCGCAGCCAAAAAACTCGCCCCCCCTTCCCACCACCAATAGCGCACCCGCCCGATTTGTGCTTTACTTTTCGGCAGACTCATAAAAAACCGCAGCACCCCTATCGGACCCCACGAGCAGGCAGCTGAAGGCAAGAAAAACCAAAGGTCCGGTCTCACCCCATCAGGAGACAACTTCATGGCGATCAGCATCAGTCTGACGGTGAACGGCGCACCCATCAGCGCCTTAATCGACCCCGGCACCCTTCTTGTCCAGTTCCTTCGCGATCAGCTCCGCCTCACCGGCACGCACGTCGGCTGCGATACCGCCCAGTGCGGCGCCTGCACCGTCCACCTGAACGGGCGCGCGGTCAAATCCTGCAACATCCTCGCGGTGCAAGCCGAAGGCGCGGACGTCACCACCATAGAAGGGCTCGCCAAAGACGGCGAGCTGCATCCGATGCAGGCGGCGTTCAAACACTGCCACGGCCTGCAATGCGGCTTCTGCACGCCCGGCATGGTGATGAGCGCGGTCTCGCTCGTGCAGCGCCAACCCGATCTCACCGGCGACGACGTGCGCGCCCAGCTCGACGGCAATCTGTGCCGCTGCACGGGCTATCACAACATCGTCAAAGCCGTGCTGGAGGGCGCCGAAGGCATGAAGTCCTCCAGCATCGCCCAGGCCACCGCGCCGGCCACCGCCTGAGGAGCAGACGATGAACGCACCCGAAACCCATCGCCTCGTCGGCGCATCCGTCGAACGTAAGGAAGACTATCGGTTCCTCACCGGCAACGGTCAGTACACCGACGACATCGTCCTGCCCCAGCAAACCTACGCGGTGTTCCTGCGCTCGCCGTACGCGCACGCGAAAATCAAGCGCATCGACACGACCGCGGCGAAACAGTCGCCCGGCGTGGTCGCGATCTTCACCGGCGCCGACATGGCCGCGGACAACGTCGGCGGCCTGCCGTGCGGCTGGCTGATCCACAGCACCGACGGCAAGCCGATGAACGAGCCGCCCCATCCGATCATCGCGCATACGAAAGCGCGGCACGTCGGCGATCAGGTCGCGCTCGTGATCGCCGATTCGATCAAGGCCGCGAAAGACGCCGCCGAATTGATCGACGTCGACTACGACGTGCTGCCGGCCGTGGTCGATACCGCACATGCGGCCGATCCGGGTCAGCCCGCGGTTCACGACGAAGTGCCCGACAACGTCTGCTACAACTGGGGCCACGGCGACAAAGCGGCGACCGACGCCGCGTTCGCCAAAGCCACGCACGTCACCACGCTGGACATCGTCAACAACCGGCTGATCCCGAATGCGATCGAACCGCGCGCGGTCAACGCGAGCTACTCGGCGCAGGACGACAGCTACACGCTCTACGTCGCGAATCAGAACCCGCACGTGGAGCGCCTGCTGATGGCCGCGTTCGTGCTGTCGCTGCCGGAATCCAAGCTGCGCGTGATCGCGCCGGACGTAGGCGGCGGCTTCGGCTCGAAGATTTTCCTGTACGCCGAAGACGTCGCGCTCACGTGGGCGTCGAAGAAAATTCGCCGTCCGGTGAAATGGACCGCCGAGCGCTCGGAGGCTTTCGTCTCGGACGCGCACGGCCGCGATCACGTCACCCACGCCGAACTGGCGATGGACGCCGACGGCAAGTTCCTCGCCATGCGCATCCACACGATCGCGAACATGGGCGCGTATCTGTCCACGTTCGCGTCGAGCGTGCCGACCATTTTGTACGCGACGCTGCTCGCCGGACAATACGCCACGCCCGCGATCTATGCGGAGGTGAAAGCGGTTTTCACCAACACCGTTCCCGTCGACGCTTATCGCGGCGCGGGCCGTCCCGAAGCGACGTACGTCGTCGAGCGTCTGGTCGAAACCGCGGCGCGCGAGATGAAACTCGATCCGGCGGAAATTCGCCGCCGCAATTTCATCCGCGAGTTTCCGTACGCGACGCCGGTTGGCCTCACCTACGATACCGGCGACTACGAAACCATCCTGGCTCGCTCGCTCGAACTCGCCGACGTGAAAGGCTTCGATGCGCGCCGGCAGGAATCCGAAAAGAACGGCAAGCGGCGCGGCCTCGGCTACTCGTGCTACATCGAAGCCTGCGGCCTCGCGCCATCGAACATCGCGGGCGCGTTGGGCGCGCGTGCGGGCTTATTCGAGGTCGGCCAGATTCGCGTGCATCCGACCGGTTCGGTCACCGTGTTCACCGGCTCGCATAGTCACGGCCAGGGACACGAGACGACCTTCGCGCAAGTGGTCGCGGACCGGCTCGGCATTGCATTGGAAAGCGTCGAGATCGTCCACGGCGACACGGGACGCATTCCGTTCGGCATGGGCACGTACGGCTCGCGCTCGATCGCGGTGGGCGGCTCGGCGATCATGAAGGCGCTCGACAAGATCGAAACCAAGGCGAAGAAAATCGCCGCGCATCTGCTCGAAGCCGCGGCGGAAGACATCGAGTTCAAGGACGGCGTGTTCCGCGTCGCGGGCACCGACCGCACCAAGGCGTTCGCGGAAATCTCGCTCGCCGCGTACGTGCCGCACAACTATCCGCTCGACGTGCTCGAACCGGGGCTCGAGGAAAGCGCGTTTTATGATCCGAGCAACTTCACGTATCCATCGGGCGCGTACATCTGCGAGATCGAGGTCGATCCCGAGACGGGCGTGTGCAGCATTCAGCAGTTCACCGCGGTGGATGATTTCGGCAACGTGATCAATCCGATGATCGTCGAAGGCCAGGTGCATGGCGGGCTCGCGCAGGGCATCGGCCAGGCGATGCTGGAGCGCTGCGTGTACGACAACGAGAGCGGCCAGTTGCTCTCCGGTTCCTACATGGACTACGCGATGCCGCGCGCGTCCGATCTGCCGAACTTCACCGTGGAAACCTCGAAGGGCACGCCGTGCACGCACAATCCGCTCGGCGTGAAAGGCTGCGGCGAGGCTGGCGCGATCGGCTCGCCGCCGGCGGTGATCAACGCGATCATCGACG
>DASPZL010000195.1:0-1882 GCA_035636295.1 Paraburkholderia sp.
AGAATCACGGTCAACATGCCAAGCACCGCACCGAGATCGATAAAACCGGCAACCCAGTTCTGCCCCGCAACCTGCAACGCATACGAAACCGGATGCGAAATATTCGCGAACTGCGCCGACGGCACGATCCCCGTCACGACAGCGGCCACCGCGACATACAGCACCGCACACACGCCGAGCGACGCAATAATCCCAATCGGCAGATCGCGCTTCGGATCCTTCACTTCTTCTGCCGCCGAAGACACCGAATCAAAGCCAATAAACGCAAAGAACATCACAGCCGCCGCGCCGAACACCCCGCCGATCCCGTTCGGCATGAACGGATGCCAGTTCTCGGGCTTCACATGAAACACACCGACGGCAATCACCAGCAACACCACGGTCACCTTGATCGCAACCATCAGATTGTTCACGCGCGTCGATTCGCGCACGCCCACAGACAGCAGCGTCGTAATCGCCATCATCACGAGAAACGCGGGCAAGTTGAACAGTGTCTCTTGGCCGGGCAGCGCGCCGGGCGCAGCCGTCAGCGCGACGGGCAGCGACACGCCGAAGCCCGATAGCAGCGATTGCAGATACCCCGACCAGCCGACCGACACCGCCGAAGTGGCAAGCCCATACTCGAGCATCAAATCCCAGCCGATGATCCACGCGGCCAGCTCGCCGAGCGTCGCGTACGAATACGTGTAGATCGACCCGGCGACTGGGATCGTCGAGGCGAATTCCGCATACGCGAGCGCCGCGAAGCCGCACGCGACGGCGGCGATCAGGAACGCCACCATCAGCGCCGGGCCAGCCTGCACCGCGCCCGTGCCCGTCAGCACGAAGATGCCGGTGCCTATGATGGCGCCGACGCCGAGAAAGGTGAGATCGAGCGCGCCGAGCGCTTTCTTCAGGCCGGCAGCCTGCGCGCCGGCGATCATGTGCTCGACGTTCTTTTTGCGAAAGAGGGACATTTGGCGGGGTCTCCTGTGAAGCACGCGTGTGGGCGCGCCCAATGTCGGGAAAACCCGCAATTTTAGCGGAATCGGGCCGGATAGCCCTTCATGGTGCACAAATGGAGTGCGCCGTGAGCGCGCCTGGCGGCGTCAAGCCTCAGGCCGCCATCACCGGATTCAGGTCGACGAGGCGGTTGCTCATCACGTAGAAGGTCAGCTCGGCGTTGTTGCGCAGCTTCATTTTCTCCAGCAGCCGCGTGCGGTAGACGCTCACCGTCTTCACCGACAGCGACAGCGCGTTCGCGATATCCGTCAGCCGCTTGCCCGACGCGAGCATGCACAGCGTCTGGTACTCGCGATCGGAGAGCTTCTCGTGCGGCAACTGCTCGCCGTCGAACGAAACGTAATCGGCGAGCGCTTCCGCCATCGCCGGGCTCACGTACTTGCGGCCCGCCGCGACCTGCTGGATCGCGGCGATCATCTGCGTGGCGTCGACGGTCTTCGACAGATAGCCGGCCGCGCCGGCCTTCAGCGCGCGCACCGCGTATTGATCCTCGCGATACATCGAAAACATCAGCACGGGAACGCGTGGCAGCTTGCGCTTCAGACGCTTGAGCACCTCGACGCCGTTCATGTCCGGCAGCGAGATGTCGAGCAGGATCACGTCGTACACATGCTTCGACGCTTCCATGAGCACCTCGGTACCCGTCTGCGCCTCGGCGACGTCGTCGGCGACGCCGCGGTCGATCAGCAGCTGCCGCACGCCCTGTCGAACGATGGCGTGGTCCTCGGCAATCAGAATGCGCAGGCTCATAACGGGAAGTTAGTGTTCACAAACAGCAGGTTACAAGCGGGCCACGAGCGGTTCACAAGCGGATGGCTGTGCGTCGCGCGCGCGGCGCATTGCCCATTAAGGCTTTCCACTCGAAGCGCGCTTGCACGGT
>DASPZL010000196.1:0-4566 GCA_035636295.1 Paraburkholderia sp.
GTTTGCAGACCGGTCGCCACCTCTGTTCAAGCGATGCCGGACCGTTTTGCCAGACGATGCCTGCAACGGACTCGTGCCACAAAGCGCCGCCAGCGCAGCCTCACTTTTCAGGCGTTCGGGATTGTCGCCTGCGACGGCGACAAGCACTGCGGCGGTCTGTGGGCCAACACCGAATCTGTCACGAAGCCGGCTAGCGTGCTGGCTGGTCAGGCGATCAAGCATGGCATCGAGCGTATTGAGCTCCTCTGCCAGCGCCAGCCAGCGCTTGGCCAGCAAGCGCAACGTGGTCGTCAACGTTTGCAACATGGGCGTGTTGCCCAACGAGCGCAGGCGGGCACAGCTCGCAACGCATTCCGCCGTCTTCGTTTTCAGAAGGCGTTCGCGAATTTCCTGTGGCGCGCTGACCAGTAAAGCGCGCAACTGGTTGATGGCTTGCGTTTTCGCTTTGACCGCGCTGCGTCTGGCAACGGAGACGGCGCGCATTGCTTCGGCAGCGCCGGACTGCTCCTTGGGAACAGCCGTTGCTCTGCCAGAAAGAACCGCGCGGGCGGCGTTTTCCGCATCGGTGGGATCGGACTTTCCTCGGGACCGGCGCATCGCCCGGTCAGGGCGATTGACTTCCAGCACCTCAATCTCGTGATCGCGTAGCACGAGGGCCAAACCCGCGCCGTAGGTGCCGGTCCCTTCTACGCCGGCGCGGCGCAGATGACCGAACGAATTCGCCCAGCTCACCAGGTTGAGATACCCTGCCGTATCGGTCGATACCGACAGTGTTCCAAGAAGTTTGCCCGTCTCGCTAATCACAGCCCCGACATGCGCATCCAGATGCGTGTCGACGCCCAGAATCACTTCGTTGTTTTGTTCCATGCGTGTTTTCGTCGTAGTGGGCGCATCGCCAACCCCACTCGCAGGACAGGACACTCACGGTGCAGAACAAAGCTCCTATCAGGTCACAGACGGTGAGCCCGGCAACGCTCGGGGAACGCCGGAATCCGATCGACAGGTCAACGCCAAGGCAGCTTCGCCAATCCCAGCACGGGTCAGATCGATCCGACGTTCAGAGGCGATCTTAGACTGAGTGTCCCAACACTCATGCGTGATCCCGTGGCTGCGCCGTCATTTGATCGTTGCCGGTTGCAGCGATGCCGTCAGATCGACCTGCCCGTCCTGCTTCAACCCCGTGACATGTGCCTCGGACACCTGCACCTTGAACTGCTTGCGCGCTTCGTCGAGCCATTCGGTCCACGCGGGAAACGACGCGTTCTTCAACTGGATCTGCACTGCGTTGCCGAGCACCTGCACTTGCGTCGGTGCGAGGCCGTGGTCATTCAGCGACGCCGTCAGCGCATCCTTCAGCGCGCCGCCCGTCGGCGCCACACCCTGCGCCGCCGCCGACAGCGCGCGCGCCTCGTTCGCCTGCGCGGTCATCTGCGAAAGCTGCCGTTGCAGGCCCGGGATCGATTCGCGCAGCCGCGCGCGCCCTTCCTGCGCGGGCGCCCACAGCACCGACCAGATGATGACGACGGCCAGCACCGCGCCACCCCACGTCAAAAGCGCTTTTTCGCGCGGCGTGCGGGCATCCCAGAATCCGGCCCACGTGTTCAACAGTTCTGCTTTCATTGTCCGTTCCTGATCGCCCACTTGCCGGTGTTGCTGTCGATCGCGCCCGTCAGGCCATTGCGCGTCAGACGTTGCTGGAAGTCGGGATCGACCTTGACCTCGGGTTTGAACGTCACGTCGACGCGCCGGTCGTGATAATCGAGCGCGGCCAAGCCGTTGACGGGAATCGGCCCAAGCGAGCGCGCGAGTCCATCCGACAAGGAAAGGAAATCGTCCGGCGACAGTTCGCCCGCGGCGACGCGCAATTGCTGCAACTGACGCGCCATCTGATCGGGCGCGTCGAGCACAACCGTCGTCTTCGGAAAGGTGTTGAGCAGCAGCTCGGTCATCTGCGCGTTGATCGCGTCGCGCTGACGCGACAGCATCAGCCATTGCACATTCGCGCCGACGATCGCGACGAGCACCGTGCCCACCAGCAGCCACAGCGGCAAGCGCAGGCGGCGCAGCGTCGCTCGATCGAGACGCCACGGCTGCACGGCAAACTCGAACTGCGCGAGATCGAAGCGGCACTGGATCGCGTTGCGCGCGAGCGTTTCGAACGACAGCGGCAGCGCGCCCGCAATCGGCGTGTGACGTCCCGATTGCGCCACCGACGCCAGGCGCGGCTCGTTACCGGGCAAATCGACGAGCGTGTACAACGTGACGGGCGCATTGCCCGCGAGCGCCGCCACCGTCGTGCCGACAGCAGATTCCGGCACGGCCAGCCCTTCGCCGAGCGGTCCGCGCACGAGCGCAAGCTCGACGCGCGGCGGTGCGGCATCGACGGCGCCTTCGCCGAGCACGGCGGCCGTCGACGGCACGACATGGCCCAGCACGGCCGCAACGACGGGCGTGAGGCCCGCGACGGCCGGCTCGACGCGCGGCGGCGCAGAATCGGCGCCAGCGGCAACGGCTTCTTCCGCACGCACTTCAGCCGCCATCGCCGCGGCGACGGGCTGCGGCAAACAACGCGTAACAGGCACCGCCTTCAGATTGCGATGACCCGCCGCCGCAAACGTCTCGACGATATAGCGGAACCAGCCGCGATCGACGATCGCGAGCACATGGCGATTGCCGGCGAGCGGCTGCGGATCGAGCGCGATGTGCGTGGTCTGCGCGTCCTGGATCAGTTGATCTTCGACGACGTTCGGCAGCGCCTGACGCAAGCGCGGCCCCTTCAGCGGCGGCACCGTCGTGGCCAGCATCAGGCAGTCGCGGGCGGCGAGCATCAGCACTGTCGAGCTTGCGCGCGGCAGCAGGCCGGGCGCCGAGCGGCCGGCGCGCTGGGTGCGCCCCGATTTGTCGAGCAGCAGAAACGGCAGCTCCGGCAGTTGCCATTCCTGCGACGGCACCGCCGGATCACGCGGCGGCAGAAGAACGATCAGCGTGCTCAAAGGCCACTCTCTCGAGAAATTGCGTTGTTCATAGTTGGTCTCGTCCCCATACGATACGCGTCGTATGCGTCAGCGCGTCGCGATAGACGAGGGTGGTGCGATCGACTTCGGCGCGCTCGTGCTCGACGCGTCCGTGGATCAGGAAATAGCTGGTGTTCACGTCGAGCTGGTTCGGATCGAACACGAGCTGCTGGACGCCCGCGCCGCGCAGCGCGAGCTGCACATCGCCGACGTTGTGGAAGAACACGGTCTCGCGCCGCGCGACGAACGCCTGCGCATTCGACAGATTCATCCCCGGCACGACGGCCGCGACTACCTCGGCGGGCGCGGTGTTCATGTTGACGGGCGTGGTGGTGGGCAGCACGGTCACGAACGGGCGCAGCCGCGCGATCATCTCCGGTGTGAAGCCGGGCACGTCGAGCAGCGAGTCGACGCCCGTCATCTGAAGTGGCGCGACGGGCGCGTTTTCATCGGCGTCTTCCAGACCGGGTTGATCGGTGTAGTTGCCGCCGCCAGTCGCGCCGCCTTGCATCTGCGTGGGATCGAGGGTAGTGGGATTGGCCGCCGTCTGGAAGCGGGTCGCCGATTGCCGCAGTCCCGCGCGCAATTGCAGCGCCGTGTTCTTCGCCAGTTGCCCGTTGATGCCGAGGAGCTGCAACAAACGCTGGAACGACTGAATCTGCTGGATGTTCAGCGTCAGTGCGCCCGGCACCGCCGTTGAAACGAGGTTGCGCAGATTGAATTTGGCCTGCGCATCTTCGATCGAACCAGAGATATAGGTCGCCCCGCCTTCCTCCGCGCGCACCTCGCCGATCTGCCCGAGAAAATCGGACAGGCGCGTGCGCGCGATCGGCACGCCCCAGACGCCGCCAAGATAGGTGATTCCCGCCGACGTATCGCCTTCGGAACGAAGAATGAGGCGCGTCCAGTCGAGCGCGCCGCGCGACACCCACTGCGCCTGCGCCAGCAGCCGTTGATTCTCGATGCGCCGGATCTGTACCTGCTCCCGCCACAGCATGCCGGAAACGAGAATCGCGGACAGCGCGACCACCAGCAGCGCGCTGATGATGGCAACGCCGCGTTGAGCCGCAGGTTTCGAACGGGCAGGGCGAAAGCGCTTGATCAAAACTCACTCCCCAACGAGAAAAACCCGGGTAACGGGCCGCGCGAGGGAACTCGCGCCGATACTCACTTCGAGCCCCGTCACCGACCTCGGCAACGGCGCATTGCCGAGCTGAGGCACCTTCAGATTGTTGTCGTTCTCCGTAATGGCCGACTGCACGTCTTTCATCTGCGTCGTCCAGCCGACTTTCGGCACATACAGCCGCGCGGTAATCGCGCCGATACCGCCGATCAACGGCACGGCGTTCCAGTTCTCGTTCTCCGAACCGCCGAGCGCGCGGCGCACCTCGCCGATGTTCGCCAACGGCGGCGACGCATAGCGCAGAATCCGCCCTTCCGTGATCCGATACCGTACGACCACCAACCGTGGCGGCGCGCCCGGCGCACGCATGTACCGCACGATCTGCAGCGCATTGCCGTTCACCGCGACGGCCGGTTCGCCCGCTTCGTC
>DASPZL010000197.1:0-2136 GCA_035636295.1 Paraburkholderia sp.
GGTCCTTTCGACGCCATCGTCGTGACCGCCGCACTCGGGGAGCCACCACCGCCGCTGATTGAGCAGCTCAAAGTGGGGGGCCGGCTTGTCATGCCGGTGGGGCCCGCTTACACCACTCAGCACCTCACGGTCGTCGAAAAAATCGCCCCCGGCAAGACGACAACGCGCGCCGTCGCCCTCGTGCGCTTTGTGCCCTTTACGCGTTCACAAGGTTAAAAGCCGTCATGGCGGCTATCTCGAAAATCACAGATAGAAAAAAGCAGGGAGGAAGCCATGAGCGGAGCGAGGCTAAAACATTACGGCTGGGGCCGCGAAGACGAAGGCATGACTGCTGAGGAGCAGGCCTTTGTGCTCGGCCGTTACCGCGCAAAATTTGCACGCGATGCATTTGAGACAAAAGTCGTTCCGCGTCTCGAGGACCTGGCACTGCGCGCGCCGCGCGTGGCGCCGCCGGCCTCACTTGCCACTTTCTGCACGAGCGAACGCTACGACCGCGTCGCGCACGCCTATGGCAAATCCTATCCAGACTACGTGCGAGCCATGCTCGGCGACTACCACAGCGCGCCCGACGTGGTCGCCTATCCACGCAACGAAGCAGAGATTTCCGCTGTGATGGATTGGGCCGGTGGCGTCAGCGCCTCGCTGACGCCGTTCGGGGGCGGGTCGAGCGTCTGCGGCGGTGTCGAGCCGCGAGTCGACGGGCTTCGCTATAAGGCGGCCATCACACTTGACCTCCGCAATCTCGGTAAGGTTGTCGAGGTGGATCAGATATCGCGCGCCGCACTGATCGAAGCTGGTGCCTATGGTCCATCGTTGGAGAACCAGCTTAAGCCGCATGGCGTCACGTTGCGGCATTTTCCACAGAGTTTCGAATATTCAACCCTTGGCGGCTGGATCGCGACGCGATCGGGCGGCCATTTCGCTAGTCTCTATACTCATATTGACGATTTCGTCGAAAGCCTGCGCGTCGTAACCCCGCACGGCATATTGGAAACACGTCGATTGCCGGGATCTGGTGCCGGACCGAGCCCCGATCGCATGTTCATAGGCTCGGAAGGAACGCTCGGGGTGATTTCGCGCGCCTGGATGCGATTGCAGCCGCGCCCGAAATTCCGCACCAACGCATCGGTTCGTTTCCATTCGTTCTTCGGTGCGGCGCGCGCGCTGCGCGCCATCGCACAGGCCGGCCTCTATCCATCGAACTGCCGCATCCTTGACGCGCAAGAAGCTTTCAACACCGGTGCGGCCGACGGCAGCGTCGCGATCATGGTGCTCGGCTTTGAATCCGGCGACCATTCACCGGAAGCCTGGATGGCACGCGGGCTCGAATGCTGCGCCGACCATGGCGGGACGCCGGAGGCCGCAAAGGTCGGCGATGCACATCTCGAAGGCGCGGCAGGAATCTGGCGCAACGCATTTATTCGCATGCCCTATGCGCGCGAGCTTCTGACGCCGGCCGGTCTCATCAACGACACCTTTGAGACCGCGATCACCTGGGATCGGTTCGAAAGTTTCCACGACAAAGTGAAGGCGGTGACGGAGCGTGCGATCCTCCAGGCGACTGGCGTGAAAGGCGAGGTCACATGCCGCTTCACCCATGTGTATCCGGATGGGCCTGCGCCGTATTTTTCTTTCCACGCACTCGGCCGCCATGGTGCTCTTCTGGAGCAGTGGCAGGCGATCAAGGATGCGGCCAGCGACGCGCTGATTGAGGCGGGTGGTACGATCACGCATCATCACGCTGTTGGCCGTGATCATCGGCCTTGGTACGATCGTCAGCGCCCGGGGCTTTTCGCGGCCGCGCTTCGGGCAGCAAAAAGAGAACTCGATCCGCAAGGCATGCTCAACCCGGGAGTGCTCATCGATCCGTAAGGCTGATCGACGCGCCAACGGGGTTTGGCCTCAAGGGTGGTCGAATAATTGTGCCATTTGCTGTGGTGCACGAGTCCGTTGTTGACCCAGAGCGGACAGCGCAACTGGCTTATCTCGTCGTTTGACCCAAAGCTCATCACACGTGCTTAGTTCAAAGTGACGCATCTTTCACTGTGACAGGTTGATTTAGCAAGTTCTCGCAACCTAAAGATCGATGTCATTCATCAGGCGCACCTTCATCCCAAATTGTCGAAGTCCTCCGGC
>DASPZL010000198.1:0-15636 GCA_035636295.1 Paraburkholderia sp.
TCTCTTCCGCCATGCGCGGGCCCCCCGAATGCGGGTGGCGGAAAAAGATAGCCATGACATCGCTTGCGCGCGGAATAAATCACCGCCTGCCAGCGTTAAGTCAGGCATGACCGCGTTTCATTGCGCATTCCGCACGCGGCCGGCCGGATTCCGGTCAATCCACACCCTTGCCACGCGTCCGCCTATCGGCCGGGCGCTCATCAGGAGACTCACATGAAAGCATCCCGCATTTTTTCCGCCCTCTTCGTGACGTTGGCGCTCGCGCTGGGCACGCTCGCCACGAGCGCGTGCACGTCGACGGCGGATAACAGCGCATCGAGCACCAGCGGCGGTACCGGCAGCGGCGGCGGCTACTGAGCGTTCGCGCGCCGGGTGAATTTCGAAGCGGAAGTGGTTGCGTGGCTCCCGCAGTTGCGCCGCTATGCGCGCGCACTGACGGGCGACCGCGCGTGGGCCGACGACCTCGTGCAGGATACGGCGGAGCGTGCGCTCGCGCGCTGGTCGGCGTTCCGGCCGAACAGCAATCTGCGCGCCTGGCTGCTGACGATCCTGCGGCATCTGTATATCGATCAGTTGCGCGGCCGCCGCGAGATTGCCGTCGACGACGAAAGCGCGCCATGGCGCAATCTCGAAGCGCCGCATGGCGAAGTCGACGGTCTGGTGCTGCGCGATCTGCAGCGCGCGCTGTATTGTCTGCCGGTCGAGCAGCGCGAAGTGCTGCTGCTGGTGTGCGTGGAGGAACTGTCTTATCAGGAAGCGTCGAAGGCGCTCGGCGTGCCGATCGGCACGGTGATGTCGCGGCTCTCTCGCGCGCGTGAGCATATGCGCGTGTTGCTGACGGAGGGACCGGCCGGGGGAGCCGCTGCGGGGGCGGCGCGTAAGAGTCCGCCGTTAAAAGTAGTGAGAAATCCGTGATGAATAACGACGACCACGATTCCGGCTTGCCCAGCGGGCTCGATCCGCGAGCGCTGTCGGCGTTTGTCGACGGTGAATTGCCGGGCGCGGAGCGTGCCGCGATCGAGGCGCAACTGCGGGAGGATCCGCAGGCCGCCGCGCGCGTGGCCGCGTGGCGCGCGCAGAAAGCCGCGTTGCGTGCGCTGTGCGGTGCGCCGCAGCGCAGCGAAGCTGACGCGCGCGGTGAGCGCAATGATGCGGACGAGCCGGCCTTCATCGTGGTGCGCCGGCCTGCGCCGTGGTGGCAGCGCGTGGGCATCGCGGCATGCTGGCTCGCGGCTGGCGTGGGGATCGCGCTTGCCCTGGGGCCGCTCGCGCCGCGCCTGACGGGCGGCGCGTGGGGCGGCTTCGGCGGCCGGCCGCCGAGCTTCGCGGAGCGCGCCGACATCGCCTACGCGGTGTATACGCCGGAGCGGCGTCATCCGGTGGAAGTGGCCGCGAGCGAGGAAGAGCATCTGATCAGTTGGCTGTCCAAACGCCTGAACCGGCCGCTTTCGGTGCCGTCCTTGCAGGAGTACGGCTACTCGCTGGTGGGTGGGCGCCTGTTGCCCGGCGAAGCGGGGCCGGCCGCGCAATTCATGTACGAGAATCACAGCGGCGCCCGGCTCACGCTTTACGTGACCGGCATCGCGCGCGACGAAACCGCATTCCGTCTGTTGCGCGACGGCAACCGGCGCACCTTCTACTGGGTCAGCGACGGCATGGGCTACGCGTTGTCCGGGCCGATCGCGGAAGGCAAGCTGCGCTCGATCGCCGTCGAGGTATGCAGCGCGCTCGGCGGCAAGCCGGAGACGTGGCAGTAGGGCGTGCGCCAATGCATCATTAACCCCCCGCCGAGGGAAACATCTTGATCCGCAGCCTGCCGCCGAAAGTTTCCGCCGCCCAGTTCGATCGCGCACTCGCCGACTGGCGCTCGATCGTCGGCGAGCCGCAGGTGGTGACGTCGGTGGCCGGGCTCGCCGCGTATCTCGATCCGTTCGCGCCCGGCGAGCGCGCCGCGTTTTCGGCGAGCGCCGCTGTGCTGCCCGTATCCGTCGACGAGATTCGCGCGGTGCTGCGGATTGCCAATCAGTATCGCATTCCGTTGTGGACGGTCTCGACCGGGCGCAACTTCGCCTATGGCGGCGCCGCGCCACGGCTTCCCGGTTCGGTGGTGCTCGATCTGCAGCGGATGAACCGCATCATCGAGGTGAACGAGACGCTTGCCTACGCGCTGGTCGAGCCGGGCGTCAGCTACTTCGATCTGTATGCGCATCTGCGCGACAAGGGCTACAAGCTGTGGGTCGATCCGCCCGCGGCAGGATGGGGCAGCGTCGTCGGCAATACGCTCGAACGCGGCTACGGCTATACCGCATACGGCGATCACGCGGCGACGCAGTGCGGCATGGAGGTGGTGCTCGCCAATGGCGACGTGCTGCGCACCGGCATGGGCGGCATTGAAATCGGCACGGCATGGCAGCTGTATCAGCCGGGCTATGGACCGTCGTTCGACGCGATGTTCATGCAGTCGAACTACGGCATCGTCACCAAGCTGGGCGTCTGGCTGATGCCGGCGCCGCCCGCTTATCTGCTCGGCGAAATCCAGTTTCGCCACGAAGCGGACCTCGAGGCGATCGTGGACATCTTGCGGCCGTTGCGGCTCGATGAAACGATCCGCAATCACGCGGTGATCGAAGGCGGTGTGCGCCGCGCAGCCGGATTGTCCGCGCGTGCGCACTGGTACGAAGGCAAGGGCGCGATGCCCGAGAGCGCGGTGGCGGCGATGTTGGAGAAGCTGAACGTGGGCCGCTGGAATCTGCATTTCGCGCTGTACGGCACGCCCGAATTGATCGACGCGCGTTATGCGATCGTGCAGCGCGCGTTTGCTCGCGTGCCGCAGGCGAGGCTCTCCGCCGCGCGTTACGCGGGCGACGCGGAGCCCGTCGCGGGCGGCGATCGCAACCTCGCCGGCATCCCGGCGATGAGCGCGTTTCGCATGCTCGACTGGCGCGGCGGCGCGGGCGCGCATGTGGACTTCGCGCCGGTGTGTCCGGCCACCGGCCGCGACGCGTTGCGCCAATACACGATGGTCAAGGCGCGCGCCGCGGAATACGGCTTCGATTACTACGGCGGCTTCACGGCGGGCGTGCGTCATCTGCATCATATTTTCGCGGCGATTTTCGACCGTGACGACGCGAATCAGGTCGAGCAAGCCGGCTTGCTGTTGCGCTCGCTGATGAGCGACGCGCGCGCGGCGGGGTACGGCGAATATCGCGCGCATCTCGCGTACATGGATTTTGCCGCGGCACAATACAGTTTCAACGACGGCGCGTTGCTGCGGCTCTCGGAAACGATCAAGGACGCGCTCGACCCGAACGGCATTCTCGCGCCTGGCAAGCAGGGGATCTGGCCGTCGGCGTGGCGTGAGCGGCGGGGCTATACGTGAGGTGTGTTTGCGTGCGGCAAACGCGACACGGCAACTGGATCAAACAATGGATCGACGCGCTTTCATAATAACCGGCGCATGGTTGTCCACCACGGCAGGTGGCGCGTGGCCGTGGCTCGCGCATGCAGCCGCTCGAAGCAACACGCTGGCGGTGGTCGATTCGACGCTGGCGTGCGGCCCCGCGTTCGCCGGATACGTCGCGCGCATGAAGCTGCCCACCTTCGAAACCGGTGACGACATCGGCGCGCTCTGGTACACGACACTGGCGCCGCTTCTGAGCCACACGCTCGCGCCGACGCCCGCATCGCTGATCGGCCTCACGCGCGCGTCGGACTATTTCGTCCTCAAGGAACTCGCCACGCGCGCGGGACAGATGGTCGAGCACAGCCACGAACAGAGCGCGCGGCACGAAGCAGGGCACAAAGCGCAAGCAGCCCATGTCGCATTCGTGCTCGCCCCGCGCGCGATCCGCTAGAACTTGTAGGCCTTGTTCTTCGGATCGAAGGTCGAGTCGTCGAACGTTTTCGGCGTGATGCTTTCGAAAACGATTCTTTCGAAGATCCTGCCGTCATTGTCGTAAGACTCGACGGTGCGGAAATACGGATGCCGCAGATCGAGCCCGAGTGTCTCTTTCTTCGCGTAGAACTGCGGCTGCCCGGTCGGCGTTTCGAACGTGAAGGCCACCACGCGCACGCCTTCGATCGTTTTGACTTCCACCTGAGTCGAGCGCGGCAAGCCGGCCTCGATGTATTTCTTGCCCTCGGCAAGATATTGGCTGGCGACGTACTCGATGCCGAGATCGCGCACCTGGTGATTCGATTGCGCACGGGCGAGGGCGCCGTTCAGCGACGTCCACAACGGCATCACGTTCATCACGCCGCCGAGGTGCCCATACATTTCATCAGCACGTTTGGACTCGTCGTAGATGATTTCCTGGCCCGCGTGCGCGCCGTCGGGCAGCCACTTCGCGTAGATACGCAGCGGGTCGTGTGCGACGCGCACCAGCATGTGATCGGGCTGGTCGGGCCACTGGCCGCGAATGCGTTCGGAGCGCGACATCGTGAACTCGTATGACGCATAGCCGTTCGGCCCCGCCTTGATGTAGCGCGGCAACGCCAGTGGATCGAGCGACTGGAACAGCGCGACCAGTTGCGCGTCGTCGAGATTTCCCAGCGCGCCGCTTTGTTGCGCGGCGCGCAGCCATTTGACCTGCTGATCCAGCGTGAGCTTGCCGACCTGCGAGGACAGCGTGGCCGGCGCCTTGACGGCGCTGGCTGTATCGAGCGGGGGCGGCGTGTCGTCGTTTTGCGCGAAGGCTGACGGCGTGGCTGCCGCTGCGAGGCAGGCCACCAGCGAGCCGAGCAGAAATCCCCTGGACGAAACGGCAAGCAACGGCCGCGATGAACGCATCATGCTCAATCGGCGCAACCTTGCGGACATACTGTGCTTCATGAACCTCTCTCCAAAAATATGGCGCGAATGTGCATGAAGCGGTGCATGAAGCGCCTTATCTGTCAGGCAGGTTTTTGCTTCGCGAGTTCCTCGTCTCGCAGCGCGCGGCGCAGAATCTTGCCGACGTTGGTTTGCGGCAGATCGTCGCGGAATTCGACCAGCTTCGGTACCTTGTAGCCCGTAAGATTCTTGCGGCAATGCGCGATCACCTGTTCCTCGGTCAACGACGCGTTGCGTTTGACGATGAACACCTTCACCCGTTCGCCTTGCGCCGCATCGGGCACGCCGATCGCCGCCACTTCGCGCACATCCGGATGCGCCGCGATCACGTCTTCGATTTCGTTCGGATAGACGTTGAAGCCCGACACCAGGATCATGTCTTTCTTCCGGTCGATCAGGCGGATGAAGCCGCGCGAATCCATCACGCCGATGTCGCCGGTGGCGAGCCAGCCGTCGCCGTCGATCGCCTTGGCGGTTTCTTCCGGACGATTCCAGTAGCCTTTCATCACCTGCGGACCCTTCACGCACAATTCGCCCGCTTCGCCGATGTTCGCCCACGTGCCGTCGTCTTTCCGGAAGCGCACCTGGGTAGAGGGCGCGGGCAAGCCGATCGAGCCTTCGAAGTCGCGCAGATTGGTGAGGTCGACCGGATTCATCGAGACGATCGGCGAGCACTCGGTGAGTCCATAACCTTCAATGATCGGTTTGCCGGTCACCGCCTTGAAACGGTCGGCCACCGACTTTTGCGTCGCCATGCCGCCCGCCATCGCGAGCTTCAGGTTCGAGAAATCGCGCTTGCAGAACTCCTCGTTTTCGAGGAATGCGTTGTAGAGCGTATTCACGGCCGTCATGCCGGTGAACTTCTCGTGACGGATGATCATCATCACGCGCTTCATGTCGCGCGGATTGGCGATCAGGATATTGCGCCCGCCGAGTCCCATGAAAATGAGCGCGTTCACGGTGAGCGAATAGATGTGATAGAGCGGCAGCGGCGTGAGTACCGTTTCGGCGTCGCCGCTCAATTGACCCTCCGACCACGCCTTCGCCTGCAGCAGATTGGCGATGATGTTCTTGTGCGTGAGCATCGCGCCCTTGGCGACGCCGGTCGTGCCGCCGGTGTATTGCAGGAAGGCGATGTCGTGATGCGTGGGGCGCGCGGGCGTCAAGGGCCGCGTGTAGCCGATCGAGAGCGCTTCGAGCAGCGGCACCGCTTTCGGCAGGTTGTACGCGGGCACCATCTTTTTCACGTGACGCAGCATGAAATTGAGCAGACGTCCCTTCAGATTCAGGCCGTCGGCAAGCAGATCGCCGAGACCCGTCACGATGACGTTCTGCACCTTGGTGCCCGGCAGCGCCTCTTCGACGATTCTCGCGAAGTTCTCGAACACGATGATGGTTTGCGCGCTGCTGTCCTTCAGTTGATGCGCGAGTTCGCGCACCGTGTAGAGCGGATTCACGTTCACCACCACGGCGCCGGCTTTCAGCACGCCGAACAGCGACACCGGATACTGGAACGTATTCGGCAGCATGATCGCGACGCGCTCGCCCGGCTTCACGCCGATACTTTGCAGATACGCGGCGAACGCGGTCGCCTTGCGGCCGAGCTCGCCGTACGTCATGTTCGCGCCCACGCTCACATACGCAACGCGCTCGCGGAACTTTGCGATGCATTCGTCGAAGAACTGCACGAGCGATTCGTATTGCGTGACGTCGATTTCGTGCGGCACGTCCGCCGGATAGGACGCGTACCAGATGCCGTCGGTGTTGGGCGGCTGGTTCGGTGTTTGGGCCGAAACCTGAGCGGGAACCTCATTCGCTGCGTTCGCCGACGGCGTGGACTCGCCGGCTGTGGAGAGCGGGGCTTGGGTGGGCTGGGTCATCGGTCGTCTCCTGAAGCAGTGGCTTCATCTGTTCGTATCCTGGTCTCGCGGCCAGTCATTGAAGCAATCAAAGCGAATCTCGCGGTAGCGTCTGAAGCAAAAACATTCGGCGAAACAAGTGAAGTGCTGAAACATGTGCTGAAACGGCTGCGACGCTCAGCGCTCGAGAATCGCCACCACGCCCTGGCCGCCCGCCGCGCAGATCGAGATCAGCCCGCGCGCGGTGCCGGTCGGTTTGTCGAGCTGCGCAAGCATCTTTGCAAGGCCCGCGACGATGCGCCCACCCGTGGCGGCGAACGGATGCCCCGTAGCGAGCGAGCTGCCGTTCACGTTCAATTTCGTCCGATCGATCGCACCGAGCGGGCCCGGCAACCCGAGTTGCGCGCGGCAATATTCGTCATCCTGCCACGCCGCGAGCGTGCACAACACCTGCGCCGCGAACGCTTCGTGGATTTCGTACAAATCGAAGTCCTGCAACGTGAGGCCGGCGCGCGCCAGCATGCGCGGCACGGCGTAGGCGGGCGCCATCAGCAGGCCTTCTTTCTTGTCGAAATAGTCGACCGCGGCGGTTTCCGACCCGCTCAGATAGGCGAGCACCGGCAAGCCGTGTTTGGCGGCCCATTCGTCGCTCGCGAGCAGCACGGCGGAGGCGCCGTCGGTGAGCGGTGTCGAATTGCCCGCGGTCAGCGTGCCGGCGTCGCGGTCGAACACCGGCTTCAAGCCGCTGAGTTTTTCGAGTGTCAGGTCCGAGCGCAGATTGTTGTCGCGCGCCAAGCCCCGGTACGGTGTCATCAGATCATTGAGGAAGCCGCGCGCGTACGCGTCGGTGAGCTTGCGGTGGCTGTCGTAAGCGAGCACGTCCTGCGCTTCGCGCGAGATGTTCCAGCGCTTGGCCATCAGTTCGCAATGCTCGCCCATTGAAAGCCCGGTGCGTGGCTCGCCGTTGCGCGGCAGCAGCGGCTTGAAAAACATGCCGGGACGCAGCTTCGCCAGCGTGCCGACGCGTTGCCCGGCGCTCTTGCCGCGATTCGCTTCGAGCAGGATCTCGCGCATCCGCTCGTTCACGCCGATCGGCGCATCGGAGGTCGTATCGACACCGCCCGCAATGCCCACCTCGATCTGCCCAAGCGCAATCTTGTTGGCGACGAGAATCGCCGCTTCGAGTCCGGTGCCGCAGGCTTGCTGCACGTCGTAGGCGGGAGTTTCCTTCGCGAGCGTGGTGGACAGCACGGACTCGCGCGTCAGATTGAAGTCGCGCGAATGCTTGATGACGGCGCCCGCCGCGACTTCGCCCAGACGTTCGCCGTGCAGGTTGTAGCGGTCGATCAGGCCTTGCAGCGTGAAGGTCAGCATGTCCTGATTCGACGCGGTCGCGTAAGCGGTGTTCGAGCGCGCGAACGGAATCCGGTTGCTCCCGACAATGGCGACGCGGCGCACGGCTGGCAGCGGGTTGGACATGCTCGGCTCCTTTGGATCGTTCCCGGGTTGTTCAATGGTGCGAACAGCGATCAATGCCTCTTAACTCAACAACGATTTCCGGCGTCACGAATTCCATGCATTGATGAAATCATGCGCCTGCCTGCGCGTGCCTCATTGCAGCCGCCACTGCATGCGGCCGCGCAAATGCGGTTTTTCTCCCGCAATATCGCGCACCTCGATGTCGCGTTCTATCAGCGAGGGCGACGCGCTCCACAGCGACGCTTCGCCCGGCAGCAGCATCGGCACCTTGAATTCGGCGCTAAGCGTGGCCTCGGCGAGCGGCTTGGGCGGCTGCAGCGCGGCAGCCGCGCGCGCGAGCGTCCACATGCCATGCGCGATCGCGCGTGGAAAGCCGAACGCTTTCGCCGATAGCGCCGTGAGGTGAATCGGGTTGTAGTCGCCGGACACACCCGCATAGTCGCGGCCCAACTGTGGCGCGAGTTGCCAGCGCGCGATGCGTTGCAGCGCGTCGGGTCCGAGTTCGAGCGGATCGAGCGGACTGCCGCTCGCGGGTACGCCGCGTTTCAGATAGACGCTGTCGCCGTCCCACACCGCTTCGCCGCGGCGGTACAAACGCGAATGCAGCACGAACGCCTGCCCCTTGTCATGCCGCAGCAGCGCGCCGAACTCCACCTCGACGCGCAACACGTCCTTGTACGCCAGCGGCCGGCGCAGCCGCACATGGTTCGCCAGATGCACGAGGCCGAGCGCGGGCCACGGGAACGCCGGGTCGGTCAGCATCAGCAGATGCAACGGAAACGCGAGCAGATGCGGATACGTGAGCGGCACGCCGTGCTCGGGGATGAAGCCGCAGACGCGCGCATAACGCCAGACCGGCCCCGGGTCGAGCGCAACGGCGGGGCGCACGAGCCGCAGCGCCGGCAGTTGCGTAGCGCGGGCGCGCTTGACGATGCCGGACAACGCGCGCGCATAGAGCTTGGCCGGCGCGGGCAACGGCTCGACGACGACGGTTTTCGGACGCGCCGCGTTGATTGCAAGACCGCGCCCGAACGGATCACCCGGCTCACGCATGGTCACGCTCCAATCAGGCTTTGTCCGCACACGCGCACGATCTGGCCGGTGACGCCCGCCGAGCCCGGATGCGCGAGCCACGCGATGGTCTGCGCGACGTCGACCGGCTGACCGTCCTGGCTCATCGAGTTCATGCGGCGGCCGGCTTCGCGGAGGGTGAACGGCATCTTCGCGGTCATCTGCGTTTCGATGAAGCCCGGCGCGACCGCATTGATCGTGATGCCGCGCGCGCGCAGATGCGGCGCCATGCTTTGCACGCGGCCGATCACGCCGGCTTTCGAGGTCGCGTAATTGGTCTGGCCGAGATTGCCCGCAATGCCGCTGATCGACGACACGCCGATGATGCGGCCGCCGTCGCGCAAGATGCCGGCGGCGAGCAGCGCGTCGTCGATACGCTCCTGCGCGCACAGGTTGATGTCGATCACGCTTTGCCACGCGGCGCCGGTCATCTTCGCGATGGTTTTGTCCCTGGTGATGCCGGCGTTGTGCACGACGATATCCACGCCCTGCTCGTCGAGCGCCGCCGCGATTTGCGCGGGCGCTTCCGGCGCGGCGATGTCGAAGGCGAGGGCGGTGCCGTTCAGCTGAAGCATTGTCGAATCGAGCGCGTCGCGCGCGGAAGGGATGTCGATGCCGATCACGTGCGTGCCCTCGGCGGCCAGCACGCTCGCGATCGACGCGCCGATGCCGCGCGCGGCGCCCGTCACGATCGCGCGCCGGCCAGCGAGCGGCTGCTTCCAGTCGAACGCCCGCGCTGCGGCTTGCGGGCCGGCGGCGATGCCGATGCGCACCACCTGGCCCGACACATACGCGGAACGCGGCGACAGGAAGAATCGCAGCGACGCTTCAACGCCGTTCTCCGCGCCTTGCTCCACGTAGACGAGATTCGCGGTGATGCCGCGCCGCGCTTCCTTGCCGAGCGAACGCGTGAGGCCTTCGAGCGCGCGCTGCGCGGTCCACTGGCGCGGGCTCGCGCACGTCTCCGGCGGACGCCCCAGCACGACAATGCGCCCGCACTTGCCGAGCGAGCGCAGCGTGTCGTGGAAAAAACCGTGCAGCGGTTCGAGCTGGCTGCTGTCGTCGATACCGCTCGCGTCGAACAGCAGTGCGGCGAGCCGGCCGTGCGAGCCGGAATCCGCCGGTTCGAATCGCCCCGTCATCAAGCCGTGGCGAGTCGCAAGCGGCACCCACAGTCCGGCGCTTTCATGCGCGACGCTCGTTACGCCGATGCTCGCCACGAGATTCGCGAGCGTATCGAGCAGATGCGGTTCACGCCCCGCGCCGATCGCCACCAGGCCGCCGAACTCGGGCTCGTCCGTCCGATAGCGGCGCAGCACCTCCGGCTTCGGTAAGCCGAGCGAGCGCGCGAGGCGCGCGCCGAACGGCGAGTTGACGAAGTTCAGATAAGAGTCGTTCATAGTGTTCGTTGCTCCGCTGGACACGCCCCGCAGGAAGTCCTCTTGGGGGACGCTCCGAAGGAAGTCCCAATGGGGACGTCGGACGTGTGTCAGTGTGCACTGAGTTGGACGCATCCGGTGCGCCTCGCCCGGATGTTTTTTCAGGCGCTCATCGACGCGCTCATCAAGGTCCTCAGGCCGCGGCTTCCAGCGCCTTGTCGAGCGCCTCCTTGCGTTGTTGCAGACTGGCGAGCATGTCGAAGTCGGGCGGGAAGTCGTCGACCTTCACGACTTGCGCGCCGTACCGTGCGTAGTCGTCGAGCACGCGGCGATCGTCGGCGTCGAGCAGGCCTTTCTGCTGGGCGGACTCGGTCCACGCGGCCAGTTGCGGCAGGCTTTGCGGCATCGGTTCGAGCAGGCCTTGCTTGACCGCGTCGCGCAGTTTCTGCTCGATCTGCATGAAGCGCGGGTTCAACTGGAACACCAGTTCGCCGTAGCCGAGCGCATCGACATCGGGATGCGGCACGTACGAGTCGGACACGAGACGTTCGCGCGCCGCGCCGGGCGTCTGCATCAATTCGGCGATCTGGCTGCCGAGGAGGTCGGACGGCTCACGGTACGGCAGGCCGAACGGAAACGCCAGCACGCGCACGAGGCCGGCGGCGAAGCGGTTCGGGTAGTTCGCGAGCACGCCGTCGAGCGCGTGCTGCGCCCTGTACAGCGAATCCTCGACGCCCCAGCGCACGAGCGGCAGATCTTCTTCCTGACGGCCTTCGTCCTCGAAACGTTTGAGCGTTGCCGAGATCAGGTAGAGCTGCGATAGCACATCGCCCAGGCGCGCGGAAATGCGTTCACGCCGTTTCAGATCGCCGCCGAACACGAACATGGAGACATCGGCCAGCAAAGCGAAAGCGGTCGAGAGACGGGTCGCCGCGCCGTAGTACGGCAGCAGCGGCGTATGCGCGGTGCGCGGCCTGGCGATGAACGCGCCGCCCGTCACGCCATAAACGAAACTGCGCACGACGTTGGAGAGCGTGAAGCCGGCATGGCCGAAGAACGCTTCGTCGAAATCGCGCAGCGCACGGGCGCGATCCGTTTCGCGCGTCGCGGCCATTTCCTTCAGCACATACGGATGACAGCGAATCGCCCCCTGGCCGAAGATGATCAGGCAGCGCGTCAGAATGTTCGCGCCTTCCACGGTGATCGAGATCGGCACCTGCTGATAGGCGCGCGCGAGAAAATTCGACGGCCCCATGCAGACGCCCTTGCCGGCGACGATATCCATGCCGTCGTTGATGACCATGCGGGCGCGTTCGGTGATGTGATACTTGGCGATCGCCGAAATCACCGACGGCTTTTCGCCGAGGTCCACCGCATGCGCGGACAGGCGGCGCGCGGCATCCATCACGTACAGGTTGCCGCCCATGCGGCCGAGCGCTTCCTGCACGCCCTCGAACTTGCCGACGGCGGTGCGGAACTGGCGGCGAATCGCGGCGTAGGCGCCGGTGCCGCGCACGGCGATCTTCGCCATCCCCACATTCGACGACGGCAGCGAAATCGACCGTCCCGCCGCGAGACATTCCATCAGCATGCGCCAGCCGTTGCCGACTTGCGCGCGTCCGCCGATCACCCAGTCGAGCGGAATGAAGACGTCCTTGCCCGAGTTCGGGCCGTTCTGGAACACCGCGTTCAGCGGCCAGTGACGGCGGCCGATGTTCACGCCCGGGTGGTTCGTCGGAATCAGCGCGCAGGTGATGCCGGGCTCGTCGTCTGCGCCTAGCAGATGGTCGGGATCGAGCGCGCGGAACGCGAGGCCGAGCACGGTCGCGATCGGGCCGAGCGTGATGTAGCGCTTGTCCCACGTGACGCGAAAACCGGGCGTTTCGCGGCCTTCGAACGTGCCCTTGCAGACGATGCCGACGTCGGGAATCGCGGCGGCGTCGGAGCCGGCGTAAGGGCTCGTCAACGCGAAGCAGGGGATTTCCTCGCCGCGCGCGAGACGCGGCAGATAGTGGTTCTTCTGCGCTTCGGTGCCGTAGTGCATCAGCAGTTCGGCGGGGCCGAGCGAGTTCGGCACCATCACCGAGACGGCCGCGGCCGAGCAGCGCGTGGCGAGCTTCATGATGACCTGCGAATGCGCGTACGCGGAGAACTGCTTGCCGCCGTACTGCTTCGGAATGATCATGCCGAGAAAGCCGCGCTCCTTGATGTACTGCCAGGTTTTCGGCGAGAGATCCTGCCACACCATGGTGGTTTCCCAGTCGTTCGCGAGATCGCACAGATGCTCGCATTCGACGTCGAGAAACGATTGCTCCTCGGCAGTAAGCGTGGCCGGGCCGTAGCCGAGCAGCGTGTCCCAGCGCGGGCGCCCCGAGAACAATTCGGCGTCCCACCAGACGGTGCCGGCTTCGATCGCGTCGCGCTCGGTCGGCGACATCTCCGGCAGGATCTTGCGGAAAAGGTCGAGTACCGGTTTCGTGAGCCACGCGCGGCGCAGCGGTTTGATGGCCAGCACGAGAGCGGGAAGGATGAACAGAACGGCGAGCACGGTCGTCGCTGCCGGACCCGCTGCACCGCCGACATGCGTGGCCGCCACCCACACGATCATGAAGGCGAGCCACCATGACGCGCGCGCCTGAACATAGACGAGCGCGAGCGCCGCAATGACGAGTACCAGGATGAACCACGGCATGACGTTTCCTCCCTTTCCTCGCGCGCGAACGCATCCACGGGGCGCGGACGGCTCGCGTTATGTTGTTTTGCGGTCAGGCGGTTCGGCGGCTTCTTTGCTATGTATCGGCCGGATCGCTCCGGGGGACGGCGCGCGGTAACGCACCTTTGCGATGGCGCGGACTTCTCGCGCCGTACGACCGCGATTGTCCTCGCGGCGCGCATCCGGCTTATGCCGGGACTGCGCCGCCCGCCTCGCCCGCGTTGTCCGCGCCGCTTCGACTCCAGGCCGTCCCGTGCAACGCGTGATGAAGCGAATCCGCTTCGAGATTGCCGCCAGGGCGCTCGCCTTCCGGCACGGCCGACGCCGACAGTTCCGAACCTCCTTGTGCCTGCTGCGCGCCTGCCGCCGCATCCGCACCCGCGATCGGGCATTCGCCGGCGCCTCCCAAGCCGCCTTCGGTCGCGTCGCCCAACACCGCCGCGAACGCGGCCAGTTGCGTGCCGTCCGGCAACGGCGCCTTCAGCGCGGCCACCATCAACGAAGCAAGGCGCGCGATCAGCTGCAGGTCGTTCATCGACTTGCCTTGCGAGAACTCGGAAATCAGGCTGTCCGTATCGGTGCCCGCGAGCACGCCGGATAGCGCGCCGATCGCGAAGTGCAGACGCCAGCCGAGTTCCTCGCGCGGCAGATGCGGCAGCGCGCGCTGGAACGAATCGAAAAAGCGCACGGCCACCAACTCGTAATGCGCGTTCAGAAAGTCGCGAATGAATGCCGACGGATCGGTATAAGCGCGCCCCAGCAGCCGCAGAAACGCCTTGCCGCCGACGCGCGGATCGCGCGAGAGCCGCAGCGCGGGAATGAACATCGCGCCGAGCACGTGCTCGCAGGTCAGCCGCGCGCCGAGCATCTGGTCGAAGCGGTCGAGCAGCTTGAGCCGCTCCTGGTTGAGCCGGTCGAGCCGGCGCGACAGCATCGAGTGAATCAGCGATTCCTTGCTGCCGAAGTGATAGTTGACCGCCGCGAGATTTACTTCGGCACGCGAAGTAATCTGGCGCAGCGACATGGCCTCATAACCGCATTCGGTGAATAGCGTTTCGGCGGCGTCGAGGATGCGGGACTTCGTGTCGCCGGCATGCCGGCCTGTCGTGCGAACTGCCATGTGGCGTCTCCTAGTTGCCGGCCGTGCGGCCCGCAAACAAGCGATTCAAATGTGGATTTGAAACAGCCGTTTTTTTCAGGATAAGAAGGATGAGGGTGGCGATCAAGGGCCGCGTGTGGACTAACTCCTCTAGAAGACCCGACGCAGGTCCGTCTTTCCGCTACGCGCGGCGCGTCAAACCGCGCGGAAATAAAAAAGGCCGTTCCGATCGAAATCGGAACGGCCTCGTATGGCTTGCTGCTGTGGTTGGCCTTGCTTCAACGCTTCGGCGCCTGCTTCGCGCCGTGGCGGTTCGAGCCGCCTTTGTGCGTATTGTGCACGAGAACGGCCCGGCGAAATAGCTGTTTAGTACGAACGCTTAAAGCTGTCCTCCAATCTCCCAAGGGGACTTCCTTCGGGGCGGGGGACTTCGTTAGACGCGAGCCGCGACCTGTTTCGCCGACTGCGTCATGTCGATGCCGCGGCGCTCGCTGCTGAACGGAATCAGCGCGGCGATCACCACCGCCACGATGCCGATCACCACCGCCATCACCAGCGCGTAGTTGTTGCCATGCGCTTCGGCGGCGCTTGCCTGCAGCGGGCCGTTGACCGATGCGATCAGATTGCCGAGTTGATACACGAGGCCGGGGAACGTCGCGCGAATTTCATCGGGTGAGATTTCGTTCAGGTGTACTGGAATCACGCCCCATGCGCCTTGCACCGAAATCTGCATCAGGAAGGCGCCTGCCGCGAGGAGCACCGGCGTGCTCGAGAAAGCCCACAGCGGCAGCACCGGCAACGCGATCAGCGCGGCGATGAAGATCGCGCGCTTGCGGCCGATCTTTTCCGACATGAAACCGAAGAACAGTCCGCCGATAATCGCGCCGACGTTCAGCGTGATCGTGATCCACGACACGGTATGCGCGTCGAACTGATGCTGCACGCGCAGGAAGGTCGGATACAGATCCTGCGAACCGTGCGAGAAGAAGTTGAACGCGGTCATCAGGACGATCGCGTAGAGCGACAGTCCGACGTTGCGCTTGAGCGTGGCGACGAGACCCGGACGCGCTTTCTTCTCGAGCGTCTGGAAGGCCGGCGACTCCGGCACGTGCGCGCGCACGTACAGCACGAGCAACGCGGGCAGCACGCCGACGAAGAACATGCCGCGCCAGCCGATGTACTGATAGAAGATCCCGAACACGACC
>DASPZL010000199.1:0-26442 GCA_035636295.1 Paraburkholderia sp.
CGCTGCGCTTGCGGGTGTATCTGGTGGCGTCGCTGGCGGCGGCTGCCGCGGTGACCACCGCGGGCACCATTGGCTTTGTCGGCCTCGTGGTGCCGCACATGCTGCGGCTCGCATTCGGCAACGATCAGCGCATGCTGCTGCCGGCCGCGGCGCTCGGCGGCGGGGTCGCGGTGATGGGCGCTGATCTGATCGCGCGTACCGTGATAGCGCCGGCGCAGTTGCCGGTCGGCGTGATCACGTCGATCATCGGCGTGCCGGTGTTTCTGTGGATGCTGCTGCACAGGCGTCGATGATGAAAGCACACGACGCTTCCCATGCAGCACTCAGCGCGCAACGTCTGACGTTGCGTGCCGGCGCGCGCACCCTGCTCGAAGCGTTCACGCACACCTTCTACGAAGGCGAGATCTGGTGCGTCGCCGGCCCGAACGGTGCGGGCAAGACGACGCTGCTGTCCACGCTCGCGGGCCTGTTGCAACCAGCGGCGGGTCATGTCGAACTCGATGGCGTGTGTCTTGCCGACTGGCAACCGTTGCCGCTCGCGCAACGCCGCGCGCTGATGCCGCAAGATGCACCCGACGCGTTTAGCGCGAGCGTGCTCGATATCGTGATGCTGAATCGCTTTCCGCATCTCACCGGCTGGGGCTGGGAGCACGAGGCCGATCGCGACGCCGCGCATGCCGCATTGGACTTGCTGGGCCTCGCCGCATTCGCCATGCGCGACGTGCTGTCGCTCTCGGGTGGCGAGCGTCAACGCGTGGCACTCTCCGCGGCGTTGTGTCAGGACGCGCCGTTGCTGCTGCTCGACGAACCCTTGTCGCATCTCGATCTGCACCATCAGATCGATTGTCTGGAAGCGCTGGTCGCGTGGACACGCGAGCCTCGGCGTACAGTGATGTTTTCATGTCACGATCTGAACCTGGCGCGCCGCTTCGCGACACATGCGCTATTGCTCGACGGTGACGGTGGAGCATACGCCGGACCGGTGCACGACGTGCTGACGCCCACGCTGGCGAGCCGCGCATTCGGCTATCCGTTGATCCTGATTCGCGACGGCGAGCACGAGGCGCTGATTCCCGCGCCGCGTCCGCGTTCTGGTCACGAATCGCTTGCGGGCCATCACACGCCGGCGCGCTGACCGTTTTATCAAAACATTCCTTTTAGAAACCCTTATGACTTCTTTGCCACGCTCGCCGGGATTATTCGAAGTCGAACCGCTCGATCAAACGCTGCGCGACGACCTGCAACACATCATCGACACCAAGACCAAGCCGCCCGGCAGTCTTGGCCGGCTCGAGACGCTCGCGCGCCAGATGGGCCTGATCCAGCGCACGACGCGCCCCACCGTCGAGCGCCCGGCGATGATCGTATTCGCCGGCGATCACGGCATTGCCGATGAAGGCGTGAGTCCGTATCCGCAAGCGGTGACCGCGCAAATGGTCGCCAACTTCCTCGCGGGCGGCGCGGCGATCAATGCATTGAGCCGCGTTGCCGGCATCGAGCTCGAAGTGGTCAACGCGGGCATTGCGACGCCGTTGCCTTCGTCGCAAGGTCTGGTCGACATTCCGGTCGCGGCCGGCACGCGCAACTTTGCGCGTGAGCCTGCGATGACGCACGACGAAGCGCTCGCCGCGATGCAGGCGGGCGCGGCTCGCGTGCGGCATCACGCGGCGCTCGGCAGCAACGTGATCGGTTTCGGCGAGATGGGAATTGCGAACACCTCGTCGGCCGCGTGCCTGATGAGCCGTTTGTGCGGCGTGCCGATCGACGAATGCGTCGGCCGCGGCACCGGTCTCGACAACGCGGGGCTCGCGAAAAAGCGCAACGTGCTCGCGTCGGCACTCGCCTATCACGCTGTTTCCATCGATCCGCTCGACGTGCTCGCCACCTTCGGCGGCTTCGAGATCGCGATGATGGCGGGCGCGTATCTCGCGGCGGCGCAAGCGCGCATGACGATCCTGGTCGACGGTTTCATCGCGAGTTCGGCCTTGCTGGTCGCCGATGCGTTCGCGCCGAACGTGCGCGAGTACTGCGTGTTCGCGCATGCGTCGAACGAGGCGGGGCACCGGCGCATGCTCGATCATTTCGGCGCGTCGCCGCTGTTGTCGCTGGATATGCGTCTCGGCGAAGGCACCGGAGCGGCGCTCGCGGTGCCGCTGCTGCGCGCGGCGGCGGCGTTCGTCAACGACATGGCGAGCTTCGAATCGGCTGGCGTCGCGAATCGCGATGCGTGATCCGTCAAACAGCAACATGTGCCCGGCCCGATCATGAATCCGCTCGCCGAACTGCGCTATTTCTTCACGGCGCTCGGGTATTTCACGCGCGTGCCCGTGCCGCGCTGGGTCGGTTATGAGCCGCATTATCTGAATGCGGCGGCGCGTTATTTTCCGCTCGTCGGCTTATTGGTCGGCGGATTGAGCGCGCTTGTCTATCTCGCGGCGTTGCATGTGTTTCCAGCGGGGGTGGCGGTGCTGTTGTCGATGGCGGTATCGCTGCTCGTCACCGGCGCGTTTCACGAAGACGGTCTCGCCGATTGCGTCGATGCGTTCGGTGGCGCCTACACGCGCGAGGACGTGCTGCGCATCATGCACGATTCGCGCATTGGCGCATTCGGTGCGATCGCGCTGGCGATCGCCCTGGCGTTGAAGTGGCAAACGCTCGCCGCGTTGCCGCCGATGCGCGCCGTGAGCCTGACAATCGGCGCGCATGCGGCGAGCCGCGCATTCGCGATCAGCTATCTGGCCACGCTCGATTACGTGCGCGCCGAAGGCAAGGCCAAACCGGTCGCGCAGCGCCTCTCCGGACCCGCGTTGCTTTGTGCGGCGATATTCGGTTTGCCGTGGTTGCTGTGGCCGAATGGACCTGCTTCGACTGATTGGCGTTTCGCGGCCGTGACGCTTGCCGTGTTGATGGCGCTGCGCTTTGCAATGGGCCGCTATTTCGTGAGGCGTATCGGCGGTTACACCGGCGATTGCCTCGGCTTCGCGCAGCAGATTTTCGAATTGAGCATCTACCTTATGGGGCTCGCATGGACATCGTCCTGATTCGTCATCCCGCCGTCGCGGTCGATGCGGGTATCTGCTACGGCAACAGCGACGTCGCGCTCACCGAGGATGCCGAAGTGTCGTCAGCGGCGCTCGCCTTGCGGCTCGCCACCTTGCAGGTGCCGGCGCCGCGCGTGTTGATGTCGAGTCCGTTGACGCGCTGCTCGGCGCTTGCAGTCGCGATGTCGAACGACTTTGGCTGCGCGCTCAGTCACGACGATCGTCTGAAGGAGATGAACTTCGGCGATTGGGAAGGGCGGCGCTGGGATGCGATCGATCGCGAGTTGCTCGACGACTGGGCGGCCAACTTCGAACACGCGCGTGCGCACGGCGGCGAAAGCGTGACGCAATTCGTCACGCGGGTGCGCGCGTGGTTCGACGCGTTTGCGCAGACGCGCGAACTGACGCCCGCGTATGTCGTCACGCATGCCGGCGTGATGCGGGCGATCGCGTCGCTGGCGCTGGATGTGCCGTTGGAGCGCTGTCTGCGGTGGTCGCTCGAAATGGCCGGGATTGTCTGGTTGCGCCGGGATGATGAGGCGCGGCAGTGGTCGTTGGTGAGGTGGAATGCGTGAGGATTGTAATCAACGTTTCGTCGCCGCCAACGCTGCGTCCGGATTGCGCCACTTCACTTGATTTTTCGTGCCATTTTTGGCTTTGATCTTGTTTGACGGATATCCCTGCCTCACTTCCTGCGTGAACGCGCCACCTCCAGGTCTTCACACAGTTGCTTCGCGCCTTGAGCAATGCGCGGCGCCGGCCGGTTGATCAGATCGCCGTCGATGGCGAACAGGTTGTTGTTCGCTACAGCGGTCAGGCTCGGCCACGCGCGCCACGCGCCGAGTTGCGGCAACGTGGTGTCCGGTTTGGTCGCGCCGGGCGCGGCCGTGACGATTGCTTCCGGGTTCGCGGCGAGCACGGCTTCGGTCGAGACGGTCGGCACCAGCGGTTCGAGTTTGGCAAACACGTTGCGGCCGCCGCATAACGCGATCACGTCGCTGATCATGTGCTCGCCGTTGAGCGTCATCAACGGTTGATCCCACACCTGATAGAACGTGCTAACCGGCGGCCGGCTCGCATACTGCGCGCGCAACTTTGCGATGTCCTGACGGTATTCAGCCGCCGCTTTATCCGCAGTGGATGACGTACCCAGCAATTGCCCAAGCCTGGTCAGCGACACGGCAACGTCGTCGAGATGATGCGGCTCGCTGAAGAACAACGGCACGTGCATCTCGCGCAGCCGATCGAGTTGACGTTGCGCATTGCCATGCCGCCACACGACGATCAGATCGGGCTTCAACGCGACGATACGTTCGAGGTCGAGCGACTTGTTGTCGCCGACGCGCGGCAGTTGCTTCGCTTCAGGCGGATAGTCGCTGTAGGACACGGCCCCGACCAGTTTCGTGCCGCCGCCCGCGGCATACAGTAATTCGGTGACGTGCGGCGCCAGGCTGATCACACGTTGCGCGGGAGCGGCAAGGGTGACGCTCGCGCCGGTGTCATCGGTGACGGTGATCGCGGCGCGTGCGTGCAGTGGGGCGGCGAAGAGCGCGGCGGCGAGAGCGAAGCGGGCGAATCGATTCATCGAGTGAGGACGGTGAGGATGCGTTGATCGCGCGAGGTGGGGCGTTGGTATGTGGTTCGAGCAAGGGTTCGTGTTATTCGCATCGTTAGCATTAACCCATTTTCACGCGGAACCGATCTCTCGAACCGCCTCGCGCAAGCTCTCCTCGAAGCGCGTCCATTCCGGTTCGTTCGCAGGCAGGCCGAAACGCACGCTACCCGACGGCGTGAAAAGCCGCGTCCACACACCACGCTGAGCCAACGCTTCATGCAAAGCGGCGGCGCGTGCATCGTCGGTCCATGCGAAGAGCGGCGTGCCGCGTGTGTCGAGACCTTGCGCGTGCAACAGTTTCACGAGGCGCGCGCTTTCAGCATCGAGCCGCGTGCGCATCTGGTGTTGCCACGCTTGATCGTCAAACGCGGCTTTCACGGCGTGACGAGCCGGACCGCTGACAGTCCACGCGCCGAGCGCGCGGCGCAACGCATCGAGCAACGCGGGCGCGGCGAGCACGAAGCCCGCGCGTACGCCGGCGAGCCCGAAGAATTTTCCCGGCGAGCGCAGCACGATCAACCCATCGCGATTCGTGCTTGCCGCGAGCGATTGCGAAGGCATCGTATCGGCGAACGCTTCGTCGACGAGCAACGTGCCGCCGCGCGCGCTCAATTGCGCATGCCAGTGCAACAGCTTGCCGGCGCTCAGATGCTCGGCGGTCGGATTGTTCGGATTCACGATGGCGACATGCGTGAGCGCGTCGGGCAAGGTCTCGCAAGACACATCCAGCGACATCACCTCGTGTCCTGCCCGCTCGAAAGCGGGAGCGTATTCGCTGTACGTGAGCGCCGCGATGCCAACGCGTGCACGTGGCAGCAACGAGGGTAGCGCGCGAATCGCCGCCTGGCTTCCGGCAACGGGCAGCACCTGTTTCGCGCCGGGCGCGCCATAGTATCGCGCGGCGCAGGCGGCGAAGCCGTCGCCTTCGTCGGGCAGACGGCGCCAGGCATCGGCGGGAACCGGCGGCACCGGATAACCGTGTGGATTGATACCCGTCGACAGATCGAGCCACTGCGCGTACGGAATGCCATACCGTTGTGCCGCTTCGTGCAGATTGCCGCCGTGAACCACGGCGTTGATTGCGGCGCCGGGGCCGCTCGTTCGATCAGCCATTCGATCAGCCATGAAACGGCACGCTCAGCAACGCCAGCACGATCAGCACCGCCAGCCAGAGAATGACCGTGCGCTCGACCAGCATCAACGCGGCCATGACATGGGCGGCTTTCGCGGGGTGTCCGAAGCCGAGCTTCGGTCTGTCTTCAAGCACGCCGTGATAAACCGCCGGTCCGCCGATCAAGACGTTCAAGCTGCCCGCGCCCGAGGCCATCACCGGTCCGGCGTTTGGGCTATCCCAGCGCGGCGCCTGCTCGCGCCAGCAGCGCCACGCGGTGCGCGTGTCACCGAGCAGCGCATAACTCGCCGCCGTGAGACGCGCGGGAATCCAGTTGAGCACGTCGTCGATACGCGCGGCCGCCCAGCCGAAGCGCAAATAGCGCGGCGTGCGGTAACCCCACATCGCATCGAGCGTGTTGGCCAGACGAAACCCGAGCGCGCCCGGACCGCCCGCGATGGCGAACCAGAAGAGCGCGCCGAAGATCGCGTCGTTGCCGTTTTCGAGCGCCGATTCGACGGCGGCGCGCGACAGCGCGGCTTCGTCGGCATGGGCGGTGTCGCGCGACACGATGCGCGAAGTCAGCAAACGCGCCTGCGCGAGATCGCGTTGCGCCAAAGCCTGCGCGATCGGCGCGATGTGATCGTGCAGGCTGCGTGCGCCGAGCGCGAACCACAGCAGCACGACATGCACCGCGCAGGCCGCGAAAAACGGCAGCACGGCGACCAGCCACCACGCGATCAACACCGGCGGCATGACCGCCAGCGACCACGCGAGCAGTCCCTTGAGCCGCAAGCGCCGGGCAGTGTTGTAGCGCGCTTCGAGGCGCATCGCCCACTTGCCGAAGCCCACCAGCGGATGCGCGGTGCGCGGCTCGCCGAACCAGCGATCGACGACGACGCCCGCGGTCGCCAGGGTCACGATGAGAGGAAGCGACAGCATCACGCGCCGCCTGCTGTTTTCAACGCGAGCGGCAAGCCCGCGACCATCATCGTGACCCGGGTGCTCAACGCGGCGATGCGCTGGTTGAGCCGCCCAAGTTCGTCGACATAGAGACGGGTGGCCGCGCCGAGCGGCACCACGCCGAGGCCGATTTCATTGCTGACCACGATGAGCTTGCCTTTCGCGTTGACGAGCGCCGCTTCGAACGCGGCGAAGTGTGCGTGATAGCGATCGATCGGCAGGCCGCCGCCTTCGGGCGGACAGAGCAGGTTGGCGAGCCACAGCGTCAGGCAGTCGATCAGGATGCAATGGCCGGGCGCGTCGACTTGCGAAACCGCGCCGGCGAGATCGACGCCCGCTTCATGCAACCGCCAATGCGCCGGACGCCGCTCGCGATGATGCGCGATACGCGCGCTGAATTCGGCGTCGTCGGACACGCGCGCGGTGGCGATGTACGTGACGGGCAGGGCGCTGTCGCTTGCAAGCTGTTCGGCGTGCACGCTCTTGCCCGAACGGGCGCCGCCGAGAACGAAGGTGAGGTCGCGGGAAGTCATCGCGTGATTGTACCGGCGTGCAGCGCGGGCCGGCGCGATGGGATAATGCCGCGTTCAACCGCTTCGTTGCCGCGTGGCGGATGCCATGCCGCTGCTTTGCATCCGTTGTTCGCCGCTGCGTTGCTGCTACGTTGCCGCTTCATTTGCTTCTTCACCGCCGAGCCCGACACCACGTGACCACCACCTCGACCCCGCATGACGCTGTACCCGTGCCGCGCGGCACGCTGATGATCCAGGGCACCACGTCCGATGCGGGCAAGAGCACGCTCGTCGCGGGTCTGTGCCGGCTCGCGCGACGCGCCGGGGTGCGGGTCGCGCCGTTCAAGCCGCAGAACATGGCGCTCAACAGCGCGGTGACGGTCGACGGCGGCGAGATCGGCCGCGCGCAGGCCTTGCAGGCGGTAGCCGCCGGAATCGCCGCGCACACCGATCTGAACCCAGTGCTGCTCAAGCCGACGAGCGACCGCGGCGCGCAGGTGATCATCCACGGCAAGGCGCGCATGAATCTCGATGCGCGCGCGTATCACGACTACAAACCTGTCGCGTTCGAAGCGGTGCTGGCATCGTATGCGCGTCTGCAGGCGGCGTACGACACGATTTTCGTCGAAGGCGCGGGCAGTCCCGCCGAGATCAATCTGCGCGAGCGCGACATCGCCAACATGGGTTTCGCGGAAGCCGTCGATTGCCCCGTCGTGCTGGTGGCTGACATCGACCGAGGCGGCGTGTTCGCGCATCTGACGGGGACGCTCGCGTGTCTGTCGGCAAGCGAGCAGGCGCGGGTGCGCGGCTTCATCATCAACCGTTTTCGCGGCGACGCCGGTTTGCTGAAGCCTGGGCTCGACTGGCTCGAGGCGAAGACCGGCAAACCGGTGCTCGGCGTCGTGCCCTATCTGCACGGACTCACGCTCGACGCCGAAGACATGCTGCCGCCCGAATTGCGCGCGGCGCACAGCGGCGACGCGGCACGTATGCTGCGCGTGGTCGTGCCGGTCCTGCCGCACATCAGCAATCACACTGATTTCGATGCGTTGCGCGCGCACCGCCAAGTCGATTTTCATTACGTGCGAAGCGGCACGCCACCGCCGCCGGCCGATCTGATCATCCTGCCGGGCTCGAAGAATGTGCCCGGCGATCTGGCGTTTCTGCGCGCGCAAGGCTGGGATGCCGTGCTGCAAAGGCATCTGCGCTACGGCGGCCGCGTGATCGGCATTTGCGGCGGTATGCAGATGCTCGGGCGCGAAGTGGCCGATCCGCATGGCGTGGAAGGCGCGCCGGGCACCTTCGCGGGCCTCGGCGGGCTCGATTACTCGACGGTGCTCACGCGCGAGAAGACACTGAAGAACGTGACCGGGCGCCTCGCGTTGCCCGGCTCGCCCGAGGTGGCCGGCTACGAGATCCACATGGGCGAGACCCACGGCCCGGCGCTGGATTTGCCGGCGCTGCGGTCGGTGCGGGCGGTGAAGCCGGATCAAGCGCAAAAGGTGCAAGAGGTGCAAGAGGCGCACTCCGACGGCGCGATGTCCGCCGATGGCCAGATCCTCGCCACCTACGTGCACGGTCTGTTCGACACGCCCGCCGCATGCGCCGCGCTGCTCGCGTGGGCCGGTTTGAGCGATGCCGAGAAAATCGACTATCCGGCGCTGCGTGAGGCGTCGCTGGATCGGTTGGCCGACACGCTCGCCGAGCACCTCGATCTTTCGAAGCTTTTTGCGGTGATTGGGTGATCGCAATCTCCGAGCGGGTAGCGATTAAATCTTATTGGGAAATAATCAAAGCTCGTGCGGCGGTTTTTCGCTCCATATGGTTCGAATACAGTCCTTGTATCGATGGCCGGTTGCCGGCCGCCTCTCTTTTCAAGGATCACTCATGAACCCGAACCGCTCCGCCGACCTGGCCGCTTTCATCCTCCGGCTCTCTTTGGGCGTGCTGTATCTCGCGCACAGCCTGCAAAAGATCTTCGTTTTCACGCTGCCCGGCACGGCGCAGTTCTTCGTGTCGCTCGGCCTGCCGGGGTGGCTGGGTTACGTGACGGCGTTCGTCGAACTGACCGGCGGCATCGCGCTGCTGCTCGGCGCGCAGGTCCGCTGGGTTGCGCTGGTTCTGCTGCCGTTCATGCTCGGCGCGACGTCGCAGCATCTGCATAACGGATGGGGTTTCGCGTCACCGCATGGCGGCTGGGAATATCCGGCGTTCTGGGCGGTGACCTTGGTGGTGCAGTCGCTGCTCGGTGGCGGCGTGCTGGCGTTGGGTGGGGTGAAGGCAGCGCGCGTGGCGGCTGCTTGATGCTCTTTTGGGTGGCTGTGGCTAGCGAGCAAGCAGAGCCGTAAGCCAACCGCCCGGCGCCCACAACGCTCCCGCGCCCTCATCCGCGAGACAGCAAAAAAGCACGCGCCGTCAGGCCGCGTGCTTTTCTAATGGCGCTTTGCCGCGCCGCGTCCATCCAGTCGATCAGTACAGCACGATCTGCGTGCAGCGAAACAGCGCCATCGTCTTGCCGTCCGGACCGGTGACCGTCGCGTCCCACACTTGCGTACTCCGCCCCAGATGCACGCCCTTGGCGACCGCGCGGATCGTGCCTTCGGTAGTCGTCCCGAGAAAATTGCTTTTCAGCTCGATGGTCGTGAAATTGCGCGCCGTCGGCGGCAGATGCGCGAGGCAGGCGTAGCCGCAAGCGGTGTCGGCGAGGCCGATTACCGTGGCGGCATGCAAAAAGCCGTTCGGCGCAAGCAATTCGTCGCGCACGGTCAATTCCGCGGTCAAGACGCCTTGCTCCAGCGACAGCACATGCACGCCCAGCAAGCCGGGCAGCTTGCCCTTCTGGCGTTCGTGCAGGCGTTCCACAGTGTATTCCGGGCGGAGTTTGCTCATGAAATTTCGGTCCTCGAAGGAAAAATCGGCGGTGCGGAGTGGTCAATTAGCCGTTCGGGGGCTTCGGCCCCGGTGCATTTGTCGATATTATCAACGGCTGGATCGGCGGATGAACCTGAAACCGGCAAGGATCGGGGCTCACCGGCGCAAGTCAGAGCAAACAGCGCGGCAAACCGGCTGGCAGTGCCCAGCCTTCTTTCCGGGAGAATTCATGACGGTGATCGTGGTGGCGAATCCGAAGGGCGGCGTGGGTAAGAGCACGCTGTCGACCAATCTGGCCGGCTATTTCGCGGCGTCCGGCGAATGGGTCGCGCTGGCCGACCTGGACAAGCAGCAGTCCGCGCACGCGTGGCTGTCGTTGCGGCCCGACACGCTGCCGGCCATCGAAACCTGGGAAGTCGACCCCGAAACCCCGGCCAAACCGCCAAGGGGGCTGGAGCATGCTGTCGTCGACACGCCGGCCGGCTTGCACGGCAATCGCCTGGGTATCGCGCTGGATCTGGCCGATAAGGTGATCGTGCCGCTGCAGCCGTCGATGTTCGACATTCTCGCCACCCAGGAATTTCTCGAGCGGCTGGCGAAGGAAAAGGCGGTCAGGAAAGGCGCGATCGAGATCGGCGTGGTGGGCATGCGCGTCGATGCGCGCACCCGCTCGGCCGAGCAACTGCACCGGTTTGTCGAAGGCTTGAATCTGCCGGTGCTGGGTTATCTGCGCGACACGCAGAATTATGTGCAACTGGCCGCGCACGGCCTGACCTTGTGGGACGTTGCGAAAAGCCGCGTGGAGAAGGATCTGGAGCAGTGGCAGCCGATTCTCGAGTGGACCAGCAAGGCGGGCAAGAAGGCTTGAGGTCAAAGAGCAGGCGGCGTGGCCGCCCGCTGCATGGAACCGCGCGGATGAGAGCAGAGGTAAAGCTGCGTCAGTGAGCTAGAGCCTCAGGTCCAGTTCTGCGTCGGCACGTGATCGCGGCTGCCCTTGATCTTGTTGTTCTCGTCGACGAACACCAGGTCCGGCTTCCAGCCCGCTTTCAGTTCCGCTTCATCGACCACCGCGAACGCCGCGATGATCACCAGATCGCCCAGCTGCGCGCGCCGCGCGGCCGAACCGTTCAGCGAAATCATGCCGCTGCCGCGTTCGCCCTTGATCGCGTAGGTCGAGAAACGCTCGCCGTTGTTGATGTTCCAGATGTCGATCCGTTCGTTTTCGACGATGTTCGCCGCTTCCAGCAAGTCTTCGTCGATCGCGCACGAGCCTTCGTAGTGCAGCTCGCAGTGCGTGACCGCGACACGGTGGATCTTCGATTTCAGCATGTTGCGTTGCATGACCAATCCCTTGTGGCTTCCTATACGTTTCTGCGTTGCGTAAGACGACGTCAGATTTCGAGGTTGTCGATGAGACGAGTCGTACCGAGCTTGGCGGCGGCCAGCACCACCAGTTCGGCGTTCGCGTCTTGCGGGCCCGGCGGCAGCAGATTCGAGCGCTTGCGCACCGCGATGTAATCGGGCTGCCAGCCGCGCGCGGCCAACGCCGCCATGGCCGCCTGTTCGAGCTTTGCGAAGTCGCGCTCGCCGGACAGCACCGCGTCGCGCACGCGGTTGAGCTCGGCGGCCAGCCTCGGCGCCTCGGCGCGCTCGGCGGCCTGCAGAAAGCGGTTACGCGAGCTGAGCGCGAGGCCGTCGGCGTCACGCACGGTTTCGGCGGCGATGATGTCGGTCGGCAGCGCGAACTGGTGGCACATGCGGCGCACGATCATCAACTGCTGGTAATCCTTCTTGCCGAATACGGCGACGCGCGGCTGCACGCACGACATCAGCTTCATCACCACTGTGCACACGCCGTGGAAGAAGCCCGGCCGGAATTCGCCTTCGAGGATGTCGCCCAGATCGTGCGGCGGATGCACGCGGTATTCCTGCGGCTCCGGATACAGATCCTTTTCCGTCGGCGCGAACAGCACGTAGACGTTTTCCTTCTGCAGCTTTTCGATGTCGGCTTCGAGCGTGCGCGGGTATTTGTCGAAATCTTCGTTCGGGCCGAACTGCAGCCGGTTGACGAAGATGCTCGCCACCACCGGATCGCCGTGCTGGCGCGCGAGACGCATCAGCGACAGATGGCCTTCGTGCAGGTTGCCCATGGTCGGCACAAAGGCGGTGCGATTCTGGCCGCGCAACTGGTCGCGCAATTCATGGATCGAGCTGATGACTTTCATGATCGGACTGGAAATTCCTGGCGCGGCGCGAGACTCGGTTGGCGCGAAAAATCAGCTTTTCGCGCGGCCCGCCGCCTCACTGGTAATGACAGGTTCGGAGCGCGGGATTGTAGTGGATTTGAGCCGCTGGCGCACCGAAACGAAGCATTCGCGGCGGTTCTGGCGCATGCGGGCCGCGTGTGGTGCACGGATCGGCACGTGGTTTACACCTTCATGCCGGCAGATAGGCAAGGCGCACATAGATCGGTGCGAACGGTTCGGCCTGAGTGATTTCGACGAGCGATTCGCGGCACAGTTCGAGCACGGCAATGAAATTCACGACCACCACCGGTACGCCTTTGCTCGTGTCGAACAGGTCGGCGAACTCCATGAAGCGCGCATTCTGCAATTGCCGCAGGATCGAGCTCATGTGCTCGCGCACCGACAATTCCTCGCGCGAAATCTTGTGATGCTGGACCAGCTTCGCGCGCTTGATCACGTCGGCCCACGCGGCGCGCAGGTCTTCGCTGTTCACGTCCGGAAAGCGCGGCGTGATGCTTTGCTCGATGTAGACCTCGGCGCGCAGGAAGTCGCGCCCGAGCTGCGGCAACTGGTCGATGCGCTGCGCGGCGAGCTTCATCTGCTCGTACTCCAGCAGGCGCCGCACCAGTTCCGCGCGAGGATCCTCGGCTTCCTCGCCGCTGTCGGCCTTCTTCACCGGCAGCAGCATGCGCGACTTGATCTCGATCAGCATCGCGGCCATCAACAAGTATTCGGACGCCAGTTCGAGATTGGTCTGGCGCAACTGCTCGACGTAGCCGAGGTATTGCACCGTGACGTCCGCCATCGGAATGTCGAGCACGTTGAAGTTCTGCTTGCGGATCAGGTACAGCAACAGATCCAGCGGTCCTTCGAACGTTTCGAGGAACACCTCGAGCGCGTCCGGCGGGATGTACAGGTCGGTCGGCAGCTTGAAGAGCGGCTCGCCGTACAGGCGCGCGAAGGCAATGCCGTCGACGGTGTCCGGCGTCGAATCGGTGGCGGGCGCGGCAAGCGCGGCGTCGCCGGCAGCCGGCCGTGCGCCGTGTGCCTCGTCGGCGTGACTCACGCGCTTAGAAATTTTGATAGTACGAGTAAGGCGTCTGTTCCACGCGCGCGGCTTTCTGTTCGGCGCGTTCTTCCAGGTCGATCGGCTGTTTGTCCCACAGCAGCGCGCGGCCGCGGCGTTGTTCGGCCTCCAGGCTGGGCTTCTGTTGCTTGAGCTGGTTCAGGAACTGGGTGATGTCCGATTGATACATGGCTCGACGTCCGTGGTTTGGGAAATGGCGGCTGCCCGGCAGTAGCCGAAGGGCGCCGCTGCTATTTCGCAATTTTACCGCATGCGCCGCGTGTGGTCGAAAAACGGCGGCACGCCGGGGGAAACGGATCTCGAGCACCCGTTCCGGTCCTACACACCTGCCGTTGACATCGATATCGACCTCCGCGACATATTCCCATTCTGCGGTCAGGACACAAATGTGGGGACCACGCGGCCTCACGGGCGGGTTACGAGCGCCTTGCCTGGCGCGCACGCCCGTCGACCAGCTTCAGCACGGCTTCGCTGAATGCCTCGGGACGCCCTTCGAAAAGCCGTTCAACCGCTTTTTCGTCGATCAGGCGCAGCCGCAGCGTTTCGCGCTCCTCGTGTTGCGTCGCGAGGCGCACGGCGGCGCGGACGTACTCGTCTACCGTCGACGTCGTCAGCCACGACGGCAACCCCGCACGCGTGAAGAGTCCGCTGTCTATATGTTCAAACACTTCCGCGCCGCGGAGGTTGACGCCAGCGCGCCAAGATCGATTTCGTACTGCGACTCCATGGTGTACAGGACCAACTGCTTTTTAGTCAGCGCATTCCCGGCATCCTTGTCGTCCGGCGCGGGAGCATGCTCGAGCAACGCACGAACGATGTGGTCGGTGTTGCCGTACGGCGTGGCGGCATCGTAGTCGCGCGACTGGACTAGGGATTCCAAACGATCGAGAGAAAATTGTGTGGTCATGATTGCAGTCGATGATGAACGGCCTGCGTTGTTTTGAGAAAGCGCTCGACATCGACCGTGGAAAGTCTGAGGAACATTTGCTGGCGAGTCGCATCCAAGGCAGGCGCGTCAGTTCACGTGCGTGTCGCGCGGCTCGAGTCGCCCGGATGCACCGCTTGCGACATTGCTTCCGGATCGCTTGTCCGGGCGATCGCGCCGCCGCGCCAATGTGGTCAAATAGCGGGCGTCCCCGTCCGGCCTTGAGCGACCGGGAGTCTGTTTCCTTGAACAATCGTTAAATACAAGCCGGAGGTCATGTTTGGCGGGATGGGCGATCGAGCAGTCGCGCAAGCGGCGTCCAGAAAGCGCGGCGAAAGGCCTGCATGCGATGCGTGGCGCACGGCTTGCGTCCGTGCTTGTACGCGGGTGGCTTGCTTGCGTCTTCTGCGTGCTGTTGCTCGTGGTTCCAGACGCGCACGCGGCCCGGCGCGCGGCCGCCAGCTACAAGGTCGAGATCGAAGCCACGCCGCGCTCGCTGCGCAAGCTGCTCGAGGAGCATCTGGATATCGCACGGTTCGCCAAACGGCCCGACATCAGCGACGACCAGTTCCAGTTCCTGGTTACCGCCACGCCCCAGCAGGTGCGCGACCTGGCCTCCACGCAAGGCTATTTCACACCGGTCGTACGCACCGACGTGCGAACCGTCGACGATAAGAAGCGCGTCACGGTAAGCGTCGATCCCGGCCCGCAAACCACCATCAGTTCGATTTCGATCTCGTTTCGCGGCCCGGTGCTGACCGAAGACCCGGCGCAGGAAAATACCGCGCGCTTCGCGTTCTCGTTGCACGAAGGCGACCCGTTCTCGCAGGGCGGCTGGGACGATGCGAAGAACGCGTCGCTCAAGGCCTTGCAGGCGCGCCGCTATCTCGGCGCGAAGATCTACCATTCCGAGGCGCGTATCGATCCGCGCACGCACGAGGCGAAACTGTCGGTCACGTATGAAAGCGGGCCGACTTTCACGATGGGCAAGCTCGACGTATCCGGCACGCGGCGCTATCCGGAGCAGATCGTCGATAACGTGAATCCGATCTCGGTCGGCGATATCTACGACGTGCAGCGCGTCGCCGAATTGCAGCGGCAGTTGCAGAACACGCCGTACTACGCGAGCGTTGCGATCGACGTGGACAGCGACCCGGCCAAACCGGTCGAGACGCCGATGCACGTGAAGGTATCGGAGTATCCGTACAACAGCATCCGCAGCGGCGTGGGCTACTCCACCGACAACGGCCCGCTGATCCAGGGCGCGTACTCGTATCTCGACACGTTCGGCAAGGCGTGGCCGTTCACGATCGAGGGCCGCGTCGACCAGAATCAGCAATACGGACAAATCCAGTTGTCGATGCCGCCGGGGCGGCGTGCGTGGACCAATAGCGTGCTGGCGTCCTACACCACCACCGACGTTTCCGACACTCGCATCTACAGTATCCGCGCCGGCGTGCAGCGCGCCCGCACCTCGCAGTTCATCGACTACAACTACTCGCTCCTCTTCTACCAGGACCGCCTGGACCAGAATTCGATTGCGCCGACCACCAGCCGCGCGCTGGTGCCGTCATGGTCGTGGACCCGCCGCCATACCGACGACCCGCTGTTTCCGCGCTCGGGCAATCTGATTCACGTCGAGGCGGGCTTCGCGGTCAAGGGCGTGCTGACCGACCAGACGTTTATCCGCGGCTACGCGCGCGGCCAGCAGTATCTGCCGATCGGCAAGGAAGACCTCGTGCTGTTGCGCGCCGAACTCGGCGGCGTCTTCACGAGCGGCAGTTCGAGCGGCATTCCGGCTTCGCTGCTGTTTCGCGCCGGCGGTTCGAATTCGGTGCGCGGCTACGGCTATCAGAGCATCGGTAACAACGTCGCGGGTTCGGTGCTGCCCACCAAGTATCTCGTGACGGCGACGGCCGAATATCAGCACTGGTTTACTCACGACTGGGGCGCCGCCGCGTTCTTCGACGTCGGCACCGCCACCGATACATGGGGCGAAAAAGTCTTTTATCCCGGCGTCGGCATCGGCGCGCGCTGGCGCAGCCCGGTCGGCCCGGTGAACGTGGACGTCGCTTACGGCATCCGCAACCAGAGTGTGCGGCCGTATCTGACTCTGGGCATCGCCTTCTGATGGAAACCTGCTTCTACATGATCCACGCATGACCACGGACGTTTCCGCCCAACCCTCCACGCAGCCGCCCGGCGCGCCTCCGCCTGGAGAGCCGCCCGGACAGCAGCCGCCGCCCGAGGCGCCCCGGCCGAGGCGCCGGCTCGGCCGGCTGCTGCTGAAAACGCTCGCGTGGACGGTTGCCGTGCTGGTGCTGCTGCTCGCGCTGGCGATCGGTTTACTGTACGGCGCGTTGACGACCGAGCGCGGCACCGCGTATGCGTGGCAGGCGGCGGTCAGGCTGCTGGGCGGCAAGCTCACGGGGACGCTTGAAGGCGGCGCGCTTGCGAACGGCGTGCAACTGCGGCAAGTACGCTGGCGCAGCCTCGACGGCAGCGGCACCGACATCCAGGTCGACCGTGTGGCGGGCCGCTGGGCGCTCACGCGCGAGCCTTGGCGTTTCACGATCGACTATCTGCACGTCGGCACGATCGACGCCCGGGTCGGCGCTTCGCCGTCCACGAGCAGCGAACCGCTGACGCTGCCGCAAGACTTGCGCTTGCCGCTGCAACTCGAAGTGCGCGACATCCAGGTCGACACACTGCTGTTGCGTCAGGGCGCGTCGACGACCGAGTTCTCGCATTTTGCATTTCATGGCCGCAGCGACGGGCGCCACCACGAAGCCGCGATCGAGCGGCTGGACACGCCGTTCGGCGCGCTGACGGCGGCCGCCAAGCTCGACGGCGCGCGGCCGTTTCCGCTCTCCGGCGACGTCGGTTATTCGGGCAAGGTCAACGAGGAAGCGGTGCAGGTGGGCGGCCATCTGAGCGGCTCGCTGGAGAATCTCATCGCCGAACTCGACGCCACCGGCATGAAGCTCGCCGGTCATGCGCGGGTCGAGGCCACGCCGTTTGGCGAGGTGCCTTTGCAACGCGCCACGCTGACCTTCGATCACGTCAATCCGCAGGCGTTCGCGCCCGGTGCGCCGCTGGCGGATCTGGCGGTGCGGGCGGAGTTGCAGCCGGTGGGGCAGGACGGGGCGGGTGCGGTCGTGTTGGCTCCGGGCGCGGCGAGTGGGGCGGCTACGGTGGCGAGCGCTGCTGGTGCTTCTGGCGCTTCTGGTGCTTCAGGTGCCGTGAGCGCCGCCAGTGGCACCAGGGCCGCGAATGCGAAGAAAGCCACGAGCGCCGACGCCAACAGCGCTGCCAGCCACGGCGCCGCCGCGCGCTCGGGCAGCGCGGCCAGCATGGCCCAGCCTCCCGTGGTCGAAAACGGCAACGGCGGCGTCAATCCCCGCGCCGCCCAAAAAGGCGCTGCCGGTTTCGCCGTGGCGGGCCACGTTTCGATCGTCAACGCCAAACCTGGCGCGATTGACCAGAACCTGCTGCCGCTGATCGACGCCAACGCCGACGTGCGTCTCGATGCCCAGGCGCAGCGCATCTCGAATCTGAACGTGCGGCTCGTGAAGAACGCCACGCTGACCGGCGGCGGCGCGCTGACCGGAAAGCGCGGGCGGTTCGATCTGCAGATCGCCGGGCTCGATCTGAATGCGCTGCAAGCGACCGTGCGGCCCACGCAGCTTGCCGGCCCGATCGGCATCCGTCTGAGCGACGACGTGCAAAGCCTTACCCTCGATCTCGCCGATCCGAAAGCGGCGCTGCGCGCCCAAGGCAAGGTCACGTTCGATCCCGCGCGCATCAGCTTCAACGACGTGCGCGTCACGTCGGGCAAAGGCCGCATCGATCTGTCCGGCGCGCTCAAGCACGACGCGAACTCCACCTACAACCTGAAAGCGCAGCTCACCGACTTCGATCCGTTGACGCTGGCGTCGCAGATGCCGTCGCGTACGCCGGTGACGGGGCCGGCTCCGGCGTCGAGCACGACCAAAGCCAAGCAGGCCGCGGCGGAAGCGGGCAGAACGGCCGGCGCCAGAAGCGCGGCGCCAGGCGACAAAGCCGCCGCCGCGGCGAAAAACACCGCGAAGGCCGCGGTGAAGGCCGAGGTCGTCCAGCGCAAAGCGCCGCCGCGAAAACGCGCCGCGCCGCCTGCACGCAAGATCGAGGCACGGGTGAACGGCACGCTCACCGCGGCCGGCATGCTTGGCCCGGTCTTCACCACCAAGGCTGAATTCAAGCTCGGTCCGAGCGTCTACGACGGCCTGCCGCTAACCGGCGGCGGTGCGATCCAACTGGTCGGCTCGCGGATTTTGCCGAGCCGCGCGAATCTGTCGGTGGCGGGCAACCGGGTGGACCTGCAGGGCAGCTTCGGCGCGCGTGGCGACCGGCTGCGGTTTCGCGTCGACGCGCCGCAACTGGAGCGTCTCGGTTTCGGCCTCGCCGGTCTCGTTGCCGCCGACGGCGACGTCACCGGCTCGTTCGCGCACCCGAACGTCGTGTTGAACTACAAGGCCGACAGCGTGGTGTTCAGCAGCAACCGCATCGGCCATGCGGAAGGCCATGCGGAACTGCGCGACGGCGCGAACGGCGCGCTGGTCTTCACCACCGACGCGCGCAACGTGAGCGCGGGCGGCGTCGATCTGACCACGCTCACGGCGCGTCTGTCCGGCACGCGCGCCAATCACACGCTCGAGGCCGCGGCCACCGGCAAGCTGCAGGACCGCCCGCTCGATCTGACGCTCGCCGCCAACGGCAAGCTGACCGAAGCCCGCGACGGCACGCGCTGGGACGGCACCGTGACCCGCTTGCAGAACCGCGGCACACCGGCGCTGAACCTCGAATCGCCGCTCGCCGTGAGCGCCGGGTCGAGCCGCCTGACGCTCGGCGCAACGCGTCTCACGCTCGAAGGCGCGGTGCTGAGCCTGAAATCGTTCGCCTTCGACCACGGCAAGATTCAGTCGGCGGGCAGCTTGACCGACATTTCGCTCGCGCGTCTGCAGGATCTGCGGCGCGAGATCACCGGCACGCCGCCGGCCGTCAAGACCGATCTCGTGTTCGACGGCGACTGGGATTTCGCGCTCGGCAGCACGGCGAGCGGCCACATTCAGTTGAAGCGCCGCGGCGGCGACGTCACGGTCGAAATCGGCCGCGGTTTGGCGTCGCTGGGTATCACGGATATCAGCGCGCGCGCCGAATTCACCGGCGGCAACCGGCTCAATGCCACCGTGCACGCGCAAGCCAGCCGGATCGGCGTGATCGACGCCGACGCGCACACCACGCTCGTGATGCGCGACGGCTTCCTGAGCGTCAACGAAGAAGGCGCGCTCACAGGTAACGTGAATGCGAACGTGCCGTCGCTCAAAACGACAGGCGGCCTGTTCGGCCCGAGCTATCTGCTCGACGGCCACCTCGCGCTCAAGCTCGCGCTCGGCGGCACGGTCGCCAAGCCGAATCTGACGGGGTCGCTCGTCGGCGACGGTTTGTCCGCGACGATGGTGGACCAGGGCATCCAGTTGAAGGACGGCGTGGTGCGCATCGCGCTTTCGCACAATCTGGTGGACTTCCAGCAGGTCGAGTTTCACGGCGCGAGCGGCACGCTGCGCGCGACCGGGCGCGTGCGTCTGGACGGCGCGGAGCCGGACCTGACCGCGAGCATCGTCGCGGACAAGCTCGAGCTGTTCGCGGCGCCGGACCGGAATCTGTCGCTGTCCGGCAGCGCGAGCGTGGCCAACGCCGGCGCGCAGGGCGGCATGGCGATCAACGGCAAATTCGTGGTCGACCACGCGTTGTTCGACATGCCGGAGCAGTCCGCGCCGAAACTCGGCGACGATGTGGCGGTGGTGCGCCCGGACGGCACGGTCGCGGGCGAGCGGCCGCGGCCGGTGCCCGGCACCAACAAGCCGGTCGGCCCGTTCGCGCCGCGCGCCAATATCGACCTTAGCCTCGGCAACGATTTCCGTTTCCGCGGACAAGGCGCCGACCTCGGCCTGACCGGCACGATCACCGCGATGAGCGCGCCGAATCTGCCGCTGCGCGCGGTCGGCAATGTGCGGGTAACGCAAGGCTCGACCTATACCGCGTTCGGCCGCAAGCTCAACATCGAGAACGGCTTCTTCACGTTCAACGGTCCGGTCGCCAATCCGGGCCTCAATATTCTGGCGATGCGCCGCAATCAGCAGGTCGAGGCAGGCGTGCAGGTCACGGGCACGGTCCAGTTTCCGGTGGCGAAGCTGGTATCGGAGCCGAACGTGCCGGATAACGAAAAGCTCTCGTGGCTGCTGTTCGGCCACGGTACTGACCAGGGCAACAACGTCGGCCAGCAAAGCACCATGACGACCGCGCTCGCGCTGCTCGGCAGCGCGAGCGGCAAGCGGATCGCGCAGACTTTCGGGCTCGACGAGTTTTCCATCGGCCGAAGCGAAGTCGGGCTGACCGATCCGCAGGTGGTGATGGTGTCGAAGGCGATCAGCGAGTGGCTCGTGCTCGGCTACGAGCAGGGGCTGCAGTCGGCGAGCAATGCGATCAAGGCGACGGTCAATCTGACGCGCTACTGGTCCGTCGCGGCTTACGGCGGTACGTTCGACGGCGTCGAACTGCTGTATACGCGGCGCTTCGACCGCATTCGGTGGTGATGGCGGGATCGCCGCGGTGGCGGCGTGAGCAACGCCACGTCACGGCGTAAAAAAACGGCACGCCTTTGAAGGAGCGTGCCGTTTTTATTCGTGCCTTGCTTGCTTTGAAGCCTAGCGCGTTTACTTCACGCGCATGCCCGGCTTCGCGCCGCTGTCCGGCTCCAGCACGTAGAGGCCAGGCTCGGCTTTCTCATCGGTGGCCGAGGCCGCCAGCACCATGCCTTCGGACATACCGAACTTCATCTTGCGCGGCGCGAGATTTGCGACCATCACCGTCAGTTTGCCGACCAGCTGCTCCGGCTGATATGCCGACTTGATGCCCGAGAACACGTTGCGGGTTTTCTCCTCGCCGACGTCGAGCGTGAGTTGCAGCAGTTTGTCCGACCCTTCCACCGCCTTGCAGTCCACGATTTTCGCAATGCGCAGATCGATCCTGGCGAAGTCGTCGATCGAAATGATGCCGGGCGTTTCGTCTTTGTCCGCGGCGGCTGCCGCTGCTGCCTTCGCTGTCGCTTTCGACTTGGCGTCGGCCGGCGCGGCCGCTTCCGGCGTGGCTTGCAGCGAATCGCGATTGGCCGCGAGGAGCGCCTCGATCTGCTTCGGATCGACGCGCGTCATCAGGTGCTTGTACGCGTTGATGGGGCGCGCGGAGGAGAGCGGCACGTTGGCGTCGGCCCACACCAGCGGCTCGATGCCGAGGAAGCCTTCGACCGCTTCTGCCAGCTTCGGCAACACGGGCTTGAGCGCCAGCGACAGCAGACGGAAAGCCTCGATGCTCACGCTGCAGGTTTCATGCAGCGCGACCGAGTTCGCCGGGTCTTTCGCCTGATCCCACGGCTTGGCGGTGTCGACGTAGGCGTTGACCGCGTCGGCCAGATCCATGGTTTGACGCAGCGCGCGGTTGTACTCGCGCGCCTCGTAGTTCGCGGCGATCTGCGGCACGGCGGCGCGCAGCGAGGCGAGCAGCGGATGCTGCATCGCGCTGTCCCGCGCGCGGCCGTCGAAACGCTTGATCAGAAAGCCGGCGGCGCGGCTCGCGATGTTCACGTACTTGCCCACCAGATCGCTGTTCACGCGCGCCTGGAAGTCGTCGAGGTTCAGGTCGAGGTCTTCCATCGTGCTGTTCAGCTTGGCCGCGAAGTAATAGCGCAGCCATTCCGGATTGAGGCCCGTGTCGATCACGCTTTGCGCCGTGATGAAAGTGCCGCGCGACTTCGACATTTTCGCGCCGTCCACCGTCAGGAAACCGTGCGCGAACACGTTGGTCGGCGTGCGGTGTCCCGAAAACTCGAGCATGGCCGGCCAGAACAGCGTGTGGAAATACAGGATGTCCTTGCCGATGAAGTGGTACTGCTCGGCCTTCGAACCCTTGCAAATCCACGCGTCGAAATCCAGCCCGCGCTTTTCGGCGAGGTTCTTGAAGCTCGCGTAATAGCCGACCGGCGCATCCAGCCACACGTAGAAATACTTGCCCGGCGCGCCCGGAATCTCGAAGCCGAAATACGGCGCGTCGCGCGAGATATCCCAGTCCGCGAGCTTGGCTTCGCCGGCGTCGCCGAGCCATTCGCGCATCTTGTTGGTGGCTTCCGGCTGCGCCAGACCGCCCACCCATGCGCGCAGGAAATTCTCGCAGCGCGGATCCGACAGGCGGAAGAAGTAGTGCGTCGACGTCTTGCGAATCGGCGTGGCGCCCGAGACAACCGAATAGGGATTGATCAGTTCGGTGGGCAGGTAGGTCGAACCGCAGACTTCGCAACTGTCGCCGTATTGGTCTTTCGCGCCGCACTTCGGGCATTCACCCTTGATGAAGCGGTCCGGCAGGAACATTTCCTTGACGGGGTCGTATGCCTGTTCGATATCGCGTGCGTCGATCAGGCCCGCTTCTTTCAGTGCCAGATAGACGTTCTCACTGAGAACGCGGTTCTCTTCGGAATCGGTCGTGTAGTAATTGTCGAACGAAATTCCGAAGCTGTCGAAATCGCGCTTGTGCTCTTGCCAGACGCGGTCGATCAGCTGCTTTGGCGTGAGACCTTCCTTTTCCGCGCGCAGCATGACCGGCGTGCCGTGCGTGTCGTCGGCGCCCACGTAATAGACCTCGTGACCGTGCATTCGCAACGTCCGGACCCAGATATCCGTCTGGATATATTCGACCAGATGGCCAATATGGATTTGCCCATTCGCATAGGGAAGGGCCGACGTGACGAGAATCTGGCGACGGCCTGACGGCGCGCCTGCGGAGAGATCGGTTGCGGGTGCTGACATAAGAATGGCGGGAGCCTGCGGTGGGACGAAAGGTTGATTCTAGCAGGGCAGGCGCCGGGCGCGGGGCGGGCCGAATGGGCCGGCTGGGCCGTGGAGCAGCGCGATGGTGCGCGATGTTGGGTAAACCGAGCGCCCAAAAAAAACCGGGGCTATTAAACCCCGGAGCAACAACGACAAGAGGAGAATGGTGACGCGGCGGCGGTTGCCAGCCACGTACCGTAAAGAGAGACAGCGGATTTTCAGCAGAGTTCGAAATTTTTTTCGTTCTCGTGCGAGATTTCTCCCCGGCGCCTCTTACGGTTCGCGGACGCCCGCGGCATAAGCCCGGCGCCCGCTTCTTCATCCTCTTTCTAGCGTTGCCGTTATTGCGTGGTGTGCTGAGCCGTGGCGCGCAGATAGATTTCCACGCGACGGTTCGCGGCACGGCCGGCTTCGGTGTTGTTGTCGGCGATCGGCTGGTTCTGGCCCATGCCTTGTGCCGACAGGCGTTGCGGTGCGACGCCGCGTTGCCCCAGGTAGCCCGTTACGCTTTGCGCGCGGTTGACCGACAGCGTCTGGTTGTACGCCGGCTGGCCCGTGCTATCCGTGTGGCCGACCACCTGAGCGATCAGTTCCGGGTTCTGCTGCATGGTCTGCGTCAGCTGATCCAGCACCGGCGCGAACGACTGCTTGACCGCATAGCTGTTCGTGTCGAACGTGACCGAGCTCGGAATGTTCAGCTTGAGCGAGCCGTCCGGCTGTTCGGTGATCTGCGTGCCCGTGCCCTTGGTGGCGCCCGACAGCTTGTTGTGAATGGCCTGCCAGTTGTAACCGGTGACGCCGCCCACCGCCGCGCCGACGCCCGCGCCGATCGCCGCGCCCTTGCCGCCGCCGAAGATCGCGCCCAGCGCCGCGCCAGTGCCGGCGCCCACGCCCGTACCGACGGCCGTGTTAGTGCCCTGTTGGGTTGCGCAGCCTGCCAGCAAAGAACCGGCAACGGCAAACACGGCCAGGCGAGTCATGATTTTTGCGTTCATTTTTTGATTCCTCTTGAGTGAAGCGAGTAACGCGGCGTTGCCGATAAATCCTATCTGGCTAACGTGACGCGAGTAAAGCGGACTGCTCGACAATATGGAAAATCCTACGTCTTTCGAAGTCCCGGTCCGACAGTGAAGAAGGGTCTTCCGGCACGGCTTGGCGCCAGCCACTACAATAATGACTGACGCACACAGCGATGCGACCCCATGGGCGTTCCGCCTGCCCGGAAGGGTGCCCGGCACGCCGGGTTTCCGCAATGCTGTCTAACAATTTCTTTCAAATTCCGGCGCGCGCGCCAGACTTCGATTCGGCCGCGTCGCAAGTGTTCCCCACGGAGTGTCAATGAGTATTGATCGGGCTTTGGTCGACGCTGCCCTCGCAGCTGTCACTGACCCCAACACGGGCCAGCCGTATGCGGCTGCCAAGAACATCAAAAACGTAGCCGTGGAGGGTGACACGGTCAGCCTGGAAGTGGTACTCGGCTATCCGGCCAGGCGCCAGTTCGAAGCGATCCGCGCGCAATTCGCCGACGCGCTGCGAGGCGTGCCTGGCGTGGCGAACGCGCGTGTCGAGGTGTCCCAGCAGATCGCGGCGCATACCGTGCAGCGCGGCGTGAAACTATTGCCGAACGTTAAAAACATCGTCGCGGTGGCATCGGGCAAGGGCGGCGTCGGTAAGAGCACCACTGCCGTGAATCTCGCACTGGCGCTGGCGAGCGAAGGCGCGTCGGTCGGCATACTCGACGCGGACATCTACGGCCCGTCGCTGCCGATGATGCTCGGGATCGTCGGCCGCCCCGAATCGCCCGACGAGAAGTCGATGAACCCGATGACCGGCCACGGCTTGCAGGCCAATTCGATCGGCTTTCTGATCGAACAGGACAACCCGATGGTGTGGCGCGGCCCGATGGCCACGTCGGCGCTCGAGCAACTGCTGCGGCAGACCAACTGGCAGGATCTCGACTACCTGATTGTCGACATGCCGCCGGGCACCGGCGACATTCAGCTGACCTTGTCGCAACGCGTGCCGGTGACGGGCGCGGTGATCGTCACGACGCCGCAGGACATCGCGCTGCTCGACGCGAAGAAGGGTCTCAAGATGTTCGAGAAGGTCGGCATTCCGATCCTCGGCATCGTCGAGAACATGGGCATGCATATCTGCTCGAACTGCGGCCATGAAGAGCATATCTTCGGCGCCGGCGGCGGCGAGCGGATGGGCAAGGAATATGGCGTCGACGTGCTCGGCAGCCTGCCCCTCGACATCGCGATCCGCGAGCAGGCCGACTCGGGCCGGCCGACCGTGGTGGCGGACCCGGAAGGGCGCATCGCGGAGATTTACCGGTCGATCGCGCGCAAGGTCGCGGTTCATATCGCCGAGCGGGCGCGCGACATGACTTCGAAGTTTCCCAGCATCGTCGTGCAGAACACCTGACCGGCCGTTCGGACAACGGGCCAAGGCGCCTATTTGCGCCTGGTCTCGCGGTATCATGTCGACTTCACAAGTTCGGCCCGGCGGCCGCAGGGGCGGCCACCTGGCCGGCAAGAGGATCGCATGGGAAAACGAATCGACGGGCAGGCGGTGCATGCGTTCATCGTCCTGGCTGCCAGCAGTGTGCTGTTATGCGGGTGTAGCGCGTTCCTGAGACCACAGGAAAAGCGCGCCGACGCGCAGTTGCTGCCCACTGTGGGCAACCAGGCGCGCGGCCTCGTTACGTTTATCGAGCGCTCGGACGGCGTGCAGGTCACCTACAATCTCGCGGGCTTGCCGCCCAATAGCGATCACGCGTTGCAAGTCCACGAGCGCGGCGACTGCAACGCCGCCGACGGCTCCAGCGCCGGCCAGGTGTTCTCGCCGGCAGCCGAGCGTTTGAAAGCGGGCGCGCGGGTCGAAGGCGATCTCGGCAACATTCATGCGGATGCGAACGGCGTGGCCAGCGGCTTCATCGTCGCGCCGGACGTTTCGCTCGACGGTATCCGCTCGGTCTTGCAGCGCGCGGTCCTGCTGCATCACGACGCGACCGACCCTTATGCGTATCCGCAGCATGGCGCGGGCCCCGCGCTCGCCTGTGGTTTGATTCGCCAATGAGCGGGAGTTCGATCCCCGGTCGACCGGGTTCGACCTTCTGGCGGGCGGCCTTCCGAAGAGCGGCGGGCAACG
>DASPZL010000200.1:0-20808 GCA_035636295.1 Paraburkholderia sp.
CGTGAGTTCGCATTGCTCGGCGCAATGGCGTTGCTGGTGCTCGCCATCGGACTCAATCCGAAGCCGTTTACCGATGCGATCGATCCTTCGGTCGGCACGCTGTTGGCTCAATCGGAGCGTTCGGTACATCCTTCGGACTCCGCACCGGACGGTGGCGAGCATTTGCAGGCAGCGGCGCCCGGTACCACGACCGCCCGTACTCCCGGCTGATAGAACGGAGTACATCGCGATTGCAGCATTCGCCGTGCGGATGCTGCTTAAAAAACGGTTTTCCGCGCGTCGAAACAAGTCCTTTCAAGCACGTTTTGCGCGGCGCGATCAGAATGATCACGCCGCGTTTTAGTGCTTGTTTAAAGGGACTTTCGTTGTCGGCCATTCTTCAAGACGCTGCGAGAGAGCATTGCGAATCCTCACGTGCGCCCAGCCATGCGGCAACGTGTCACATCGTGTTGCGACGCAATAGATCGTTGCGAAATCGAGGGTTTATCGCGGCTTAACGTCCCCCTATTATGCAGGCGCTTACTATGGGGAGCGGTCGAATGACGTTCGTTGAAGTCGTAAAGAAAAGGCAATGGATATGAAAGGACAGGCTCTGCGAGGGTCGATAAGTTTCCTTTCCGCCGGCCTCGTGTTGTTGCTCTCGGGTTGCAGCAACCTCGATATTTTGAATCCGAAGGGGAGTGTGGGTCTGGCGGAACGTGAGCTGATTGCCACGTCCACCTGGGCCATGCTGATCGTGGTCATTCCGGTGATCGCGCTCACGCTGCTATTCGCATGGCGTTATCGCGCGTCGAACAAAAACGCGGAATACCGTCCAGGCTGGGTACATTCGACCGGTATCGAAATCGCCATCTGGACGATTCCGACGCTGATCATTCTGTTCCTCGCCGTGTTGACGTGGAAGACCACGCACGAGCTCGATCCGTACCGTCCGCTCGAGTCGCAGGTGAAGCCGATCAACGTCGAAGTGGTCGCGCTCGACTGGAAGTGGCTCTTCATCTATCCCGACCTCGGCATTGCATCGGTGAACCAGCTGGCGTTTCCGGTCGGCACGCCGGTGAACTTCGTCATCACGTCCGACACGGTGATGAACTCGTTCTTCATTCCGCAACTCGGCGGCCAGATCTACGCAATGGCGGGTATGCAAACGCGTCTGCATCTGATCGCCGACGAGGCCGGCAATTACGGCGGCGCCTCGGCGAATTTCAGCGGCAAGGGTTTCTCGGACATGAAGTTCCGCGCGCTCGCCACGTCGCCGGAAGCGTTCAACGCGTGGGTCGCCAAGGTGCGCGCCTCGCCGGACCGTCTCGACATGGACCGCTACCACACGGTGTCGGCGCCCACGGAGAAGGAGCCTGTGCGGTACTTCTCGTCGGTCGATCCGAAGCTCTTTCACAACATCATTGCCCGATACAACAACGGTAACGTCCTCGACAACATGAAGGACGCTAACTGTGGGCCTAAGGGGTAACGCATGTTCGGCAAACTTACGCTCGATGCGATTCCGTATCACGAGCCAATCATCGTCGGGGCGGGCATCTTCATGGCGCTCGTCGGGCTGGCCGTGCTCGGCACCGTCACGTATCTCGGCAAATGGCGCTATTTGTGGAGCGAATGGCTGACTTCGGTCGACCATAAGAAGATCGGCATCATGTACATCATCGTGGCGATGATCATGCTGCTGCGCGGCTTCTCGGACGCGATCATGATGCGTCTGCAACTCGCGCTCGCGTACATCAATCCGGGCTATCTGCCGCCGCATCACTACGACCAGGTGTTCACGGCGCACGGCGTCATCATGATTTTCTTCATGGCGATGACGTTCATGGTCGGCCTGATGAACATCATCGTGCCGCTGCAGATCGGCGCGCGCGACGTGGCATTCCCGTTCATCAACTCGCTCAGTTTCTGGATGACCGCGGTCAGTGCGATCCTGATCAACGTGTCGCTGGTGATCGGTGAGTTCGCACAAACGGGCTGGCTGGCTTATCCGCCGTTGTCGGAACTGCAGTTCAGTCCGGGTGTGGGGGTTGACTATTACCTGTGGAGTCTTCAGCTCTCCGGGATCGGTACATTGCTCACAGGCGTGAACTTCTTCGCAACCATCGTGAAGATGCGCGCGCCGGGCATGACCTTCATGAAGATGCCGGTGTTCACGTGGACCGCGCTGTGCACCAACGTGCTCATCATGGCGTCGTTCCCGATCCTGACGGTGACGCTCGCGCTGCTAGGTCTGGACCGCTATCTCGGCATGCACTTCTTCACGAACGACGGTGGCGGCAACGCCATGCTGTACCTGAACCTGATCTGGGCATGGGGCCACCCCGAGGTGTACATCCTGATCCTGCCGGCGTTCGGTATTTTCTCGGAAGTCGTGGCGACCTTCGCGAAGAAGCCGCTGTTCGGCTACAAGACGATGGTGTGGGCGACCTGCACGATCATGGTGCTGTCGTTCCTCGTGTGGCTGCACCACTTCTTCACAATGGGTTCGGGCGCCGATGTCAATGCGTTCTTCGGCATCGCGACGATGGTGATTGCGATTCCGACCGGTGTGAAAGTGTTCAACTGGCTATTCACGATCTACAGGGGTCGGCTGGAATTCACCACGCCGGTTTTGTGGACCATCGGCTTCATGATCACTTTCACGATCGGCGGCATGACCGGCGTGATGATGGCGATTCCCGGCGCGGACTTCGTGCTGCATAACAGCCTGTTCCTGATTGCTCACTTCCATAACGTGATCATCGGTGGCGTGCTGTTCGGTTATCTGGCCGGTTTCAACTACTGGTTCCCGAAGGCATTCGGCTTCAAGCTGAACGAAAAGCTCGGCAAGGCGGCGTTCTGGTTCTGGCAGATCGGCTTCTATGTCGCCTTCGTGCCGCTCTACGTGCTCGGCTTCATGGGCATGACGCGCCGCCTGAATCATTACGACAATCCGGCATGGCATCCGTGGCTGATCTTTGCCGCGTTCGGCGCCGTGCTGATCGCCATCGGTATCGGCTGCCAGCTGGTGCAGTTGTACGTCAGTATTCGCGACCGCAATTTGCCGGAAAATCGCGACGTGTCGGGCGATCCGTGGAACGGCCACACGCTGGAATGGGCAACCACCTCGCCGCCGCCGGCGTACAACTTCGCGATCGTTCCGACAGTGCGCAAGCTCGATGCATTCACCGACATGAAGTCGCGTAACGCGACGGCGGAGGCGCCGGTGTATCGCGACATTCACATGCCGTCGAACACGTCCGCGGGTCTGCTGGTGGGTTTATTCTCGCTGGCGCTCGGCTTTGCCGGCGTATGGCACATCTGGTGGCTTGCGATCGCGGGTCTCGTCGGCGCGATCGGCACGGTGATCGTCTATAGCTTCATGGATAACGGCGGCTATTACATCCCGGCCGACACGGTGGCGCTGATCGAAGAGAAACGCGCGGGTGCCGGCGCCCATATCGCGATGGAGATGGACTGATGTTACAGAAGACTATTGCGGTTCAACCGCATCTCGCACCGGATCATGTGCCGTCGCATTCGGTATTTGGTTTCTGGCTGTATCTGATGACCGATTGCATCATCTTCGCGGCGCTGTTCGCCGTGTTCGCGGTGATGGGGCATCAGTTCGCGGGCGGCCCAAGCGGCAAGGATCTGTTCGAGATCCCGGGCGTCGCGCTCGAAACGGCAATGCTGCTGTTGAGCAGCATCACGTACGGCTTCGCGATGCTGGGCGCGCATAAGAACCGCAAGGGCGTGCTGCTGTTCTGGCTCGGCGTGACCTTCCTGCTCGGTCTCGCGTTTCTCGTGCTGGAAATGCGCGAGTTCTCGCACCTGATCGCCGAGGGCGCGGGTCCCAGCCGCAGCGCGTTCCTGTCGTCGTTCTTCACGCTGGTCGGCACGCACGGTTTGCACGTCACGTGCGGCCTGATCTGGATGGTGGTGCTCGCCGTTCAGGTCATGTGTCATCGCGACCTGACCGAACGCGACATGATTCGCCTGACGTGCCTGAGCCTCTTCTGGCACTTTCTGGACGTCGTGTGGATCGGCGTCTTCACCTTTGTCTATCTTGCGAGCGTGATCTAAATGGACCATAGCCATAACTCACACTCGGCACACTCGGGTGAAAGTCACGGCAGCCTCGGCAGCTATACGGCGGGGTTTGTGCTTTCCGTCATTCTGACCGGCGCCGCATTCGGTCTCGTTCTGAGCGGGACATTGACGGGCGAGAACGCATTGCTCGCGATCGCGGGCCTCGCTCTCGTGCAGATCGTCGTGCACCTGGTTTTCTTCCTGCACATGAATACTTCGTCGGCGCAGCGGTGGAACGTGACGGCGTTCGCGTTCACCGCGCTGACGGCCATCATTGTGATTGGCGGTACGTTGTGGGTCATGCATAACGTGAGCATGCACATGATGTCGCGTTGAGCGGAAAACGTTTCAGGTCGAGTTTGATAGAAAGCCCCGCAAGATGAGAGTTTTGCGGGGTTTTTTGCGTCCGCGCTCGACAGATCGCCATAGCGCGATTCACCGCGTGGTGGCGATCGCTATGCACGGCTATGCACCTGTCGTTCGGTCCGCCGCAATTGGATGCAAAATAGGCACGCAGGCAACCGCTAGCCGCGCCATGCCATCATCAACTCAGCAACAAAGGAGGACATATGAGCCAGCTTCAAGCCATTGAATATTCCGCCGCGTCGCCGGAAGTCAAAGCGGTCTACGACGACATCAAGCAGACCCGCCAGGTCGACGACGTCAACAATTTCTGGAAATTCATCGCCAACCACCCGCCCACATTGACGCGCACGTGGGACAGTTTGAAGGACGTAATGGCGCCAGGCGCGCTCGATCCGCTGATCAAGGAACTGCTTTACGTCGCGGTGAGCGTGACGAACAACTGCGGCTATTGCGTGGCGAGCCACACGGCCGCGGCGCGCCGCGCCGGCATGACCGACGAGATGTTCGGCGAACTGCAGGCGGTGGTCGGCATGGCGAACGAGACCAACCGCCTCGCCGTGGGTTATCGCGTACCGATCGATCCCGCGTTCGAGTAGCCGGACGCGGAGTTAGTGTTAAACACTCGTATAACGCGCCTTTAACGCCCGTGCCATCCGGCGAGCAAGCTAGGCAACCCGGCCATGTCCCGAAAGACCTGCACCGCGCCCGCGCCATGCAAGGCGGTGGCGCTGCTGTGGCCCAATTCGTTCGGGCAATAGCCGAACACGGTGGCGCCGGCGGCCACGCCCGCCGTGGCGCCCGTCACCGTATCCTCGACGACCGCGCAACGGCGCGGGTCCATTCCCAATGCGGCGGCTGCCGCCAGATAGACGTCGGGATAAGGCTTGCTGCGGGGCGTTTCGTGCCCGCTGAAGATGCGTCCTTCGAAGCAATCGAGAATGCCCGCCTTGGTCAGTTGCAATTCCACCTTGATGCGGTCGGCGCCCGATGCGACCGCAATGCGCCCGTTCAGCGCCGAATGAAGCGCGCGCACCGCCGTCGCCGCGCCCGGAATCGCGACCAGTTCGCGATCGAGCGCCGCATTGCGGCGCGCACGAAACTGCATGAGCCAGTCCGCCGTGATCGCGTAGCCGGTGCGCGCCTCGATCAACGCTGCTTCGTCCTTCACGGCCTTGCCGACGAAAATGCGCATCGTCTCTTCGACGCTCAATGACCAGCCCAGCTCGCCGAGCATCTCGGTGAGCACGCGGTTGGTGATGGGTTCTGAGTCGACGAGCACGCCGTCACAGTCGAAGAGTACGGCGTCGAAGGGAAAATCGGCCATCTGGGCGGGTAGGGATAAAGGTCGTGGAACCGGCAAGGATACCTCACCGGCTCGCACGGCGCAGTCTGGCGGCTGCGCGAGAGGCGTCCGCCGCTACGCCTTACGACTTGCCATCCTTATAGCCATCGCTCAACGTCTTCATGAACGCAATGATGTCCTGAATATCCTGATCGTTCATCGCGGGCTGATCGCCGAATTTTCGATCGAACGGCGCGTCCCCGACATCGACGTTGGCGTGATACTGCGCCGGCAGATCGTTGTACTTCCGCACCTTCCCCGACGCATCGCGCGGATAGATTTTCTCCGGCGCGGTATTGCGCAGGTTATAGAAGTCCATCACCTGCTTCAGATCGTGATACACGCCGTTATGAAAAAACACCTTGCGTTCAGCCGCATTGCGCAAGGTCGGCGTCAGGAACATCCCGCAGTACTGCGTCTGTTTCGCGAGGTCGTCGCGAAACGGCCCGCACACGCCCATGTCGAAGAACTTCGGATCCCTGTTGGCCGGAATCACCGGATTGCGCGGCACGCCCAGCGCTTCATACTGCGTGTCGGTGAACACGGGCGGTAAGCCATCAGGCGTCGGCTGGCTCATATGGCAGCCGGCACAGTTGGCCTTGTCCTTGTCATTGAATAGCTGCAACCCATGCAGTTCCGCATGCGTCAGTCGCGCCTTGCCTTCCAGCCAGTGATCGTACTTGCTGCTGAAAGCATGAAACGACGAATCCTCGATTTGATATCGCCCCACGGCGAACATCGCCTCCGAGATCAACAGGCTCGGATTGCTCACGATCGCGGGGCCGAAGAGCTGTTTGAACTGGTCCAGGTATTCCGTTTGCAGCAGCTTGCGCGCGACGTCTTCCGGCGTGGCATTGGCCATTTCCACCGGATTCGTCAGCGGACCGATCGCCTGGTCCTGCAACGTATCGGCGCGGCCGTCCCAGAACAGTCCGCCTTGCGGCACCATCGCCGGAGCGGCGGGCGCGGCGAGCGCCGTCTTTTGCGCGCGCTGCATGCCGGCAGCCTGTGAAGCGAGTTGCGTCATATCCACCGGTACGTCGGTGTCGCCCTGATCCGGGCCGATGCTGAACGGCGCCTGCCGGTACAGATACGCGAGCGATGGCGGCGGCCGGTAGCCGGCCTGATTCAGATGCGCGCCGCCGAGTTGAACCGGGAACGCGTTATCCGGCCCATACGAATGCTGCGGCGAGTGACACGACGCACACGATTGCGTACCGGAAGCCGACAACGTCTTGTCGAAGAAAATCTGTTTGCCGAGCAGCGCGACTGCGCTCAGCGGTGCGTTTTGCGGACGCATCAAATGAACCGGATGCGGATTCGCGCCGGTGATTTCCTCGACGATCGCGCCCACCGCGGGCGGCATGCGCTCGGGGTAGACCAGCGCGTACGCGCAGTAGACGATGAACGCGAGCACGATGCCCGCCGCGCTCCACGCAAGCAGCTTGAGCCACGAGCGGCCGGTAATCACAGGGCCCGGCTCGCCGCCCGCGGGCAGATGCGATGGCAAGGTGGCGTCTGAAGGATGGTTCATGGCGGTGATGACAAGTAATTCGATCGGTGCGATCAAAACGCAAATCGAGCCAGCACGTTTGCACTGGCTCGACGCCTGACTACATCTCGCTGTACTTCACGCTCGGTCCGAAGCTGTGCTTCCCCGCGCGATGCACGAATACGGCTGCGTGCATCGCGCAAAGGCAGGGCGGGACAGAACCGCGCCCGGCACAGCATGACCGCGCTTAAATGGCCGGCGCCGCCGAGAGCTTCGTCCCGAGGTTCGGATCCAGGTACAGCGGCGGATTGTTGCCCGCGCCCGTGAAGTCGAACATGTTCAGGATGCTGCCCGCGGTCGCGTCGAACGAACCGCCGCCGAGGCGTTGGCCGCCGAGCCAGTTGTCCTCGATGAACCTCACCACGGACGCCTGCGTGATCGGCGCATCGTCGACGAAGTTGACCTTCGCCCACGGCGACACCACGATAAACGGCGTGCGCGTACCCGGACCGCAACGGCCGTTCACCGCGCCGCCATTCACGCCCTGCGGCTGCACCGCGCCCGCTGCCGTGCACTGACCGGCGGCGGAGAGGTTGTCGCTGCCGGCCACCGTCTTGCCGCCGGCCGATTGCGCGGTGCTCGAATCGAACGACGAACTCGTCGGCGCCTTGTAGCGATGGTCGTACCAGCCGTCCGAATCGTCGTAGGCGATGATCACGGCGGTGTTCTTCCAGTCAGGCTGCTGTTGCAGAAAGTTGATCACCTTCGTGACGAAAGCCTGTTCGTCGATCGGATCGGAGTTGCCCGGGTGGCCGTCTTCCACGGCAGGAGCCTTCAGGAAACTCACCGACGGATAGTTGCCGGCCTTCACCGCGGCGAAGAAGTCGTCGGTATCGTACTGGTGGTGAACCGGCGTGGCCGTGTTGTCGAGCGGGTCGGTCGAGCCGATCACCGCCGTCGACGACGGACGCGTATGCGCGAGGTTGGCCGTGCTGGCGTAGTACTGGAACCATGCGTGATGCTGCACGTAGTCGGTCTTGGTCGCGTTCAGCACTTGCGAGAAGGTGGAGCGCGCGCAGCCGGTGGTGCCGTTGGCGTTGACCGTCTGCAGGTTGAAGCCGCCCATGAAGCCGCCCCACGTGAGACCCTTCGCGTTGAGCAGGTCGCCGATGTTCCTGTTCTTCGACGACATCGCGCCCGTGACCGTGCTGCTTGCCGCGATCGTGCAGACGTCGCCGGTCGGGTCGAGGTCGCCGAGCATCGTGAAGCCGCCTGCCGAATCCGGAATCGCGTTGGCCGAAGTGCCGCCCGCCACGATCACGCCGTTGTTCTGGCCGGACACCACTTCGAGCGCGCCCGGCGTCGACGGACCGTACGTGTCGGTGTACGCGTTCTGATTCATCGCGAAGTTCTGCGCGTAGTTCCACAAGGCCGTGACGGTATTGCCGTCGAAGTAGCCGAGCACCTGGCCCTTCGTCGCAAACGCGCCGGTGCTGCCGGCAATGGTCGACCCCGCGGCCGTGAACAGCGGGAACGAGTCCATCGCGCCGTTGTTGTAGGCGAGTTGTTCAGCGGCATATGCGTGATTCTGGCTCGACGTGTTGGCCTGCGAGCGGTCCAGACGGAACGGCAGCAGATCGGCTGCCGGCAGACCGAGGCCGAGAATCGTCACGAGGCCGACCGTGCGGCCCGCCGTATTCGGCGACGTGGGCAGTGCGTTCGGGTTCGTCGTGATCAGATTGCTGCTGCTGAGGTTGTTGACCGCCGGCGTGCCCGAAGCTGCCGTGAACTGCGGTTCGCCGACCGGGTTGGAGGCTTGCGGGTAGGTCGCGAAGTAGTGATCGAACGAAACGTTTTCGCCGAAGATCACGACCACGTGTTTGATCGGCGTGGCCGTTGCAACGGAGTCCTGCGCCGACACCGTCGCCGCGGGCGCCGAGGGCGGCGGGGTCACGGTATCGTTGCCGCACGCGGCGAGCGCAAGCAGCGCCGCAAGCGGAATGGGTAAGAGGGTTCTACGGAACATGTGACTGGCTCCAGATTCGACTTCGCCGTTCAGCGTTTCCATCGACGTGCGTGTGGAAATGGGCTGGGGATATTGTTAGAAAGAGTGCTGATGGTCTTACCGCAAGAAACTGCGCGCATTGAAACACCCGCTGATTAAGATCTCGTGGCGTACACATTTACGTCACCTCTCGATTGCCATTCATTTGAATAACCAACGCTGTCGTTCCGCTGACACCGGACGGCTTGCGACCGATGAGCAGATCGCCGCGTAGCAATATGCGGGCCTCGCCTCTTAGGCGAAGGCGAAGTCGATGCCGTGCTGGCCGGATACGCCGCGAGCCTATGCCTCAGTCCCGCTCGTTTGGCTGTAAGCTCTAACCGTCGAGACCGTGCCGAATATCGCGCGACTCGTCGTGGTGAACGAAATCGCAAACAGGCTTCAACGTCATTGCCAACTTTCCAGAGGGGATATCAGCCATGAAGTTCTTTGCCGTCAAACAGGTCATGCTCGGGCTCGCGGTCACCGCAATGGTGGCCGGTGGCATTCCACTCGCCGCCGCGCAAGATGCAAGCGCCCCCGCGGCCGAGGCCGCCCAGCCCGGTGTGGCGAGCAGCGCGAAACCGACCAAGGCCGAGCGTAAAGCGGCACGCAAGCAGGCGCGCGCGAAGAAAAATGCCGAACTGAAGAAGCTCGAGGATGCGGGCTATCAACCGTCCAGGAACGACCCTAACTATCCGACCAATCTGCAGAACGCGCAGAAGAAGGCGGGGATCGGAACGGGCGCGAGCCAGTAATCGGGCGGCGGCGGCCGCGCGGCGCTGATCGGGCTCGCGCGGCTGTTTTCAACGCCAGAGACCCAACTCACCGTCCTCCCAGCGTCTCGACCAGCATGTCGACAAACGCTTTCACTCGCGCCGTCATCTGCAACTGCTGCGGGTACACCGCATAAATATCCGCGCCCGGCGTGCGGTAGTCGGGCAGCACGTGGACGAGCCGGCCGTCGGCGAGATACTCCGCGATATCCCACTCCGCGCGCATCAGAATGCCGTGGCCGTCCAGCGCCCACTTCACCGCGATCTCGCCGTCATTGGTGGTCAGATTGCCGCGCACCCGCACGGTCTCCGTCTTTTCCGCGGCGCCGCGTCCGCTCGTCAGACGCCATAGCCCGTAGCCGTCGCCGCCCTGGCGAATGCCGATGCAGTTATGTTGCGACAACTCCGCCGGGCCGCGCGGCGCGCGCCGCCTCGCGAGATAGCCGGGAGAAGCGCACAGCAAGCGCCGGTTCGGCGCGACCCGGCGCGCGATCACGCGTGCATCCGGCGGTTCGCCGAAGCGCACGCAGACGTCGAAGGCGTCGTCGCTGAGCGGCGGCGGGTCGACGGAAAGCTGCAACTGCACGTCCACTTCGGGAAAGCGCCGCACGAACTGCGAGATCAGCGGGGCCACGTGGCTGCGGCCGAAACCGAGCGTCGCATTCACGCGCAACAGGCCTTTCGGCACGGCTTGCGAGCCGCCGAGCAACTGGGCGAGGTCGTCCATTTCGCTCAGAATGCGCCTCGCGCTCGTCAGATAAAGCTCGCCTTCCGGCGTGAGGCTCATGCGCCGGGTCGTGCGGTTCACCAGCGAAACGCCCGCGCGTGATTCCATCTGCGCCAGATGCTTGCTCACGGCCGCCGTGCTCAAGCCGAGTTCACGCGCGGCGGCGGTCAGACTGCCGCTCGCGGCCAGCGTGGAGAAGAAGGCGAGGTCGTCCGGTTGTATCGATGAGGTCATGTGAGGCGAGCCGAGGAGGCGCTGATTGTTAACCTGGAGTTAAGGATGCTTTGAGTCTAGCAGCGTTTCCGCGAGCGGTCTCCGTTCTACGATGCGGGCCATACGTTCAACATCACGGAGACGCCAGTGAACACCTACCGCATCGCAACCATCCCCGGCGACGGCATCGGCAAGGAAGTCGTGCCCGCCGGCCAGCGGGTTCTCGAAGCCATCGCCGCGCGCCACGACGCGTTCGCCTTCGAGTTCGAGAACTTCGACTGGGGCGGCGACTACTACCGCGAGCATGGTGTGATGATGCCGGCCGACGGACTCGACGCGATCCGCAACAAGGACGCGATTCTGTTCGGCTCGGCGGGCGACCCGCATATTCCCGATCACGTGACGCTGTGGGGCTTGCGCCTGAAAATCTGCCAGGGTTTCGATCAGTATGCGAACGTGCGGCCCACGCGCATCCTGCCCGGTATCGACGCGCCGTTGAAACGCTGCACGCCGAAGGATCTCGACTGGGTCATCGTGCGCGAGAACTCGGAAGGTGAGTATTCCGGCGTGGGCGGACGCGCGCATCAGGGCCATCCGATCGAGGTCGCCACCGACGTCTCGATGATGACGCGCGCCGGCGTCGAACGCATTCTCCGTTTCGCGTTCCGGCTCGCGCAGTCGCGTCCGCGCAAGCTGCTGACGGTGATCACGAAGAGCAATGCGCAACGTCACGCAATGGTCATGTGGGACGAGATTGCGCTGCAGGTATCGAAGGAGTTTCCGGACGTCCGCTGGGACAAGGAACTCGTCGACGCCGCGACCGCGCGCATGGTCAATCGGCCCGCGACGCTCGACACGATCGTCGCGACCAATCTTCACGCGGACATCCTCAGCGATCTCGCCGCGGCATTGGCCGGCAGCCTCGGCATCGCGCCGACGGCGAATCTCGATCCCGAGCGCCGCTATCCGTCCATGTTCGAGCCGATCCACGGTTCCGCGTTCGACATCATGGGCAAGGGCCTCGCCAATCCGGTCGGCACGTTCTGGTCGGTCGTGATGATGCTCGAACATCTGGGAGAGAGAGGCGCCGCGCGGCAGTTGATGGACGCGATCGAACGCATCACGGCGAACCCTGCGTTGCATACCGGCGACCTCGGCGGCACGGCCACCACCCTGCAGGTAACCGATGCGGTCTGCGCGATCCTCGCGGCGAATCTTGCGGCGGAGTCGAAAGCGGCCTGAGTTGTTTGAGCTCGCTCGATTCTGCCCGAGCGATCGACGACGCATTCATCACACAAGAACATAACGCCCGGACGCGGACGTCACGGGCGAATCGAACAGAGCGGAGACAGGCATGACCAATGAATTGCAAGCCCGAGTGGTTCGCAAGCTGACGTGGCGCATTTTGCCCTTCGTCATGCTGCTTTATTTTGTCAGCTTTCTCGACCGCGTGAACGTCGGCTTCGCGGCGCTCACGATGAACAAGGACCTCGGCCTCTCGCCGACCATGTTCGGGCTCGGCGGCGGCATCTTCTTTCTCGGGTACTTCCTGTGCGAAGTGCCTTCGAATCTCATCCTGAACAAGGTCGGCGCGCGCGTCTGGATCGCGCGCGTGATGGTGACGTGGGGGCTCGTCTCGGCGGCTTCGGCGTTCGTCGTCGGGCCGAATTCTTTTTATACGCTGCGCTTTCTGCTGGGCGTGGCCGAAGCCGGCTTCTTTCCCGGCATCATCCTCTATCTCAGCCAATGGTTTCCCGCGCGCCAGCGCGCGGTTGCCGCCGCCGCGTTCATGGCGGCCGCGCCTTTGTCGACCGCAATCGGCTCGCCTATTTCCGGCGCCATCATGCAGATGCCCGCGTTGTTCGGATTGAAGGACTGGCAGTGGCTTTTCATCATCGAGGCGATTCCGGCGGTGGTGCTCGGCTTCGTCGTGTTGAAGGCGCTCACGGATTCGCCCGAGAAAGCGACGTGGCTTGCCGCCGACGAGAAAGCATGGCTCATCGCCACCTTGCGCGAAGAGCGGATGGGACGCGAGTCGCAAGCAGGACATGCATCCGGTGCGCTAGCGGCGTTGCGCGACCCGCGCGTGTGGATCATGGCGATGATTTACTTCGGCACCTCCGCGGGGCTTTACACGCTCGGCTTATGGGCGCCGCTGATCATTCGCCAGTTCGGTTTTAGCGCGCTCGGCACCGGCGCGTTGAACGCGATTCCGAGCGTGCTCGCCGTGATCGGCATGGTGATGTGGGCGCGGCATTCGGACCGCAGCGGCGAGCGCACCTGGCACGTCGTGATTCCGTGCGTGGTGGCGGGCGCGGGGCTCGCATGGGCCGGCATTGCGGATAGCGTCGTGGCGGTGGTGGCGGCGCTGATCGCGGTGAACGTCGGCATCAGCGCGGCCAAGGCGCCGCTGTGGGCCATGCCGAGCACGTTTCTCTCGGGCGCCGGCGCGGCCGCCGGCATCGCCATGATCAACTCGATCGGCAACCTTGGCGGCTTCGTCGGCCCGTTTGCGATCGGCTGGCTGAAAAGCGTGACGGGAGGATACGCCGCCGGGCTTTATGTGGTGGCGGCGAGTCTCGCGGTGTCGGCTTTGCTCACTTTGGCTATCGGCCGTCGAGGTTATCGGACGGCAGCCGCGCCGCAATGATCGGCGCGGCTGCCGCGTGAGACGCGTGGCAGCCCGCCTCAATCCTCATCCCAGCCGTGGCGCTCGCGCCATTCGCGCTCATGCTCCTGGTGCCGGCGCCAACGCCGTTCGCGCCATTCCTGATGCTCCCGCCATTCACGCGCACGCCAGTCGTCGCCGTATCCGTAGCCATATCCGACGACCGGCGCGGGCGCATACACCACCGGCGGCGGCTCGACGTACGCGGGCTGCGCCGGTACGAAAACCGGCCCGGGAATGCCGATGCCGATGCCCACATCCACATGGGCGGACGCCACCGGCGACGCCAACGCGGAAGTCACCAGGATCGCTCCGCCGACCATCGCTGATAATAAGTTCTTGCGCATTTTTTCTTTTCGCCGCATGTATGAGGCGACGACAGTGAAGATGGAACGCAGTTTAGGCAGGGCCGCGGGTTGCAGGTGCAAGGGGGATGCGAGATCGGTAACACGGCGTAACGGCGTGCGGCCTTAAGGTTGTCGTAATGATTTCCGTGCATCGCGAACCGCCCGGACTGCCGTTTACCCTCGAACGGATCTCGCGGACCCATTCGCTGCCGATCCGCCGCACGCGCACCGTCAAACCCTCGAATAGCGGTTTTTTCCGCTACGCAGCCTACACTTGCTCTCGCGCGACATGCCGGCCTAGGCCCCTCAACACCCGTCAAACCCTTGCCCCATAAGGCTCCGGCCGCTCCTCGGCGGCGCCTGCGCGGCGCGGGTGTCGTATTTCCACATGTGGTTGTCGCAAATAGTCGGCTAGGCGTACTTTTTTCTGGCAACTATGTATGCACAGCGCGGACGGACGTCCGCCACGCAAGGAGAGCATTCAATGAATTCCCCCAAGGTCGTGGTCGAAGGGCTGTGCAAGGTGTTCGGCACCAATCCGAAACAGGCGATCGGCATGCTGGCAGGCGGCGCGACAAAAGAGGAAGTGTTCGCGCGCACCGGTCAGATTGTCGGCGTTCACAATGTTTCGTTCGAAGTCAAGGAAGGCGAGATCTTCGTGCTGATGGGCCTGTCAGGCTCCGGCAAGTCGACGTTGATTCGCCTGATCAATCGCCTCGTCGAGCCCACGGCCGGCAAGGTGCTGATCGACGGCCGCGACGTGGCCGGCGTGCCGCGCTCGGAATTGACGGCGCTGCGCCGCAAGGACATGAGCATGGTGTTCCAGTCCTTCGCGCTGATGCCGCAGCGCACTGTGCTGTCCAACGCGGCGTTCGGGCTCGAAGTGGCGGGCATCGGCCGCAAGGAACGCGAGAAGCGCGCGATGACGGTGCTCGAGCAGGTCGGCCTCGCGCCGTTCGCGCAAAAGCTGCCGGCGCAGCTCTCGGGCGGCATGCAGCAGCGCGTGGGTCTCGCGCGGGCGCTGGCGGTCAACCCGTCGCTGATGATCATGGACGAGGCGTTCTCCGCGCTCGATCCGCTCAAGCGCAAGGAAATGCAGAACGTGCTGCTCGATCTGCAACGCGAACAGCAGCGCACCATTCTGTTCGTGTCGCACGATCTCGAAGAGGCGATGCGCATCGGCACGCGCATCGCGATCATGGAAGGTGGCAAGGTGGTGCAGGTCGGCACGCCGCAGCAAATCATCACGAACCCCGCCGACGATTACGTGCGGGCGTTCTTCGAAGGGATCGACACGAGCCGCTATCTGACCGCGGGCGATCTGATGCAAACCGACGCCGTGCCGCTGATGCACTCGCACGCAACGCAGATCGACGCGTCGAGCGTGGCCGCCACGCTCAACGGCAGCGCCGATTACGCGTTCGTGCTCGACAGCGAGCGCAAGATTCGCGGCTTTGTTTGCCGCGATGCGATGGGCAGCGCGTCGCCGCAGCTCAACCACATCGAGTGCATCCGCCGTACTACGCCGCTCGACGACGTCGTCGAACGCGTGGTCGCGAGCCGCGCACCGCTGCCGGTCGTCGAGGCCGACGGCTCCTACTGCGGTTCCGTCAACAAGACGAACGTGCTGAACGTTCTCACGCGCCATCGAGGTTCCCATGTCTGAAGTCATTCCACTTGGCGCCTGGGTCGATCACGGCGTTCACTACCTGCTCGACCACGACGCAAAAACCTTCGACTCCATCGGCAAGGCGATCGAGAGCTTCGCCGCGTTGATCGAGCACGGGCTGCAAGCGGTGCCCATGTGGGCGCTGATGGCGTTTTTCGTCGGCATCGGCTTGTGGCGGGTGGGCTGGCGATTCGCGCTGTTCACGTTGCTCGCCATGTTGCTGATCTACGGCACCGGCTTCTGGGACCAGATGGTGATCACGCTCGGCCTCACGCTGTCGTCGACCCTGATCAGCCTGCTGCTCGGCGTGCCGCTCGGCATCTGGACCGCGAAGAGCCGCTACGTCGAGATGATGGTGCGCCCCGTGCTCGACCTGATGCAGACCATGCCGGCGTTCGTCTATCTGATTCCGGCCGCGATGCTGTTCGGTCTGGGCCGCGTGCCGGGGATTCTGTCGACGGTGATCTTCGCGATGCCGCCCGCGGTGCGCCTCACGTCGCTCGGCATCAAGCACGTGAACCGCGAAATCGTGGAAGCGGGGCAGGCCTTCGGCTGCACGCCGTGGCAACTGCTCTACAAGGTTCAGTTTCCGAACGCGCTGCCGTCGATCATGACCGGCGTGAACCAGACCATCATGATGGCGCTCTCGATGGTGATCATCGCGTCGATGGTGGGCGCGGGCGGTCTCGGCAACGATGTGCTCGCGAGTATTCAGCGGCTCGACATCGGGCTCGGCTTCGAAAGCGGCCTCTCGGTGGTGATGCTCGCGATCATTCTGGACCGCATCACGGAAAGCTTCGGCCGTTCGCCGGGCATGGCGCGCGCGCCGCTGCTCTCGGGCTTGCGCAGCGTGATGAGGGTGCGCCGCGCGCCCGCGGCGCAGCACGGCTGAGCCGCCGATGAAGCGCGACGCGGTTCCCCATGTCGAGGCGCCGGCCGATTCGCCGTTGTCCGGGCTCGCGCACTTCGGCTTTCTGACGCTGCCGAACTTTTCGATGATCGCGTTCACGAGTGCTGTCGAAGTGCTGCGCATGGCCAACTACGTGGGCCGCGCGCAACACTACACATGGTCGGTGATCACGCCGGACGGCGAACCGGCGCGGGCCAGCAACGGCATCACGGTGAAGCCCACCACCACGCTGGCCGAAGCCGGCATGCCGGATGTGCTGATCGTATGCGCCGGCTGGCATGTTCGCGATTACGTGGACGATACGGTGATCGCGTTGCTGCGGGACGTGGCCGCGAGAGGCATTCCGCTCGGCGGCATCTGCACGGGGCCGTACGCGCTGCTCGCGGCCGGCCTGCTCGACGGTTATCGCTGCACCGTGCATTGGGAGGACATGTCGCCGTTGCACAAGAGTTACCCGCACGTGCATTTCGCCGACGAACTGTTCGTGATCGACCGTGACCGGATGACTTGCACCGGCGGCACCGCGCCGCTCGATCTGCTGCTGAACCTGGTCGGCATGCGCCTGGGACATTCGATCGCGGCGCAGGTGTCCGAGCAGTTCATCGTCGAGCGGATTCGCGGCTCGACCGATTATCAACACATTCCCGTCGACGCGCGCGTCGGTTTCTCGCGCGCGGAATTGATCGAAGTGGTGCGGCTGATGGAAGCGAATATCGAGGAACCGTTATCGCTCGACGAACTCGCGCGGCTCGTGCATCTGTCGCAGCGTCATTTGCAGCGCATGTTCAAGATGTTCCTGAGCGTGTCGCCCACGCACTATTACCTGACGCTGCGTTTGCGGCGTGCGCGTGAACTGCTGCGCAATACGGACGCGTCGATCGCGCGTGTGACCGCCGTGTGCGGGTTTCATTCGCCGTGTCATTTCAGCAAGGCGTATCGCGCGCAGTTCGGTCATGCACCGAGCGTCGAGCGGCGCTTGTCCGCTTGAACCCGCGTAGCAGTGGCGTGAAAGAAGTCAACGCAACACCATCCGCGTAAGAAAACCAGTCAAGCATCAATCACCCTGAGGGAACGCCATGAAACATGTGTGGGCTGCGTCGTTGTGCGCGCTGTCGATGTCGTCTGTCTTTGCCGCGGATCCCGCTACTTGCCGGGCCGTCCGGTTCGCCGACGTCGGCTGGACCGATATTGCGGCGACCACCGGGCTTGCCTCGACCGTGCTCGAAGGGCTCGGCTACAAGCCGACCAAAACGATCGCCTCGGTGCCGATTACGTTCGCCGGCGTGAAGAGCAAGCAGATCGACGTGTTCCTCGGCTACTGGTCACCGACCATGGACCCGATGATCGATCCGTTCAAGAAGGCCGGCCAGCTCACCGTGCTGCCCACGCCGAACCTGACCGGCGCGAAATACACACTGGCCGTGCCGGACTACGCGTATCAGGCGGGCATTAAAACCTTCACCGACATCGCGAAGAACTACGACAAGCTCGACGGCAAGATCTACGGCATCGAGCCGGGCAACGATGGCAATGCGCTCATCAAGAAGATGATCGACAGCAACCAGTACGGGCTCGGCAAGTTCAAGCTGGTGGAGTCGAGCGAGGCGGGCATGCTGGTCGAGGTGAACCGCTCGATCCGCGACAGGAAGCCGATCGTGTTTCTGGGCTGGGAACCGCATCCGATGAACGTGCAGATGAAGATCGATTATCTGTCCGGCGGCGACGACGTGTTCGGCCCGAACTACGGCGAAGCGAAAGTGCTGACGGTCACGCCGAACGATTACGCGACGCGTTGTCCGAATGTCGCGAAGCTGGTGTCGAACCTGCACTTCACGACCGACATCGAGAACCACGTGATGCTGCCGATCATGAACAAGACCGATCCGAACAAGGCCGCGCGCGAGTGGCTGAAGGCGAATCCGGCCGTGCTCGACAAGTGGCTCGCGGGCGTGAAGACGTATGACGGGAAGGATGGGTTGCCGGCAGTTAAGGCGTACGTAGCGGGGAAGTAAAGTGGGATTTGTAGAATGCGGCGGCTAGGGGACGCTCCCTTGGGGATACCTCTACGTCGCCTCGTTTTCTTCTTGTGCTTGCAACTCAGCGCTCAGCCGACATTCTCGTGTGTTGATATCGAATCAGGCATTTCCGTAGTGCGGTTCGGTGTCGTCTGACCGTTGCAATTCGAAGTTCCTATGACGTACGTCGGTGTTTGCCGACTCGCGTTAGAGTCGATGCAAGGATGCCGTAATTTTAGGAGTTATCGGATATTTCGTTCGTCGCCGTCCCTATAGGGTGCTTGGGCTTTACCAAGTACAACCAATAGGGACAACTATGATAAGAAACAGAATTAAAGAGAGTCCGGCCGCGATGGTGGCCCGCCTGCTGGCCGCATTCATGCTGCTCATGATGGCATTCGGGGCGAACGCAGCCGATTGCAATGCGGTGTGGGCAGCCACTGGCGCAAAGCCAGGTTCGCCCACCTGCCGGTGGGGTGCTTACGCCGGCGTACCGGGTGGCATGCAGTACTACAACTGCGTTAGTTTGCCGCTTATCGACGCGTGGTGTGCAACACCGGCGGATGACCAGCCGGAGGCTAGTTGTCCGGTTGCTGACCCGGTTTTCCCCGGCAGCGGAGTAGTCACGTTGACTGTTGCCGATTTTGTCAGCGGTGACGACATTCCGATGCGTTTCACGCGGACGTACCGTTCAAAGTCACTGACGGCATCCGCGACGGTGATGGGGCCGGTCTGGTCCCATAGTTGGCAGCGTAGCCTGGGACTGGCAAATGCCAATAACGGCAGCACGTCAACGGTGTTGGCCTATCGGGAGAACGGCGAGCCCACTACTTTTAATTGGTCGGCTGGCACCTGGCGAACAAAGGCCTTCACTGGTCTGATACTTTCGCAAATCGGCTCTGGATGGACTCTCACCGACCTGAATACGGACACTGTCGAATCGTATTCCGGCCAGGGTGTGCTGCTGACCGAACGCACAAAGACAGGCTTTGTTCGTACGCTGAGCTATGACGGCTCCGGTCTGCTGACCACTGTTACGCAGCACGCCGAAGGCACGGATGCCAACAAGGACATCACGCTTCGGCTCGACTACGACGATAAGCGTCGTCTGTCGCGACTCAATGATCCGCTAGGTGGTCTGACCCAGTACGGATACGACGCGAATAACAATCTTGTTTCGGTCACCTGGCCGGACGGTTATGTGCGCCGCTACGTCTACGACGACACGCGGTTCAAGAACGCATTGACCGGAGAAGTCGACGAGTCGGGCAATCGCACTGCGACGTGGAACTACGATGCTCAAGGTCGAGCGGTGGCGGTCAGTCATCCCAATGCTGTACAGAACGTGCAGTTGGCCTACAACGCGGGCTCGACGGTTATCACCGGTAGCAAAGGTTCGACCACGCTGAGTCTGTCGTCGATCGGCGGCATGCTCCGGCCTACCGGGAGCACCGCCACCGCAGGCAATACCACCTCGGCGTGGGATGCGTCAGGCAATCTGCTGGAAGACGCGGACGCCAGTGGCGGCACATCGGAATATGGCTACGACGATACCGGGCGCCCGGTTCGCGCGACGGTGAAGAATGCGGCTGGCACATCGATAACGACGATCCGCTACTACGACGCGACGGGTCTGCGTCCGTCGATGATCGCATCGCCAAAGCTGATCCAGTCTTTCGTGTACGACGCGAACGGCAATGTCACTGGGATAAGCGAGACGCCGACTACCGACCCGACCGGCTCCAGCGCTTTCGATGCAACGAAGGCTGATGGGGTAACGACCGCGTACGGCATGACTTACGACGCCAACAACAGGCTCGCGTTCGTGATGCAACTGGCGGACGGAAAAGCTGCTGCGCAGTGGAAAGTCAATCGTGACGCAACGGGCAATGCGTTCGCGATTGTCACGCTTGGCGACTACCTGCAGGTCACGGAATTTATCTCGCGCGATGCCGCTCACCGGGTCACCGTGCCAGGACGACCGCGCGGACGTCGCGGTCCAGCCGCTCGAGACGCGTGTCGTCGATGAGCTGCGCGGCGCCTGGGAAGAGGACGTCCTCTTCCTTCGCGATGTGTCGGCGCAGCACCCGGAGGAATGCCTCGAGCAGCTGCTCGAGCTCCCAACACGTCGGATCCGCCGTAAGGCGATCGAGCTGACCGTGGAG
>DASPZL010000201.1:0-5859 GCA_035636295.1 Paraburkholderia sp.
GACGATTTCACCGATCCCGCCGTGACCGCGATCGCCGCGCACATCGACAGCATGGTCGTGCTGTCGCGCGCGATGGCCGCGGAAGGCATGTATCCGGCGATCGATCCGATCGCGTCGTCGTCGATCCTGCTCGATCCGCTGGTGGTCGGCGACGAACACGTGACGGTGGCGACCGAGGTGCGTCGGATCATCGAACATTACCGCGAGCTGCAGGACGTCATTTCCCTGCTCGGCATCGAGGAACTGGGCGCCGAGGACCGTACTCTCGTGGGACGTGCGCGGCGCCTGCAGCGCTTTCTGACGCAGCCGTTCGCCGTCACCGAAGCTTTCACGGGCGAAGCGGGCCGTTCGGTGGCGCTCGCCGATACGATCGCCGGCTGCAAGGCGATTCTGGCCGGCGAGTGCGATGCATGGCAGGAAAGCTCGCTCTACATGATCGGCGCACTGGATGAAGGCCGCCGCAAAGAACAGGCGGCTGCCGCGCAGGATGACGCCGTTCGCGCCACGGAGTCGGCGTCATGAGCGGCGCCCGCCTGACGCTGACGATGGCGACGCCGACACGTGTCTGGTTCGACGGCGTCGAGATCGCGTCGCTGCGCGCGGAAGACGAAAGTGGCGCGTTCGGCATCCGGCCCGGACATGCCGGTTTCATTACGCTCTTGAGGCCGTCGGTAGTCCGCTGGACCGGTGCGGACGGCTTGACGCACTACTGCGCGGTAGATGGCGGGGTGCTGATGGTGTCGCACGGCAGGGAGGTGTCCATCGCTTGCCGGGAGGCGGTGCCCGGCGCTTCGCTGGAAGGTCTCGAGGCTGGCGTTCGCAGCCGGCACGCCAGCGAAGCCGACGCGGCGCGGCGCGCCCGCGTCGACCAGATGCGGCTGCATGCTCGCGCCGTGCGCCAGATGCTGCGTTATCTGCGCCCGCGCGCGGGAGGCGATGGCGCGGACGGGGCCGGCGCCGGAGGCACGATGCGATGAGCGGACACCGTGGAGACGGGCGCAAGCCGTCCAGCGATCAGGTTGCCGACGCGGCCCGGCAGGCCGCCGAGCGCAGTTCGCGCGGACGCGAAGAGCCGGAGCCGTCGCTCGGCAGCCGGCTCGGCCAGATCGGCATCCTCGGCTGGGCCGTCGTTCTGCCGACACTGATCGGCCTCGCACTGGGACATTGGCTGGACCGGACCTTCGGCACCGGCGTGTTCTTCTCGGCGCCGCTCCTGATGATCGGTGCAGCGGTCGGCTTCTGGTCGGCCTGGAAATGGATGCATCGCCAGCAGCGGGGCCGCCATGAATAGTTCGTTGCCGCCGCTGGCCGCGCAATTCGCGCTGGGGCTTGCTGTCGGGACCCTGGCCGGCGCGTGGCACTTCGTGTCGCTGCGCTGGAACGAGCCCTTGTTTGCGTCGGGCAAAGCGATGACGGCACTGGTTCTGCAGCTGGCCCGCTTCGCGTTGACCGGTGCACTGCTGCTGATGCTCGCCCACGTCGGCGCACTGGCGCTGCTCGCGGGCATGACGGGGATCCTGCTCGCGCGCACCGTCGCGATGCGGCGGCATGGAGGCGGCCGATGACGACTTCACCGCTCGCGACCGCGCCGCTGCTGCATATCGGTCTGCTGTCGATTACAGAGCCCGTCCTCACCACGTGGGCGATCATGATTCTGCTGACTGCGGTCGCGGCGCTGCTGAGCCGACGACTATCGATCAACCCGACGAAGCTGCAGACGGCGCTCGAACTGCTGGTCGTCACGCTCGACCAGCAGATGCGCGACACCATGCAAACCGAGCCCGGCCCGTTCCGCCCGCTGATCGGCACGCTCTTCATCTTCGTGCTGGTGGCCAACTGGTCATCACTGGTGCCGGGCGTGACGCCGCCGACCGCGCATCTGGAAACCGACGCCGCACTGGCGCTGATCGTGCTGGGCGCCACCGTCTTTCACGGAATCCGCGTGCGCGGAACCGCGGGCTATCTCGCGGCATTCGCCGAGCCGAGCTGGATCATGATTCCGCTCAATGTGGTCGAGCAGATCACCCGGACCTTTTCGCTCGTCGTGCGCCTGTTCGGCAACGTGATGAGCGGCGTGTTCGTGATCGGCATCATCCTGTCGCTCGCCGGACTCCTCGTGCCGATTCCGCTGATGGCGCTGGACCTGCTCACCGGCGCCGTCCAGGCCTATATTTTTGCGGTGCTGTCGATGGTCTTCATCGGCGCGGCGATCAGCGATCCCCCTAACCCCGTCAGCCAGAAAAAGAGCGAAGTGACATGAACAACCTTATCGAAATTGTCAGCATTGCCGCCGCCGCGCTTGCCGTGTCGTTCGGCGCGATCGGACCGGCGCTTGCCGAAGGCCGCGCGGTCGCGGCCGCAATGGATGCGATCGCGCGCCAGCCCGACTCGGCCGGAACCGTGTCGCGCACGCTTTTCGTCGGGCTCGCGATGATCGAGACGATGGCGATCTATTGCCTCGTGATCGCGTTGCTGCTGCTGTTCGCCAACCCGTTCGTCAAGTAGGGCGGCGGCCATGCGAATCGACTGGTCGACGCTCGCGCTGCAGACGATCAATGCGCTGGTGCTGGTATGGCTGCTGGCGCGCTTCCTGTTCCGTCCGGTCGCTGGCATCATCACCGAGCGTCAGAAGGCGGCGCAGGCGCTGATCGCGGACGCCGACGCGGCGAAGCTCGCGGCGGGACTCGAGCGCGACGCTGCGTCTCGTGAGACGCAGCGCCTCGTCGCCGCTCGGACTGACGCGATGCAAACCATCGCTGCGGACGCCGGGTGCGAACGGGCCGCGCTGCTGGCCGCGGCGCAGGCCGAGGCGGACGGATTGCGTGTGGCCGCCGCCGCGGAAGTCGAGGCGGCGCGCGTCGAACAGGAAAAGCTCGCGGCGGCCCGGGCGACCCGGCTTGCCGTCGATATCGCGACGAAACTGCTAGACCGGCTGCCCGACAGTGCGCGCGTGAGCGGTTTCATCGACGGCCTTGCTGACGCAATCGCGCAACTGCCGGCGCAAGTGCGCGCGGAGTTCGGCGCGGCCGACGTCGCGCTGTCGCTCACCGCGCCGCGCGCGCTGACCGTAGAGGAAGAGCAGATCTGCCGAACCGCGCTTGCGGCCCGTCTGAACCGGACGGTTTCCATTCAGATAACAGTCGATCCTTCGCTGATTGCGGGGCTGGAACTGACAGCCGCGCACGCGATTGTGCGCAACAGCTTCCGGGCGGATCTCGCGCGGATCAAAGAGACCTTGCTGAGCAACAATGATGGAGCCCCGCTGACATGAGCGACGATCTCTGGCTTGCACACCAGCGCGACACGCTCGCCCGAACCGATGTGAAGCCATATGCGCAGACGCTCGGGCGGGTCGAGCGATTCGGCGATGGCATTGCGCTCGTCTCGGGACTGCCGGACGCGGCCCTCAACGAGCTGCTCCATTTCGAGCACGGCGCGACCGGCTTCGCGCACACGCTGGACATCGACACCATCAGTGTCGTGCTGCTGGACGACGGCGCTACAGTCGAAGCGGGTTCACGCGTCACGCGCACCGGCACCGTGCTGGAAGTGCCGGTGGGCATCGGACTGCTCGGGCGCGTGATCGACCCGCTCGGCCGTCCGCTCGACCGGGACGATCCGGTCGTGACGGACATGCGCATGCCGGTTGAACGGCCCGCGCCCGCGATCATCGAGCGAGATCTGGTCAACGAGCCGCTCGAAACCGGCGTGCTGCTCGTCGACGCGCTGTTCGCGATCGGACGCGGGCAGCGCGAATTGATCATCGGCGACCGCGCTACGGGCAAGACCGCACTGGCCATCGACACGATCGTCAACCAGAAGCATTCGGACATGATCTGCGTCTATGTCGCGATTGGCCAGCGCACGACGGCGGTGCAACGGGTCATCGAATCGGTGCGTCAGTACGGTGCGCCCGAGCGCTGCATCTTCGTTGTCGCCGCTGCGGCGTCAGCGCCGGGGCTGCAATGGATCGCGCCGTTTGCGGGCTTCACGATCGCCGAGTATTTTCGCGATCGCGGACAGCACGCGCTGGTCGTGGTGGACGACCTGACCAGGCACGCCGCGACGCATCGCGAACTCGCGCTGCTCACGCGCGAGCCGCCGGGCCGAGAGGCCTACCCCGGCGACATCTTTTATGTCCATGCCCGGCTGCTCGAACGGGCCGCGAAGCTGTCGGCGACATTGGGCGGCGGTTCGCTGACCGCGCTGCCGATCGCCGAAACCGATATGGGCAACCTGTCCGCGTATATCCCGACCAACCTCATTTCGATTGCGGATGGTCAGATCGTGCTCGATGCGGCGCTGTTCGCCGCGAACCAACGCCCGGCAGTGGATGTTGGCCTGAGCGTCAGCCGCGTCGGCGGCAAGGCGCAGTATCCGGCGCTGCGTGGTGTGTCGGGACGTTTGCGCCTCGACTACGCGCAGTTTCTCGAGCTGGAGATGTTCAGCCGCTTCGGCGGGCTGACGGACGCGCATGTCGCCGGCAAGATCGCGCGCGGCGAACGCATCCGTGCGCTGATCGCACAGCCGCGCTTCAGCGCGTTGCGCACGCTCGAAGAAATAGCGCTGCTGTCAGCGCTGGCGGAGGGGGTGTTCGATGCGGCGCCGGGCAGCGTCGTCGCGCAGGTGCGGACGCAACTGGCCGCGCGTCTCGAGAGCCATCTCGCGGAAGGATTATCGCTAACGCCGGCCGCGCCGTTGAGCGCCGAGGTTCAGGCGGTGCTCGTCGCCACGGTTCGCGAACTGGTGCAACAGTTCGCGCCCTCGGCCGCTAACGTCACTGCAGTCAGTGGAAGCGCGCGATGAGCGGCAAACTTGCCGAAATCGAATCGCGCAGCGCGACCGCCCGGCAACTGGACGCCGTCATCGGTGCGATGCGCGGCATCGCGGCAGCGCGTTCGCGCGAAGCGCAACGGCGGCTGCCCGGAATCCGTTCGTCGGCTGCGACGGTTGGGGCTGCGATCGGCGCCGTACTGGCGCCTGGTTCGGTCGAACCTGCCAGCGGGTTGAAGCGCAGCGCGCAGATCGTCATCGTGCTTTGCGCGGAACAGGGGTTCGTCGGCGCGTTCAATGAGCAGATTCTCGATCGTGCGGTGTTCCGGCTGGAGTCGGGGCATGGAGAGCTTTTTCTCGTCGGTACCCGTGGCGAGATTGTCGCCACCGAACGCCGCGTGCCATACGCATGGAGCTCGCCGATGGCCGCCCACGCCGACGATGTGCCGTCACTCGCCAGCCGTATCACGGACGCGCTATATGCGCGTATCGGAAGGGGAGACGTGACTCATGTCTCGTTGATTCACGCATTGCCGGGTCTCGCGGCACACAGCGAGATCGTCGAACACAGTCTGATTCCGTTCGACTTTTCGCGGTTTCAGGTGGCCCCGCGCACCCAGCCGCCGTTACTCACCTTGCCTGCTGAGCGCGTGCTCGCCGGGCTGGTCGAAGCCTACGTGTATGTGGAGTTGTGCGAGGCAGTGATGCTGTCGTTTGCCGCGGAGAACGAAGCGCGGGTGCGCGCGATGCTGGCTGCGCGCGCCAATGTGAAGGAGACGCTCGACGAACTCACGCAAAGCTACCGGCAAGTGCGTCAGGACGAGATCACCGCCGATATCGTGGAACTCGCGGCAAGCGCGGCGCCAGGCGTCTGAGCGGCACTGCGGGCCACATGCATGTCTGCAAGCGCTACGCCGGCAGCAGCATCAGCACGGCGGCCGCAGTATCGCTCACGAGCGGCATGGCTTCGCGATGGGGCTGCTGCCCTTCGATGTCCACGGCGTCACCTTGCCGATAAACGTGGCCTGGTTGGCGTCGAGCGCGGTGCTGCCTGTTGCCGGGTTTCAACAGGGCGCAGCGATGCGG
>DASPZL010000202.1:0-3655 GCA_035636295.1 Paraburkholderia sp.
CGAGTTCGAACTTCGGCAATATGTTCAGCGTAATCGGCGCCAGCATCATGTTGCCATTCCTTCCGATGGCACCCATTCAGGTACTCACGAACAATCTGCTCTACGACTTCTCGCAGACGGCCATACCGACCGACAACGTCGACCCGGAGTATCTGAGCGCGCCGCGACGTTGGGATCTCGGCAATATCATGAAGTTCATGCTATTGATGGGTCCGGTGAGTTCGCTGTTCGACTACGCCACCTATTTCATGATGCTGCGCATCTTCGACGCGTGGGACAACCCGGCTCTGTTTCAGACCGGCTGGTTTGTCGAATCGGTGATTACGCAGACACTCATCATTCACATCATCCGCACTGCCAAGGTGCCGTTTATCGAAAGCAGCGCCAGTCCAGCGCTGCTCGCAACGACCCTGCTCGTTGCCGCGGCCGGCGTCGTACTGCCGTTCACATCGATTGGCCGCGTACTCGGGTTTACCCCCTTGCCGTGGGCGTATTGGCCAGCTCTGATGTTGATTCTTCTCGGTTATACGATGCTCACACATTTGATGAAAACGTTGTTCATCAGACGTTTCGGACTGAGTTGATCTGCGCAAAACCCCTTGCCCCGCCCTCCATACCAGCTGACTTCTCTAGCCAAAAGTTCGGCCGAATCGCGGTCGACGCCGAGCGTGAGCTGCGTCAGGCCGAATACTCCAAGCTTTCAGCGTAGCGTGCGCAAGTCGGGTGGAATAGATCGATATCAATCTCACCGCGTAGCGGTGAACTCATCTGACGAAAGTACGGGCGCGGCATGGTACACGAGAGCTTGACCAGGATCAATCGGGCACGTTTTGCCAAATGGAGAATCTATACATCAAGTGCAGCCTGAACGGAGAAGCACCATGGCGCAAACATCGAATGCTGGTTCGGCCCCCCAGAGCGCGTTTCAGCGCGTCATGCTGGCCGTGGATGATTCGGAGGCGACACTGCGCGCAGCCGAATATGCAAAAGCATTGTTCGCCGGCCGTGCACAAATCAGGCTGGTGACGGTTGCCCAGAACCCGCACACGCTGTTTCCTCTCGGCGCGACGACTCAAGGCTTTCTTGCCGCGGCGAGAGATGAGATCGTCGGCGATGCTCGCGCCGCCCTTGCGAAAATCGAAGCGATGTTCGCCGGGATAGAGTTGGAGTTTGGACTGGTCGATCTCTCCGTGCATAGCGGCGATACGGCCGATGCATTGCTCGCTACCGCATTGCAATGGAATGCGGACCTGCTCGTGATGGGCATGCGGCATCATCATGGACTGTTGCGCTGGATCGAAGGCACCGTATCGGAGCCGGTGGCGCGGCGCGCGACCTGCTCTTTGCTGCTCGTGCCAGAGGATTGCCGTGTTCCTACGGACCGGCCACCCGCGCGTATGGTCTTTGCACTGGATGGCAGCGCCTGCTCACTCGCCGGTTTGCAGACGGGTCTCCAGATAGCTACCCCAGATACCCTGCTGCGCACGGTCTACGTCGTGGACCGGGCAGTCCACCTGTTCGATGGCCGTGCCGCCGAGACGTTGGAAAGTGCGTATCTGGAACAGGGTTGCACTGCCCTCGAGCGCGCGGCGCGCATCTGCGCCGATCAGGGCCGCACCGCGGAGACTGCCCTGATCAAGACGCTTACCACCCACGACGATGTTCCGCACGCGATCGTACGGGACACAGCGGAGTGGAATGGCGACCTGCTCGTTCTCGGCACGCATGGCAGACGCGGTATCGCGCGATGGCTTCTCGGCAGCGTGGCCGCCCGCACCGCGCGGCTCGTGGATACACCGGTTCTGCTTGCGCGTAGCGGCGAAGCAACGGCGGCTTAGCCGGAACATGACGGCTGGCGCCGTTTCTACGGCGCCTTCTTTCGCGCTGACGGCCGGTCTTTGCTCGCGCGCTCCTCTACGTCTTCCCTTCGCCAACGGGAAGGCCGCAGCCGCAATCTGCGCTCGTGAAGCAGCAAGTTCCAGTCCAGGCGGACGAAGAGCACAACCAGTCCTATCGTAGCGAGTTGTGAGGCTATGAAATAAAGGCTGAAAAACGTGCCCTCGAACTCAGACTCTGGATCAATAAAACCGTGCACCCACTGCGCGAGACTGGCCCATGCCGCATAACTCGCCACACGCCCGACGAAGAAAGGCACGCCTATTAGCCAGAGATTCGCGCGCATCAGCCCATACGCGATGAAGAGGTAATTCGACGGTAGTGGACTGAACGCGTACAGCAGAATAGCGCCCGCCGTCGCGGCCCTGTGCCGGCTTAGACGTGACTTCAGTATGTCGATATTCTCGCGGTCCGCCTCGTGCAGCCATCTGCTGCGCACCAACCGTCCCGCGCTGCGCGCGAGCACCAGACGCGCACAAGTCGCCGCGCAGGCCGCGACGAGCGCGATCAGGAAGGGATTGGCTTCGGGACGCTGGAACCCGATCCAGGACATCGCGAGCCAGGTCGGCGGCGCAAACGCGGGAATCACGTTCAACACGAACACCGCGGCGAACAGGAACAACAGATACTTCACGTCAGTCGCCTCACCCATATCCCTTCGGCTGCGATCAGTCCGGCCATGCCAGAACCGCGTGCAGACCAAAGACACGCGCTATCGCGGGCACCATCAGCAGCACGCAAAGCGCGACCAGCGCAAAACCCGCGACGGCCCACCCGTATGGATTCGCATACCGCAGATGACGCGGCACGGTGCCTCTCGCCAGCAGGCGCACATCATTCGTGCTGACTGCCTCCGGCAGCGACTGCCTGAAAAGTGCGCGCAGTGGCCGATCAGTCGGCGTTTTTCCAGATGATGTAGTACATCACGGCAAGCGCAACCACGCCGACCAGCGCAATGAATCCACATCCGAGCGCGAGCAACCTGACCATTGCCGTCTCCAGCACATCTATCGGTTACATCAAGCTAACACCCGCGACGGGCCCGCGATTGACGCAAGTCAAGCCGGCACTCGCACGCGCCAGCGTTTTCAATTGAGCCACTTGCGCGACCCGTTGATGACCTGGATCAATGGCATCACAGCCATATCGGATGCAATTGAGCTTGTGAACATGTATCTGTCCGTGGAGGAGCGATGAACCTGACCTTTCTCGGTGCGAGCGAAACCGTGACCGGCTCGAAGTATCTGCTGGAAGAACCCGGCGTGCGGATTCTCGTCGATTGCGGGCTTTTTCAGGGCGTCAAGAATCTGCGGATGCGCAACTGGGTGCCGCTGCCTGTCCCGGCAGACTCGATCGACGCCGTGATACTGACCCACGCACATATCGATCACAGCGGCTATCTGCCATTGCTCGTGCGCAACGGCTTCCGGGGTCACGTGTATTGCACGCCAGGGACAGCTGCGCTGTGCGAAATCATGCTGCGCGACAGCGCGAGGCTGCAGGAAGAAGAAGCGGATTTCGCGAACCGGCATGGGTTCTCGAAACATCGCCCGGCGCTGCCGCTGTATACGCTGGAAGACGCGGAACGCGCGCTGCATCTGTTCGTGCCGCGCCCTTTCGACACCCCCGTCGAGTTGCGGCATGGCATCTCGTTCCGGTTTCTGCCCGTGGGCCACATCCTCGGCGCGGGAAGCGTTGTCGTGTGCCGCAATCACAAGGTGCTTGCGTTCTCAGGGGACGTGGGACGCCCAGAAGATCC
>DASPZL010000203.1:0-16073 GCA_035636295.1 Paraburkholderia sp.
TCGAATGCGTGATCGCTATGCTTTTTCTTGTGTTCGCGGCAAAAAAGGATTGGATGATGAAGTGGCTTCAGCGCGGTTGGGCGATGCATGCCGGCACCTGGTGCGTGCTTATGTTGAGCGTCGTCGCGAGCGGTACGGCCTTCGCCGCCGCGCCCCAGATCAAAGCCCAGGGTCCGGGCTTCTACCGGATCATGCTCGGCACGTTCGAAGTGACCGCGCTGCTCGACGGCACGCATCCGTTTCCGATCGACACGGTAGTGGAGGGCGTGCCGAAGAGCGAAATCGCCCGCGACCTGGCGCGCGATTTTCTGCAGGCGCCGGTTCAAGGGTCGATCAACGCGTTTCTGATCAACACCGGTTCGAAGCTCGTTCTGATCGATTCCGGCGCGGGCGTGCTGTACGGCGATTGCTGCGGCAAGCTGCTCGCCAACCTGCGCGCGGCCGGCTATCAACCCGGGCAGGTCGACGAGGTGTTGCTGACGCATCTGCATAAGGACCACGTCGGCGGCGTCGTGTCGAACGGCGCGATGGCGTTTCCGAACGCGGTCGTACGGGTGAGCCAGAGCGAAGCCGACTATTGGCTGAATCCGGCCAACAAGTCGAAAGCGCCGGCTTTTCTCAGCACGTTCTTCGACGCCGCGAGCGCCTCTGTCGCGCCCTATGTGGCAGCCGGGCGCTTCAAGCCGTTCAGCGGCGACGTTGAACTCGACTCGGGCATCCGCGCGATCGCGTTGCCGGGACACACGCCGGGCCACAGCGGCTATCTCGTGCAAAGCGATTCGAAGGATCTGCTCGTGTGGGGCGACATCATCCACGTCGCGTCGATCCAGTTGCAGAACCCGGCGGCTTCTGTCGAATACGACACCGACGCGGCCGACGCGCGGCGCTCGCGCCGCTCGGTGCTCGAACTCGCCGCGCGCAAACGCTATCTGATCGGCGCCGCGCATGTTGCTTTCCCTGGCCTCGGGCACGTCAGGAAGAACGGACGCACGTATGACTGGGTGCCGGTCAATTACGAGGCGGCGCCGGGTCAATAAGACCAACGCCCGGCGCGCTCATTACTTCGAGGAACACGAGATGGAAACCGAAACGGTCCAGGTCACGCATCACACGCTTCGTGCAAACGGTATCCGGCAGCATTACCTCGATGCCGGTAGCGGTCCGGCGGTCGTGCTGTTGCACGGCTTTCCCGAAACGAGCTTTGCGTGGCGCCATCAGATTCCGGTGCTGGCTCGCCAATACCGCGTCATCGCGCCGGATCTGCGAGGTTATGGCGAAACCGACAAACCCGGCTCGGGCTATGACAAACGGAACATGGCGCTCGATATCGTCCGTCTGCTCGACGAACTGGGCATCGGCAAGGTGGCGCTCGTCGGGCATGACCGCGGCGCACGCGTGGCGACGCGCTTGACCAAGGATCACCCTGAGCGAGTCGACCGGCTCGTCGTGATGGATAACGTGCCGACACGGGTCGTCGCGCAAAACATGAATCCGCAGACGGCGCGCGCCTACTGGTTCTTCCTGTTCCATCTGGTGGCGGACTTGCCGGAAACGCTGATCGCGGGCAAGGAAGCGGAGTGGCTGCATCACTTCTTCGCGGACTGGTGCTACAACCCGCACACCATCGAAGGCGCGGATTTCGAGACCTATGTGAAGGCATATAAGCGGCCCGGCGCCGTGCGCGGCGCGATGGCCGATTACCGCGCGAATGCGGAGGACGTCGCACAGGATCTCGTCGACGCGGACACCAAAATCGCGTGTCCGACCATGGCGTTGTGGGGCGAAGACTTCTACGCGGTGGGCGGCATGTTCGACATGAAGGCGGTGTGGGAAAGCATGGCGACCCATCTGCGCGCGGAGCCGATTGCGCGTTGCGGACACTTGCCTCAGGAGGAGCAGCCGGAACGGGTCAACGAACTGCTGGTGGATTTCTTGCGCGGCTGGACGGGTGGTTGATTGTGCGGCGAGCGGGCGGGAGCGTGCTGAAGGTGACAACTGCGCTTATCAAGCCGGCAATCCAGCATGAGCGAAGGCCGCAACTCGATGGAAAGAAGCGAGTAAGAAGCTTGGGAGAAGCGCGATGCATATCGAAAGCCCCTTGAAGCAATGCACGGAGGTGGCTCAACTGGAAGCGAGCATCTTCCGCGAAGCCTGTTGCGCACCTGGCGAGAACACGGCGGCTTTATGCGACGATGCTCGCGCTCCGGTGTGGGATCACGTGATCAGCAAGCTTCTGGCCGGCTATCGCAGTGAAGCCGAAGGCGAGGCGTACCTCAAGCCGCCGATCGATCGTGCAGCCGCGAACGCGCCGTCGCGACACGTCCAGGTCGAGGTGATCGAGCGCTTGTCCCAAACGTCGATTGCGGTGCTCTGGCAAGACGCAACCCGCTGCCGTTACGCGGACCAGGTGTGGATCAGCTGCCGCGCGCGGCTCAAGGGACGCTGCGCGCTGAGCGGCGCGATGATCCGCCGTAACGATCCGATCTACAAGCCGAGGGTGCGTAGTGCGATCCCGGTTAATGCGGGTGCGATGATTCTGGCTTCGGTGATTGCGGACATGCCTTGTATGGTTGTGAAGGGAGACTCGCGCTAGTTGTATTCGTACCCGGGCTCTGCCTTGTCCTTCACGAGCGAGGTTCGCGAGCTGTCCGCTGCGACACGCCACACACTCGTGTACCTGGCGGATTCAACCGTTCCCGGCGGCCCGCTTGCGCCGGCGGTCGACGGATGAATCAATCGCGAGACGCTCCGTGCGAAGCGTTTCCTCACTACAAAAAATTTGAACGATAGGTTCATTTTTTTCCGCGCATGGGCACTCGTCGTTAGTCTAGACTTCGGGGACACAACGCCGACCGGTCTGCCGCCGGTTGTTTTTTTCGTGCGTCCTGGATACCCCTGCAATGATTCGCATCGGCCCGCTTCAGGTGGACCTCGCCAGTCGGGAACTGTTTCTCGACGGACAGCCTGTGCGCCTCGGCAGCCGTGCGTTCGACATACTCGCCGTGTTGATCGCCGCCAATGGCGCGCTCGTATCGAAGAACGATATTCTCAAGCAGGTATGGCCCGACACGATCGTTGAGGAGAACAATCTTCAAGTGCATATGTCCGCGCTGCGCAAGGTGCTGGGCGAGAGCCGCGGCCTGATACAGACCGTCTCCGGGCGAGGCTACCGGCTGGTGCCGAGGGATCCGTCGGCGGTGCATGCCGGCAAGCCCGGCCATGACGACGAGCGTGACGCCGCGGATCGCGCCGTGCCCAGCCTCGGCGTGCCCAACAATCTGCCCGCCAGTTTCTCGGCGCTGATCGGCCGCGAGAAGGCGATCCACGACGTCGCGCTGGCGCTCGCTTCAGCGCGCACCGTCACGCTTGTCGGCTCGGGCGGCATCGGCAAGACGCGGCTCGCGACCGAGGTCGCGCGCGGCCTGCTGGAACGCTTTGCCGACGGTGTCTATCTGGTATCGCTCGCGTCCACATCGGATTCGAACAGCGTGCTCACCATGTTCGCCAACAGCATGGGCGTGAACGCGGCAGCCGGCCCGCTCACGCTCGCGCGGGTCAGCAAGGAGCTCGGCGAACGGCGCGTGCTGTTCGTGCTCGACAATTGCGAGCACGTGCTCGGCCCCGCGGCCGAGCTTGCCGAGGCGATGCTGAACGTGAGTCCGGCCATACGCATTCTCGCGACGAGCCGCGAGCCGTTGCGCATCGTCGACGAACATTTGTATTGGGTCGCGCCGCTCGAGGTGCCCGCCCAGGACGATCAAAGCCAGGACGTCCTGCAGCGCAGCGCCGTGAAGCTGTTCCTCTCGCGCGCACGCGCGATCGACGCGCGCTTTTCGTCCGACGAGAGAAGCATCCATTTGACCGGCACGGTGTGCCGCCGGCTCGACGGCATACCGCTCGCGATCGAACTGGCGGCGGCGCGCGCCGCGATACTCGGCATCGAAACGCTCGCGGACCACCTCGACGACCGCTTCAACATGCTGACGGGCGGCAACCGCACGGCGTTGCCGCGGCATCAGACCTTGAAGGCGACGCTCGACTGGAGCCACGCCTTGCTCGACGAAACCGAGCGCGCCACGCTGCGCCGGCTCAGTATCTTCGTCAACAGCTTCACGATGGAGGCGGCGATCGCCGTCGTGGGAGACGGCGCATTGGGTGAAGCCGAGGTGATCGCCGCGCTATCCGGGCTGGTCGAAAAATCGCTGGTGGTGACATGCGTGGCGCGCGACAAAACCTGCTATCGCCTGCTGGAAACCACGCGCGCCTATGCGCTGCAAAAGCTCGAGGACAACGGCGAGCGGCGTCTCGTCACGCTGCATCACGCGCGCTATTTCGCAAACCTGCTCGAACGCGAATCGTCGAACGGCAAGAATCCGGCGAGCGCTTATCCGGACATGTGGCAGCACCGAATGCGCGACCTGCTCGACGATCTGCGCGCCGCGCTGGCCTGGGCGCTCTCGTCGAAGGGCGACCAGGCGCTGGGCGAAGCGCTCGCGGTGAAGGTCGTTTCGTTGCTCTACGAGCTTTCGCTGGTTGACGAATGCTGCGCCTGGGCGCGGCGCGCGCTCAATACCGTGGCCGCCACCCATCAGAGCTCGCGCTCGAGCCGGCATCTGCGCGTGCGCATGCAACTGCTGGCCGCGCTCGGCGCGGCGCTCGTCTACGTCAGCGGACCGAACCGCGAGACGCTCGGCATCTGGGCCGAGGTGCTGGCGCTCGCGATCGCGCTGGGTGAGCAGACCTTCGAAGCGCGCGCGTTGTGGGGCATGTGGAACGCGAGTCAGTCGTCCGGCGCGGCGCGCAACGCGTTCGCGTTCGCGCAGCGCTTCGCGTCGCTCGCCTCCGAAACGGGCGATGCGAACAACGCGATTCTCGCGTACCGGCTGCTCGGCATCGCTTCGCATTACGCGGGCGATCAGCAGCAGGCGCGGGCATCGCTGGAGCAGTTTCTGCAGCACACCGGCAGCTTGCGGCATCGGCTGCCACTCGGGCAGTCCGTCGATCAGCGCGTGGTCGGCCGCGCGACGCTTGCACGTATCCTGTGGTTGCAGGGCTCGCGCGATCAGGCGCTCAGCATGGCTGCGGAGTGCGTGGCCGATGCATGCAGGCAGGAACAGTCCATCGTCACATGTTACGTGCTGGTCGAGGCAGAGGTGCCGCTGTCGCTGCTGTCGGGCCAGCGGGAGCGGGCAGCCCACGCGATAGCGTTATTGCAGGACGTGTCGGCGCGCGCGGGCCTGAGCGTGTCGCAAGTGTGCTGCCGCTGTTTCGAGGAATACCTGCGCTCGCTGGATGAAGACGCGCCGCAGCGTTTGCAGGCTTTCCGCTCGGCGTTGAACGATATGGAAGCGCTCGAGTACGGTGCGCCGCGCGCGATGCTCGCCGCGCGATACAGCCTCGCGCTTGGCCGCGGGGGGCAGCGTGAGGAGGGCATCGCCGTCGTGGTGAAGGCGCTCGCGCAATGCGACGAAACCGGCGATCACTGGTACACGGCCGAACTCAGGCGCGCGCACGGCGAGCTGCTGCTGATGGAGTATGCGGGCGAGCCGCCATGCGGCGACATGGCGACGGACGCCGAAGCGTGCCTGACCGCGGCGCTCGATGAGTCGTTGGCGCAAGGCTGCCGCTCGCTGCAATTGCGGGCGGCGACGAGCCTCGGCCGGCTTTGGCATGCTCAAGGCCGCAACGGCGAAGCCGCGCAGTTGTTGAAGTCCGCCCGCGCGAGGCTCACGGAAGGGCTCGATCACGAGGACTTCAAGGCCGCGACCCAATTGCTGCGGCTTGCTAACGAAGCGAGCGGCGAGCGCGGCGCTTCGGCAGGAGCGGACACAGACGCCGCAGCCCGCCCGTTCGACGAACCGCCGTCAGGCGAGATCGGCGAACGCGGCTAGACCTCGCTCACCCGTGCAACATTCGTTGTTGCGCCACTTCGTCGATCAGATTCGGCCGGTCCAGCTGATCGACCCACCAGCGCAGCGCCTTGCCGCTTTCATCGTCGCGCCATGCAAGATAGAAATGCGTGGCGTCGCGCATGCCGAGCACTTCCTTCTTCACCAGTTCGCCCCGGCTCAGCGGCCCGACGGCAAGGCATTCCGGAATCGTGCCCGCGGCCAGCCCCTTGATCTGCGCGGCCAGTTTGGCTTCGAGCGTCGGTACCGTCAGAACCTCCTGATTGGCGGCGAGTGCGATCGTGCGCGGCGCGAGCTTGCGTGACGTATCGCCGATGGCGACCGCGCGATGGCGCGCGACGAGGTCCAGTGTGAGCGGCCCCGGTATCGATGCAAGCGGATGATCGGGCGCCACCACGAACACATGCCGCAGCGAGCCGATCGGTTTCGCGACCAGATGGGGAATCGGCGGCGGATCGCCCGCGGCGCCGACGATCAGGTCCGCGCGGCGCGTCAACAGCGCGTCCCACGAACCGCCCAGCACTTCCGTCGACAGATGCAGCCGCGTGTCCAGCTCCAGCTTGTAAAACTCGCTGACGTGAGGCCATATCAACTTGAACGGAATGATCTCGTCGACGGCGATGCGCAGCTCGGATTCCCAGCCGTGCTGAATTCTCCTCGCCTTGCGTTCGAGATCTTCCGCCGCTTCCAGCAGACGCCGCCCTTCTTCGACCACCACCCGCCCCGCATGCGTGAGCGTCGCGCGCCGGCCGGTGCGGTCGAACAGCTTGACGCCGAGATCGAGTTCGAGCTTCTGGACCAGATACGTCAGCGACGAGGGAACCCTGTGAAGCGTTTCCGCCGCGTTTGCAAAGGTGCCGGTTCGATCGATTGCATCGAGCACCTGCAGGACTTCAAAGGATAGGTTCATGACGATAGGCCGATGTGTCGGGGGCAGAGGGACGCTCAGGATACTGGATTTCAGCGTATCTGCGATGGCCGGCCACGCGCGGCGCGCCGGTCGATCGCGATCTGCAAGTCGATCATCGAAGCGCATGGCGGCACGTTGACCGCCACGCCGGGCGTGCCAACGGGGACGGTGTTCGGGTTTACGCCGCCGGTGGCTGAGCAGCCGGCTTTGCCTCAGGGCATTTTTAACCAAGACAGCCTCCCAAAAGACTGAGTATGCTAGGCGCAATCAGTCATTCGACGGGAGGATGCCAAGGTGCCGCACTATCTTTGCCACGAGCAGCCGGACTTGCTGGCGTTCGAAACCACGGTGACCGCGTCGCGGCCCGGCGCGGTCGTGCTGAGCCGCTCCGCGCTGCATCCGGGCGGCGGCGGCCAGGTCTCCGACGCGGCCACGCTGACGCACGCGCATGGCGCGGTGCGTATCACCGGCGTCGCGGCGGAAGGCAACGTGCTCTGGCATCTGCTCGACGAACCGCTCGAACTGAGCGGCGACGTGCATGTGGCCGTCGACGCAGCCCGGCGCGCCGCCGTCGCCCAACTTCATACCGGTACGCATATTCTCAACGCGCTGGTGTATCAGCGCTTTGCCGGCGCGCTCGTGACCGGCGCGCAGATCAACGCCGACGGCACCGCACGCATGGACTTCGATCTGCCCGACGCGGATAACGACACCCTGCGCTCGCTGGAGGAACCCGTCAACGAGGTGATCCGCGGCGCGATGGACGTGCGTGTCTATTACGTCAGCGAAACAGAAGCGAAGTCGACGCAAGGCCTGATTCGCAGCCTCTCCGTGGCGCCGCCGCCGACACCGGACGGCACGGTGCGGATCGTCGAAATCGGCGACCTGGACCGGCAGGCCTGCGGCGGCACGCATCTGACGAACACCGCACAATCGAGACCGATCCGCATCGCGAAGATAGAGAACAAGGGCCGCCGCAATCGCCGGGTCAGGATCGAGCTGGTTTGAAGGGCATTCGGGAGCGCGACGCATGGCGACATCGCATGAAAACGAGCCGGAAGTCGTTTGCTGGCGAGACGGCGCACTCGACGGCGCCTGTCTCGCCAGCGCTCGCTATGGCAAGCACAAGTTCGATCGGCACCTGCACGACGAACTCGTCATCGTCATGACTCAGGCAGGCGCGGGCCAGTGCCATACACGCGCCGGCAGCGAGATCGCGGGACCCGGCAGCGTGCTGGTGTTCGGTCCCGGCGAGTACCACAGCGGCGAGGTGTGGGAAGGCCGCGAATGGATTTATCGCGCCATCTATCTCGACATGGAAGGCCTCGGTGCGCTTGGCGCCGTCTTCTCCGCCGATTCGCGCATCGACAAACCGTTTCTGATTCCACCGGGGCTCTATCAGGACGCGCACCTTGCCGGTCTGCTGGTCAAGGCGCATGCGAGTCTCCACGAAGAGGGCGCGGTTTCGTTGATGGAGCGTCAGGCGAACTGGTGGGCCGCGATGGGCATGCTGGTCGGACGCTACGGTCAATCCGGTCGATCCAGCCATTCGCCCGGCGAAACGCGGCGCGAAGCCTGCAAGATGGCGCAAGTGCGCGACTACGTTGCCGCCAACTATGAGCGCGACATCTCCGTCGATGAACTGGCGCAACGGGTGGGGCTGAGCCGCTACTATCTCACGCGTGCCTTCTGCAAGGAATTCGGGCTGCCGCCGCACGCTTACGCGACGCAGTTACGGCTACTCGCGGCAAAGCGGATGCTCGCGGCGGGGCACAACGCGGCAACGGCCGCCGCGGCCGCGGGCTTTTACGATCAAAGCCATCTCAACCGGCTTTTCAAGCGCGCGTATGGCATTACGCCGGGCGCTTATGCGGCGCTGAAGCCGGGGCGCTAGCTCGCTAGTTTTCTTTACAGCGGTGCGACGAGCGTCACGGCGGCAGGGGAACGTCCTGGATCAGCGCCGCCTGCACGGCACGGATTCTGCGATCGACAAAGTACCCGCCGCCTTCGGTGTAACGCAGATAAAGACGCCCGCACAACGAGCATTGCCAGACCGCACACCGGTTGTAGGGGAAGTAACGCGGCGCGATGGGCGCGTCCGCCGACCAGTAAGTCGTTTTGCCGGGCAGATACTCGCTGAACGTGGGCTCGGGATCGTCCTCCGGCGCGAGCGTGCCGATTTCCTCGAACTGCGTTTCGTCGAGAGAAAGCGGCTGCGATTGCCAGCCGTCCAGCGGCGTTCTGGTGCACGTGCACGGCGCGGTGGCGCGAGTTTGCGCGTTGCGCGCGAGTTCAAGAAGCGTTGCAGCGTTCAGATATTCCGCCATGAGGCATTCGATTCCTGCGAGGTTGTTGTGACGACGATGCGGCCTGACCCACATTATGCGGCGCATCGCCGCCATCACGCACGCGCTCGGGCTTCGCGGAAATCAGTTGTTCATCATCCGGTCGCGGTGTGGAAGAACCCATGAACGGTCGAAGCGGCCGCTCGCGATCGACTCCAACGCCGCCGCTTCTCTCGCATGCTGGCGCCGGGCGCCTTCGATCACCGCGTCCACGTCGGCGGGAGAGATCGCGAGCAAGCCGTCCTCATCGCCGACGATAACGTCCCCCGGATGCACCACCATTCCGCCGACCGTCACCGGCACGTTGATCTCGCCCGGTCCGTTCTTGTAGGGCCCGCGATGCGTGACGCCGCGCGCGTACACCGGGAAATCGCGTTGCCGCAGCGCGCCGACGTCGCGGATCGCGCCGTCGATCACGAGGCCCCGCACACCGAGACTCTCGGCGAAGTTCGACATGATCTCGCCCATCAGCGCTTGCGTGAGGTCGCCGGCACCGTCGATCACCAGCACGTCGCCGGGCCTGCAAAAATCGAACGCGCGATGAATCGCGAGGTTGTCGCCGGGGCGCGTATGGACGGTGACCGCGGTGCCGGCCATCGGCTTCGGTTGATGATACGGCCGCAAGCCGACCATTCCGCTCGCGCGCGCCATGTTGTCGCTGAGCAGGGACACGGCCAGTTCACGCAAGGCATCGAGTGTCGCCGGTTTTGCCTGGGGGGCGGATTCGTATTCGCGCCATCCGATGGGATTCATGCCGTTGCTCCTTGTGCGGCGAATTGCTGATCGAGCTGGCGCGACAGCCGCGCATACACGGTGCGCGCGTTGTCTTCGTAGATACGTTGGCGGTCCGCGGCGCTCAGCCATTCGATCGCGTCGATGTAGCGGCGCGTGTCGTCGTAGTAGTGGCCGGTTTCCGGATCGATGCCCTGTACCGCGCCGATGGTTTCCGAGGCGAACAGAATGTTCTCGACCGGAATGACCCTGGCGAGCAGTTCGGCGCCCGGCTGGTGATAGACGCAGGTGTCGAAGAACACGTTCTTCATCAGGTATTCGCTCAGCAGCGGCCGCTTCATGTCCTGCGCGAGCCCGCGATAGCGTCCCCAGTGATACGGCACCGCGCCGCCGCCGTGCGGAATGATGAAGCGCAGCGTCGGGAAGTCGGCGAAAAGATCGCCTTGCAGCAACTGCATGAACGCGGAGGTGTCGCCGTTGATGTAATGCGCGCCCGTTGCATGAAAATTCGGATTGCACGACGACGACACATGAATCATCGCCGGCACGTCGAGCTCCGCCATCGCTTCATAGAGCGGATACCAGGAGCGGTCCGTGAGCGGCAAACCGGACCAGTGGCCGCCGGACGGATCGGGATTCAGATTGCAGCCGATGAACCCCAGTTCCTCGACACAGCGCCGCAATTCGGGAATGCAATTGGCGGGCGCGACACCTGGCGCCTGCGGCAACTGGCACACACCGGCGAAGTTGCGCGGAAAGAGTTCGCATACGCGGTGCACGAGGTCGTTGCATTCGCTCGACCAGACGGCGTTGGCTTCGGCGGTGGCGAGGTGATGCCCCATGCCGGCGGCGCGCGGCGAAAAGATCGTGAGATCGGTGCCGCGTTCGCGCTGGATGCGAATCTGGCCGGTCTCGATGCTCTCGCGGATTTCGTCGTCGGAGATGGCGGGGCGCGGCGGCGGCGCGCCGCCGTCTTTCAGCGCGGCGATCTGCTGCGCGCGCCAGGCTTCGTGCTGTGGCGGCGAGGTCGTGTAGTGGCCGTGGCAATCGATGATCATGATGTGCGATACCTGTTGGTTGTCTTTGCGTTGTCTTTGCGTTATTCCTGCGCGTTCGCGTGTTGCGTTCGCTGTTTCGATCCTGTTGGCTGTTATCAAGCTCGCGGCGCGGCGTCGCCCGTCGCGAGGGAGGCAGCTTCGTCCTCGGCGGGCGTGACACGCATCACGAGCGCGATGATCGTCGCGACCACCAGAAACGCCGCGATGGTCAGCAACGCCAGCTTGAAGCTGCCGGTGGCGCCGCGCACCAGTCCGATGCTCCAGGGCCCGACCAGTCCGCCGAACTGCGCGATGGTGTTGATCAGCGCGATCGTCGCGGCGCCCGCCGCGCCGGTTCTGAACGACGATGCGAGGCTCCAGAACAGCGGGTTGCCCGCATAGATGAACAAGCCGGTCACGCACAGCAGCACGTAGGCGATCACGGGATTCGGGGCGTACGCGCTGCCGGCGATGGCGAGCGCGCTCATGCCGTACACGAACGCCAGATGCTTCTTGCGGTCGCCGGTGCGGTCGGAGCTGCGGCTGATCAGGAACGTGCCCAATACACCGAGCAGCGGCGGCGCGGCCGACAGAAAGCCGACTTCGATATTGCTCAGATGACCGAGGCTCTTGACGATTTGCGGCAGCCACAGGAACAGGCCGTAAATGCCGACGAGCGCGCAGCCGAACAGGCACGCGAGACTCCAGACGCGAATGTCGCCCGCCACGCGCAGCAGCGGAAAATGCGTGTTGCCGCCGAGCGCCTCGCGTTCGGCGGCAAGCGTCGATTCCAGCCATCGTTTTTCTTCGACGGAGAGCCAGTTCGCGTCGGCGGGGCGCTCGGTCATGATGCGCAGCGTCAGGAGACCGAGCAGCATCGCCGGAACGCCTTCGAGGATGAACATCCACTGCCATCCCTGCAAACCGAGAATGCCGTTGGCGTAGGTCATCAGCGTGGTCGAGATAGGACCGCCCAGCACCGCTGAAAACGACCCGGCGATGATGTAGCCGCCCACCGCGCGCGCCCGGTAGCGCACCGGAAACCATTTGGTCAGATAGATCGCGACGCCCGGCAGAAACCCCGCTTCCATCACGCCCAGCAGAAAGCGCAGCACATAGAAGCTCGAATCGTTGAATACGAATGCCGTGGCGGCCGCCACCGCGCCCCACGTCAGAAGAATGCGCGCGATCCAGCGGCGCGCGCCGACGCGATGCAGCAGAAGATTGCTCGGCACTTCCAGCAGCATGTAGCCGACGAAGAAGATGCTGCCCGCGAAACCGAACACGGCCGGACTGAAGCCCAGCGCCTTGTTCATGTCGAGCGCCGCGAAACCGATGTTGATCCGGTCGAGGTAGTTAAAGAACATCATCGCGAAGAGCAGGGGCATCAAACGCCCGTACACCTTGCGCATGGTTACGGCTTCGTCGAACGAGGTCATGCTGTCTCCTACCTTGCGGCGACGGCCATGGCCGAAGCCGCGTTCTTGTCATGTGTGAGACTCATGATAAGAACGCGCGAACGGGGAGTCCAAGACCGCTTGCTTATGCTTGTATAGGGTTTTGCTTATAGTGCAGCGTCGGCGAGCGGCGCGGGAAGGCAGGCGAGGAACGCGCGCAGATGAGGCGACGCGTCGTTGGTGCGAAAGGTGGCTGCAAGGGTCGAGCGATACGCCGAGCCTGGACCCGTGAGATGGCGGAACGCGACGTCGGTGCGGCCGTGCCGTGCCACCGATTCGCCGATGAACGTAACGCCCAGACCCGCGGCCACGAGTGCGATCGCGGTCTGGATTTCATAGGCCTGGTGAGCGACGACGGGCGTCACGCCCGCGTCGCGGTAGAGCGACTGCACCGAGCGTTTGAACTGCGCATTCTGATGCTTCGGGTACAGAATCAACGGCGTATCCGCGAGATCGGTAATCCGAACTTTCTTGTGCGCGGCAAGCGGATGGCCGGGTTCGAGCGCGACCATCACGCGCTCGCGCAGCAACGGATAGGACGTGCAGCCTTCAACCGCGAGCGGCTGCCGGCCGATGCCGATGTGAATGCGCATGTCGCGCAGCGCATCCGTCTGCTCCTCGGTGAGCATTTCGAAGAGCTTGAGTTCGACTTGCGGATAAGCATGATGAAACGCCTTGAGCGCGGGCGGCAGAATGCTGTACATCGCCGAGCGCGTGAAGCCGATGCTGAGCCAGCCGCGCCGGCCCACGCCGATTTCCTGCGCGACGAGCGTCGCCTGTTCCAGCGAGCCCAGTATCTGACGCGCTTCGGCGCAGAGGTAATGGCCGGCCTCGGTCAGACACAGCGGGCGCCTCGCGCGATCCACCAGTTGCGTGCCGAGCCGCTCCTCGAGCGAGCGGATCTGCTGGCTCAGCGCGGGCTGCGCGATATGCAGGCGTTCGGCGGCGCGGCTGAAATTGAGCTCTTCTGAAAGAATCACGAAGCACTGTAGAGCCCTGAGATTCATGTCGGTTTTCCTTGGTCTTCGGTAGACAGAGGATAGCCGGTTGTCCGCTTCACCAGGGCAGGCTGATACGATCTTCGTGCGGGCGCGCTACCAGAAGGCTTTTGACATCGTCACGCAAACGGCGCTGGAACGCGCGGTCCGAACGTCATGCCGAGCGCTGCCGATGCAATGCGTGAACGATTTCTCGCGAGCGGCGATCGCTGGCGCAGCGGCTATGCGTCGCTCGCTACACTGTGTTTTCAATCTGCGAACAACTGAGGGAACTGGCATGCAACTGACCGACTTCGATACGCTGACGTTCGACTGCTACGGCACTTTGATCGATTGGGAGACGGGCATTTTCGAGGGCTTGCGGCCGCTACTGGAACGCGTCGAGCACCCGCTGACGCGTGACCAGGTACTCGAAGCGCACGCACGGCATGAGTCGTCGCAACAGAAGTACACGCCTGCGCGGCGTTATCAGGAACTGCTGCCGATCGTCTACAAGCGTCTCGCGGAAGAATGGCGGGTGCCGTTCACGCTCGCGGACTGCATGGCGTACGGCGAGTCCATCCGAAACTGGCCGGCGTTCGAGGATTCGGCACAAGCGCTGCAGTATTTGAAAAAGCACTACAGGCTCGTGATCCTGTCGAATGTGGACAACGAAAGCTTTGCGTATAGCAACGCGAAATTGCAGGTGGAGTTCGACGCGATCATCACGGCGGAGGACGTCGGGTCATACAAACCGTCGCCGCGTAATTTCGAGTACATGCTGGAAAAGCTCGGCGACCGTGGTATCAGGAAAGAGAAGATTCTTCACACGGCCGAAAGCCTGTTTCACGACCATAAGCCGGCGAACGAGTTCGGTCTTGCGTCGTGCTGGATTTATCGCCGTCATGCGAAGCAGGGCTTCGGCGCGACGATGGATCCGGGTTCACAGCCGAAGATCGACTTCCGCTTCAACAGCATGGCCGATCTTGCGAAAGCGCATCAGGAAGCTTTACAGCAAGGATAGGGCTTGAATCACGGCTGCCGCCTTGACGCATCGTCTCTATAGCGTTTCGGCGGCAGCAGATTCAAAAAGCCACAGCGGCGTATTAATCGAGCCCGCCCTGGCACAGATACTTGATCGACAGATAATCGTCCAGCCCGTACTTCGAGCCTTCGCGGCCATAGCCCGATTCCTTCACGCCGCCGAACGGCGCCGCTTCGCTCGACACCGCGCCCTCGTTGATGCCGATCACGCCTGCTTCGAGCTGACCGGCCACGCGGTTGATGCGCCGCACGTCTTGCGTATAGAAGTAAGCGGCGAGGCCGAACGGTGTGTCGTTGGCGAGGCGGATCGCTTCGGCTTCGTCGTCGAAGCGAAAGAGCGGCGCCACCGGGCCAAAGGTTTCTTCGCAACAAACGAGCATGCTGTCTTGCGCATCGGTCAGCACGGTCGGCGCATAGTAGTTCGGGCCGAGTTCGGTGAGGCGCTTGCCGCCCGTGAGTATGTTTGCCCCTTGTTTTACGGCATCTTCCACGTGACGGGCGATCTTGTCGATCGCGCGCGCGTTGATCATCGGGCCGATCTGCGCCTGCGGATCGGTTGCGGGCGCAACCTTCAAGGCGGCGACGCGTTTCGCGAGCAGATCGGCGAAACGCGCGTAAACGCCGGCTTGCACATAGACGCGGTTCGGGCACACGCAGGTCTGGCCGCCGTTGCGGAACTTGGCCGCCATCAGACCGGTGACGGCCGCGTCGAGATCGGCGTCGTCGAACACGATGAAGGGCGCGTTGCCGCCCAATTCCAGCGAAAGTTTTTTCAGCGTGGCCGCGGATTCGCGAGCGAGATGCTTGCCGACCGGCGTCGACCCGGTGAAGGTGATCTTGCGCACGCGTGCGTCGGCGAGCCAATCGGCGACCGCCGCGATACCGTTTTCACGCGAAGCCGACAGCATGTTCAGCACGCCGTTCGGCAAGCCGGCTTCCTGGGCGAGCGTGGCCAACGCGAGCGCGGTGAGCGGCGTATCTTCGGCGGGCTTGGCGACGACGGTGCAACCGGCCGCGAGCGCGGGCGCGATCTTGCGCGCGATCATCGCCAGCGGGAAATTCCACGGCGTGATCGCCGCGACCACGCCGACCGGCTCCTTCACCGCGCTCATGCGCTTGCCGCGCTGCTGCTGCGGGATCAGATCGCCGTAGATGCGGGTCGCTTCATCCGCGAACCAGGCAACGTACGACGCACCATACGCGACTTCGCCACGGCTTTCGGCGAGCGGCTTGCCTTGTTCCATCGACATCAGCTTCGCGAGATCGTCGGTATTGGCGACGATCAACGCGTGCCAGCGGCGCAGGATCTCGGCGCGCTCGCGCGGCAGCTTATCGCGCCATGCGGGAAAAGCGCGGGCGGCGGCGTCGGTGGCGGCGCGGGCATCCGCTGCGCTGCTGTTCGCGACCTCGACGATTGTTTCGCCGGTGGCCGGGTTGGTGACGGCAAAGCGGGCGCCGTCGTCGGCGGCGGTCCATGTGCCGTCGATCAGATTCTGCGGGCGGATCAGTTCATTGCGCGTCAATGCGAGAGACATTCGGTTGCTCCTTCAATGCGGCAGCGCGGCCGCTTATCTTGGGTCGAGTGATGGATCGATGCTACGCGTGCGGCGCAGTCAATGAAATCGTCCGGTTGGGCGTTCACGGTGCGCGCGACGTTTTTTT
>DASPZL010000204.1:0-20930 GCA_035636295.1 Paraburkholderia sp.
TACAGTAACCGCACTGAAAAGCATCGTGTTCGATGAAGGCGCGCTGGATCGGACTCAGTGCGCCGTTGGCGGCAAGCCCTTCGACTGTCGTGATGTTCTCGCCTTCATGCATGACGGCGAGCGTCAGGCACGAGTTGATGCGGCGGCCGTCGGCGAGCACGGTGCATGCGCCGCACTGTCCACGGTCGCAGCCTTTTTTCGAGCCCATCAGGCCCGCGTATTCGCGCAGCGCATCGAGCAAGGTCACGCGCGGTTCGAGTTGCAGCGTGTGGGCGCGGCCGTTGACTGTCAACGTGACCGGGCGCGGCGGCACGGCCTCGCGAGCTTGCGCGGGCGGCGCCGCAGCCGGTGACTGAGTTTGCGCGCGAAGGTGCGGCGCCGCACCGACAGTAGCCGCAGCGGCAGCCGATTGCAGAAAGCGGCGCCGCGAGGGTTGACATGGGGTCGCGGCGGTTTCGTCGCCCGAATCCTGACATTTTGTGTTCGAAGACATGACGTTCAGTTGACTCCATTGAAAGGTCGATGCACGCTGGCGATGCGTCGGTATCCGAAGCGTCGCGGTCTGACACACTGCCGGCAGCAAATTCGGTGCCGTTGCGTGTACAACGGTATGAAAAAATAACGGAGACAGCAAAGATGACTTCACGGAAAAGAGTCAGGCCGGCGTCGAATTCCGGCTCGCCGGCGCGAGCGATCGCCACGGGCGTGGCAGCCGCTCTCGTCCTCACCGCTTGCCACAGCGGCGGCGACGACAACGACAAGCCTCCGCAAGCCAACGTCCTGCCGAGCTTCATCACGAGCTCGGTGAAAACCCAATCTTATGACGGCAACGCCGACGATCTGCTTACTGCGGGCCTCGGCAAAACCGGCCTCGCATCGGCCACGGCGCCGGCCATCGCCAACGCGGCGCAACCGACCGCCGCCGAGCTCCGGCGTCTTGCGATCTGGTCGAACTATCGCGCGCTCGTCGACATGACGGCGAACGGCGGCTATGGACGCTTCTGGGGCCCCAACGTCGACCTGAACGGCAACGACACGCTCGGCGAAGGCAAGATCGCCGGCAAGGAATACCTCGCGTTCGCCGACGACGGCAGCGGCAAGCTGAACGTCAGCATGCTCGTGCAAATCCCGACGACCTTCAACGCGGACCAGCCGTGCATCGTCACGGCCACGTCATCCGGTTCACGCGGCGTGTACGGCGCGATTTCGGCGGCCGGCGAGTGGGGGCTCAAGCGCGGTTGCGCGGTCGCCTATACCGACAAAGGCAGCGGCAACGGCGCGCATGAACTGTCGACCAATCGCGTCACTCTGATCGACGGCACGCTGGCGGACGCCGGCACCGCGGGCAAAGCGAGCCTCTTCACGGCAAACCTCGGCAGCGGCGATCTGACGTCGTTCAATAGCCAATTCCCGAATCGCTACGCGTTCAAGCATGCGCATTCACAGCAGAATCCGGAGCAGGACTGGGGCAAGAACACGCTGCAAGCAATCCAGTTCGCGTATTGGGCGCTCAACGATTCGTACGGCGCCCTCAACGGCTCCACGCGCACCGTGCGTTATACGAGTGGCAGCATCACGACCATCGCGGCGTCGGTGAGCAATGGCGGCGGCGCGTCGCTCGCGGCGGCCGAACAGGATACGTCCGGCCTGATCACCGCGGTCGTGGTCGGCGAACCGCAGATCAATTTGCGGCTGCCCGCCTCGGTGTCGGTCACGCAGGGCGGCGCGCCGGTCGGTGCGATCGGCAAGCCGCTCGCCGACTACACGACGCTCGCCAACACATTGCAGCCCTGCGCGGCGCTCGCGCCGGCCGCAACCGGCGCGCCCTATCTGAGCGCGCTGCCGCTTGCCACGACCACGGCGATTCGCACCGCGCGATGCGCGTCGCTGGCGGCCGCCGGCGTGATCGCCGGCAGCGACGTGGCGACTCAGGCGGCCAACGCGCTCGCGCTGCTGCATCAGAACGGCTATCAGACCGACTCCGATCTGCTGCAAGCGCCGATGTGGGACTCGCAAGCGGTGCCGGCCGTCGCCGTGACCTATGCGAACGCGTACGCGCGCTCGAGCGTCACGGACAACCTCTGCAACTTCAGTTTCGGCACCACCAGTTCGACGGGTGCGGCCGGCGTGACGCCGGCGGTTTCGCCGATGCTCACGGTATTCGGCAACGGCAACGGCGTGCCGCCCACCAACGGCATCAATCTCGTCTTCAACGCGGGCGCGGCGGGAGCCGCGGATCATCGCCTCGCGACCGCCGACGCCAGCTACGCCGGCGCCGCCTGCCTGCGTGCGCTATGGACGAACGGCGCGTTGACCAACAGCGTGGAGGCCGTGCGCGTCAACGCAAACCTGCACGGCAAGCCTGCGATCATCGTGCAGGGCCGCGCCGATGCGCTCGTGCCGATCAACCACGCATCGCGTCCGTACCTCGGGCTGAATCAGCTGACTGAAGGCGGCGCGAGCAAGCTGTCGTTTTATGAAGTGACGAACGCCCAGCATTTCGACGCGTTTCTCGGCGTGGCCGGCTTCGATACGCGCTTCGTGCCGCTGCACTACTACAACATTCAGGCGCTCAATCTGATGTGGAGTCATCTGAAGAGCGGCACGCCGTTGCCGCCGTCGCAGGTGATTCACACGGTGCCGCGCGGCGGCACCGCCGGCGCCGCGCCGCCGCTTAGCACCGCCAATTTGCCGGCGATCGCGGCCAGCCCCGGTTTCAGCGGCATTACGGTGGCCAACGGCGCAGTGAACGTGCCGAACTGAGTTGAGCGGCCCGCGGCGGCGATTTGCGCACGCGGGCTGCGTGTCGAATCGCCGCCGCGTATCCGTACGACTGCCCAGGTACAAACGATGCTGACGCTGACGAGGTGACGCGCGTTCAGAGGAGAGCGAATGCAGTTCGACTATAGGCATTTTCACATCGATTGCCGCGCACGCCATGCGGAAGACGGCTACTACTACGCGAGAGCAAAGATCACGCGCATGCCGCAAAAAAACGAGCATTTCCGGTCGCACGATTCCGGCGACATCGACGCCTTTTCGAACGAAGCCGATGCCATTTCATGCGCGAAGTCATGGGCGATGGAGTGGTGCGATACAGCGGCGGAATAAATCGCCCTGCAGGAGAACACGCCGTGGCCAAACTTCGAATTGCGACGTTCAACATCAATGGAATCCGTTCGCGCTTGCCGGCGCTGCTGCAGTGGCTCGAGCGCGAGGCGCCGGACATTGTGTGCCTGCAGGAACTCAAGGCGTTGGACAGCGCCTTTCCCGCCGAGCAACTGCGTGATGCGGGCTACGGCGCCATCTGGCAAGGGCAGAGCGCATGGAACGGCGTGGCGATTCTGTCGAAGGGAGAGGCGCCTCACGAGAGCCGCCGCGGCCTGCCCGGTTTCGAGGACGACACGCACAGCCGCTATCTGGAAGCGGCCGTGGGCGGAGTGCTGGTGTGCTGCCTGTATCTGCCGAACGGCAATCCGCAACCGGGTCCCAAGTTCGACTACAAGCTCGCGTGGTTCGATCACCTGATCGCGCATGCGGCGAAGCTGTTCAAGAGCGGCCATCCGGTGGTGCTGGCGGGCGACTTCAACGTTGTTCCCACCGACGAGGACATCTACAACCCGCGTTCCTGGCTGAAGGACGCGCTGCTCCAACCCGAAAGCCGCGAGCGTTATCGACGCCTGCTCGCGCAGGGCTGGACCGATGCGCTGCGAACGCATTTCGGCGACGAGCGCGTCTATACCTTCTGGGATTATTTCCGCCGTCATTGGGACACGAACTCCGGCTTGCGCATCGACCACATTCTGCTGAGCGCCGACCTCGCGCCGCGTTTGCGCGACGCGGGCGTCGACCGCTGGGTGCGCGGTGAACCGCATGCGAGCGATCATGCGCCGACATGGGTGGAACTGGATATGGGCGCGGCGCGGCGCAAGAAAAACGGCTGACGGGCGGGGGGCGGCGAGGGCGGCGGGAGCTGCGAAAGCGGAATGCGATGCATCGGCACCTCGAACCTGGCGGTCTATGCGGCACACCCGCCCCACCCGGCACGAAAGCGAACCGGGCGATCGCTCACGGCGGATCGTCCGGTGTTCGTCGAACCGTCTTAAGGCTACCGATGATAGTCGCGATGCGAGCCGCCGTGCGACCACAGCGCGCCGGCCACGAAGCCGGCGAGCGCGACCACCGCGAGGGTGGTGAACGGGCTTTCGACCGTGGTGTCCCGAACCAGACTGGTGGTGCTCGCGCAGAGTTGCTGGGCCTTGCCGCTCAGTTCCCTGGCCTTGCCCGCCATCTGCTCGCCTGTGTCTCCAGACACGTCGCCGGCCGCGCCTTGAACTTTGCCCACGGCTTCCTTGACTGCGCCTTGTGCTGAGTCGGTGTCCATACGTTTGCTCCCGTTGTCATATTTACGTGTGAACTCGTCGCAATTGCAACGTCGCCACACCAAGGTTCGCGCAAGCCACCCGGCAAAGGGCGGCTTACGTCCACGAGACAGGGCGCAAGAAGCGCGCCCGAGGAGACACGATCAACTCGACGCCGGCAAAAAACTACGGCGAGCGGCGGGAAAAACTCACCGGCTGCAAGCATCCGGCCACTGCGGGAATGGCTGAACTGTATGTACTGGTAAACGGCTAAACGGCTGGATTCGCGCAGTCTGAAGCGCGTGCGTGAACGAAAGAAGAAATTCACCAGACGATTAGTTCGTCAATTCCAATTCCGGTAGTTCTGCCCGTGTGCGGCGCAGTCGTTGCCGCCGCAACTTTGTGAGCGGCAGGTGTGTTCCGATTCAGTCATCCGCCTATGCGAAAACGCATGACCCAACATTGCCGCCAGTTGGTCTGCTAGCATGACAAGCATTCGTAACGATGGCCGGTTCCGGCCGGTTTCCGCACTCAGGCGGCACACCGGTTAGTTGTCGAATAACAAAGGCCGGCGGCGACAAAACGGCCTGTGGCGATAAGGGGCTTACCCGCAGGGGCAAGCAGTATGCGAAATCTGAATCGCGCTGTTCACCGTAGGCCGGAATTCAAGGCGGCTCCCTCTATTGTCGGTTTCTTGCTGTTATTCACATCCGCAGTCGGTCATGCGCAGGAGTTCTCGCTATTCGGCGGCGGCTCGCGCGCGAGCAGAACCAATACCTACACGTGGGCCTTGAACTATCAGGAAGGCCTGGGACGCTACTTCGCCGCCAGCTTCACGTGGCTCAACGAAGGGCACATCCCGAACCATCACCGCGACGGCCAGATGATCCAGCTATGGGGGCGCATCCCCGTGGGCAGCCCGCGATTCGTCCTGCAGGCGGGCATCGGCCCCTACCGTTATTTCGATACGACCACGGCCGAGCAAGGCGGAAATTATTCCGACACGCACGGCTGGGGCGTGGTGTATAGCGTGCGCGCCGCGTACTACGCATCGAACCGGTGGATCACGCAACTTCAGCTTAATCGCGTGCACGTGCAGCGTGGACCGGACTCGGCCGGCGTGATGATGGGCGTCGGCTATCAACTGGATGCGCCAGCCACGCCCGGTCCGCGCGACTGGGCGAGCGGCAGCATCCACAAGGTCACGAATAACGAAGTGGCCGTGTACCTGGGCCGAACCATCATCAACTCGACCAGTTCGCAGACGGCGCTGGGTGGCGCGATCGAGTACCGGCGCGGCCTCGCGAAGTATCTCGACGTGACGGTCGGCTATCTTCACGAAGGCAGCAGCAGGGAGTCGCGCCGCGACGGTATCACCAGCCAGTTGTGGGCCACCCGCGCGTTCTTCAACGACAAGGTCACGCTGGCGGCCGGCTTCGGCGGGTACTATGCGATCAACGGCAATTCGAACGAGCACAGCCTCGACTCGGGCTCGGGCGCCGGCACGTTCTCCGGCCTGATCACGGTCGCGGGCGCGTATCGCCTGACCGATCACTGGGAGGCACGGGCCGCATGGAATCGCGTGCTGACCCGTTATGATCGCGACTCGGATGTGATTTTCGGCGGTGTGGGCTACCGTTGGTGAAGGCTCACGCGCAAGCGCAGGAGCCGTCTCTGGAACCGCTAGTCAAGACCCGCAAAAAACGGAGAAGAGCATGAAAGCCAGCACCATCGCCGAACGGGAGGCCCGTGGCCGTGCCGCGCGTGAGCACTCGAAACGCTCGAGCCATCGAACGGTGGGCGAATTGCACCGCGATCCGATCGAACTCCTCAAGCAGAGCAGCGAGGGCAGGGTCGCCAATCTCGTGCCGCTGCGCTATGGGCGCATGGCCGTGTCGCCCTTCACCTTTTTTCGCGGCTCGGCGATTCTGCAAGCTCACGACTTGAGCAAGGTTCACGATTCCGGTCTGACCATGCCGATTTGCGGCGACGGCCATCTGATGAACTTCGGCGGTTTCGCCACGCCCGAGCGGCAGCTCGTATTCGATCTGAACGACTTCGACGAAGCCTCGATCGGTCCATTCGAATGGGACCTGAAACGCCTGAGCGCGAGCCTCGTCATCGCCGCGCGTCATATGCGCTTGAGCCGCGGTACGGCTGAAAGTCTGGTGATGACCGCCGTCAGCGAATACCGCGATCGCATGGCGCAGTATGCGCAATACGGCGCGCTCGAACTCTGGTACGACCGCATCACCTTCGACCGCATGGCGGAAACCGCGCTCACCCCCGAACGCCGCCGCACGGTGCGGCGCGGCATGGAAAAGGCCGCGAGCCGTACTCATGAAAACCTGCTCGAGAAAATGGCCGAACACGACGGCGGCCATTGGCGAATCCGCGATGCGCCGCCGGCGCTGTTTCACGTGCTGGGCGCGAACACGCTGTTCACCGCGGAGGAAACCGAAGCATTCAGGACCGCCAACTGGCGCAAGATGCTCGAGCGCATGTGGGGCGAATACCTGAAGACCATGTCGCACGACCGGCGCGAGCTGCTCGGCCATTTCACCGTGCAGGATATCGTGTTCAAGGTGGTGGGCGTGGGCAGTGTCGGCACGCGCTGCATGGTGGTGCTGACCGTCGATCACATGGGCAAGCCGCTTTTCCTGCAACTCAAGGAGGCGCGGCCTTCCGTGATCACGCGGTACTACAAGTCGCCGCCCATCAAGCACGAGGGCGAGCGCGTCGTGCGGGGGCAGCGCATGTTGCAGGCCGCGAGCGACATCTTTCTCGGTTGGGCGACGGGGCCGCTCGGGCGGCATTTCTATTTCCGTCAGCTACGCGACATGAAGCTGTCGGCAAACATCGAATTGTTCGACAACGATCTGCTGGACGGCTATGCGCGGCTGTGTGGGTGGATCATGGCGCGCGCGCATGCGAAGGCGAGCGGGCAGGCGATCGAGGTCAGCGCGTATATCGGCCGTGGCGACCAGTTTGCCGAGGCGCTTACCGGCTATGCGACGAGCTACGCGGATCAGGTCGAACGCGACTACGACGTGTTCCTGAAGGCGTGCCGCGGCGGTGAGTTGGAAGCGCGCACGGATGAAGACATGGCGGCGGATTTTCGCGTGTAGCAGTGGCGTCCGCGCGGCTCGGCGGAGGTGTCAGTGGCTGAGCCGCGTGGACGGCGTGCCTGGATGCCGCTCAAGCGCTGCTCTGGCCCGCGCCCCAATCAGCCGTCAATACGCGCTTCACGCAGCGTGACGAAGCGCAGACGTTGCCTGCGAGCCGCGTCGATCACACGCGGCAGCACCGCGAGGATCAGCGGCTTGCCTTCGACAGTGAGAGCGGCATTGCCGTCGTGCAGCAGCAGGATGTCGCGCGGCGCAAGGCCGTCGAGCAGCCGCCGCGTCACCACCCGAGGATCGCGCTCGCGGGTGTCGTAGCCGCGCCGCGTCCACGCCGCGAGCCGCAGATCGAGCTTGCGTAGCACCGGTTCGAGAAAGATGTTGCGCAAGCCCGCCGGCGCGCGGAAGAACATCGGCCGCTCGCCGCTCAGTTCCTCGAGGGTGCGCTGCGCGACGTCGATCTCCCGCGTGAGCGCGCCCGGAAACGTCACCGAAAACGTGTGCACGTGAACCTGCGAATGGTTTTCGAGCGCATGGCCGCGCGCGACGATCTCGCGTGTGAGTTCCGGATAGCGCCGCGCGTTCTCGCCGATGCAGAAGAACGTGGCGCGCACGTTGAACGCGTCGAGCAGATCGAGCACTTGCGGCGTGACGGCGGGATCGGGGCCGTCGTCGATGGTCAGCGCGATCGCGTCGGCGTTGCGCACGCCGGCGGGCAGGCGCGTCCAGTTCGGGCCCAGCAGCGAGGTGCGCGGCAGCAAGCCGGCCACCGTGAAAATGGCGTGATTGGCGAAGATCGCGGCCAGCCACCACGGCCATGCGGCAGGCGCGAGCAGCCATCCGGCCAGCACGAATACATGCCATGCGGCAGTGGCCGTGAGCATCGCGGGATAGCCGGTGGCCGGCCAACGGCGCTGCGGCGTGGGCTGGGCGCCATGCGGCGGCGTTGAAGGTTGTTTCATAAAGCGTGCTTCCTGTCTTCCTTCTTCCATCCTCGGAAGGCCTTGAATCGCGCGAGTGACGCGCAACGGCGAAAGATACCATTGATGCGCCGTCCGTCCCGGGCGCGGACAGGAACGGGAAATAATGAAAGCATGCTGAAAGACGTTATGCTTCGCGACGGCCGCCGCGTTCGCGCTCACGTTGACGGCCGCTCGTCTATCCACCTGTGCTTATTTCGCCGGTCCGTGCCGGTCATGCGTCCATGCGTTTGCGTCACATCGAAATTTTTCACGCCATCATGCGTACAGGGTCGCTGTCGAAAGCGGCGGAACTGTTGTGCGTGTCTCAGCCCGCCGTGAGCAAGGCGCTCGCGCATGCCGAACGCAGCCTCGGCTTCGCGCTGTTCAATCGCGTGCATGGCCGTTTGCAGCCGACGCGCGAAGCGGAACTGCTGTTCTCCGAATCGCAGAAGCTGCAGGCGAATCTCGACGGCATTCGCCACCTCGCGCGCAACCTCGCGTTGCAACCGGAAGGGCATTTGCGCATCGGCTGTTTGCCGAGCCTGGGCTTGAGCCTGATTCCGCCGGCGGTGCAAGCGTTTCGCCGAGGCTATCCGCGCGTGTCGCTGAAGGTCCAGACGCGGCATACCGAGGAGTTGCTGAATGCGCTGCTCACGCGCGATCTCGATCTCGCGATCGCGCTGAATCCGCCGGCGCGGCCGGGCATCACGGCGGTCGAGCTGGGCCGCACGGCGATTGTCTGCGTGTGTCCGCCGGACGATCCCGACGCGCGGCAGCCAATCGATCTGCCGACCTTTCTCGCTCGCGACTGGATCAGCATCGGCAACAGTGATCCGCTCGGCGAGCTGATCGGCAATGCGCTCGAAGCGCAGGATCTCGACGAAAGCGTCGCCGCCGTCGAGGCGCAGACCTGGTACGTGGCGCGGGCGCTGGCCGCGCGCGGCATCGGCTATGCGCTGCTCGACGAACTGACCGCGCAAAGCGGCGCGGAGCCGGTCGCGATCCGGCCGGTGACGCCCGCGTTGTCGGCCGGCGTGTTCGCGCTCTGGCGCGACGGCGGGATGGACTCGCAGGCCGGCAACGCGTTTCTCGACGTATTGCGCGCGCGTTTTGCGTAGGCCTTCGGTCGACGTCTTAACCCTGGGTTATGGAGCCGTGCATCTGCTCATTTGATGCGCGTATTTCGTCGCGCCACACTCGCGGTGAACGAATTCCCTGGGGTGTGGTTTCTATGCGGGTGTGTGTACTCGGTGCAGGCGTGGTGGGTTTGACGAGCGCCTATCAATTGGCGCGCGACGGCCACGACGTGACGATTCTCGAGGGCCGCGACGGCGCCGCGCTCGAAGCGAGCTTCGCGAACGGCGGCCAGTTGAGCTATAGCTATGTCGCGCCGCTTGCCGACCCGTCAGTGTTGCCGCATCTGCCCGCGTGGCTGTTGCAAAGCGATTCCGCGTTGCGTTTCGTGCCGCGCCTCGATCCGCAACAATGGCGCTGGTGCCTGTCGTTTCTGCTCGCGTGTCGCGGCAGCCGCGCGCGGCAAACGGCCGTGGAAATGCTGCAATTGGGTGCGTTGAGCCGCGAGGCTTTGCATGAACTCGTGCAACGCGAGGCGATCGATTTCAATTACGTGCGCAACGGCAAGCTCGTCGTGTACCGCGATGCGAATGCGTTCGACGCGGCGCGCCGCAAGATGGACCCTCTGCGAAGGGCGGGTTCCGAGCAGCGCGCGCTCGATGCCGCCGCTTGCGTGGCGGTCGAGCCCGCGTTGGAACGCGCGCGGCCGTTGCTGGCGGGCGGTATTCACACGCTGTCGGAAGAGGCCGGCGATTGCCACAAATTCAGCGTGGCGCTCGCCGGCGTGCTGAAGACGCAATACGGCGTGGCGATTCACTACGAAACGCCGGTTCACTCGTTCGTCACCGAGCGCGATGCCGCGGTTGCCGTGCGCACGCCGCGAGGCGAGATTCGCGCCGATGCATTCGTGGTCGCGTTGGGTAACGGCAGCGCGCCGTTGCTGCGCCCGCTCGGCGTGCGTCTGCCGATGTATCCGCTCACCGGCTACAGCCTGACGATACCCGGCGTGCCCGGCCACGCGCCGCGGGTGAGCGTGACCGATCTGCATCGCAAGGTGGTGTATGCGCCGCTCGGCGAGCACCTGCGGATTGCGGGCATGGTCGAAATCGCCGGCATGAACGTGACGCAGCGCGACAAGCGCCTCGAACTGCTCAAGCGTCAGGCGCAGGAAATCTTCCCCGATGCCGGCGACTACGCGGCGGCGCGGACCTGGTGCGGGCATCGTCCGGCCACGCCGGACAGCAAGCCGCTCATCGGTCCCACGCCGTATCGCAACTTGTGGCTCAACACGGGCCACGGCGCGCTCGGCTTCACGCTGGCATGCGGCAGTGCGCGCGTGATCGCGGATGCGATCGCGGGCCGCACGCCGCCGCTCGATCCCGGCGCTTATGCATGGCAGCGCTGAGCGCGCGGGATACAAACGTCGTTTTTCGATTTCAAAGATTCGGATGCACTCACACACCACCGCCACACGCCGCTTCGGCACAACGAAAGGAGACGTCATGAAACTTGCAGCAGCACTCACCACGATCGCCATCGCCACGACCTTCGCCGGCACCGCGCGCGCCGAAGAGCCGAGCGCCACGCTGAAAAAGATCCGCGAAACCGGCGTGATTTCGCTTGGCGTGCGCGAATCGTCGGTGCCGTTTTCTTACTACGATGAACAGCAGCAGGTGATCGGCTATTCGCAGGCGATCGCGCTGAAGATCGTCGACGAGGTGAAGAAGGAACTGAATCTGCCGAACCTGAAAGTGAAGGAAGTGCCGATCACGTCGCAAAACCGGATTCCGCTGGTGCAGAACGGCACCATCGACATCGAATGCGGCTCGACCACGCACACGAAAGAGCGCGACAACCAGGTCGCGTTTTCGAACAGCTTCTTCCAGTACGGCGTGCGGATGATCGTGAAGAAAAGCTCGGGCGTGAAGGACTTTCCCGATCTCGCGGGCAAGACCGTGGTGACCACGGCGGGCACGTCGGAAGAACGCCTGCTGCGGCAGATGAACAATGAGAAGGGCATGAACATGCGCCTGATCAGCGCGAAGGATCATGCGGAATCCTTTCTCAATGTAAAGACCGGCCGCGCCGTGGCATTTGTGATGGACGATCCGCTGCTGTATGGTGCTAAAGCCAGGGAGGCGGACGCGAACGATTACCTGATCACCGGCAACTCGCCGATGTCCGAGGTGTATGGTTGCATGTTCCGCAAGGAAGACCCGGGTTTCAAGAAGCTCGCCGACGGCGTGATCGCGCGGCTGCAGACCTCGGGCGAGGCGGCGGCCATGTATCAGAAGTGGTTCACGCAGCCGATTCCGCCGAAGGGCATCAACCTCAACTATCCGCTGTCCGCGGATATGAAATCGCTGTTCGCGAACCCGAACGACCGCGCGCTGGACTGACCGCTTGTCGAGCGAGCGCCTGCTGAAGCCGGCGCCGTCAGGTCCGGCAGGTTCGCGTGCAGCCAGTTTGCAAATCGGGTCTGCAAGGAAAGGAGACGTGCTGTGACGGGAACGGGAATCAGGAAGGTTGCGCTGGTGACGGGCGCGGGCAGCGGCATCGGCCGCGCGTGTGCGCTCAGACTGTTGGAACACGGCTATAGCGTCGTGCTGGCAGGCCGCCGCCAGGCGCTGCTCGACGCGGTCGTGCAGGAAGCGCAGCCGCTTGGCGGCGACGCGCTCGCCGTTGCGTGCGACGTGACGGACGCGGCGAGCGTCGCCGCGCTGTTCGACACGATCCGCGAGCGGCATGGCCGGCTCGACGTGCTGTTCAACAACGCGGGCCGCAGCGGTTCGCCCGTCGATATCGACGAACTCGACATCGACGAATGGCGCTCCGTGGTCGACACCAACCTCACCGGCGTGTTTCTATGCACGCGGGCCGCGTTCGGTCTGATGAAAACGCAGAGTCCGCGCGGCGGGCGCATCATCAACAACGGCTCGATCTCGGCGCATGCACCGCGGCCGAACAGCATCGCGTACACGGCGACCAAGCACGCGATCACCGGTCTCACGAAAGCCGTGTCGCTCGACGGCCGCAAATACGACATCGTGTGCGGGCAGATCGACATCGGCAATGCGGCCACGGAGATGGCCGAACGGATGGCGCGCGGCATCGTGCAGGCGAACGGCGAAATCGCGGTCGAGCCGCTGATGGACGTTCAGCACGTCGCCGACGCGGTGCTGCATATGGCGGAATTGCCCCTGTCGGCGAACGTTCAGTTCATGACCATCATGGCGAGCAAAATGCCGTTCGTCGGCCGGGGTTGATGACTGGTTGATGACCGCCCGCTGAAAGCGCGGCGCGGCGGATCAACTTATACTGATTGCTTCCCGCCTTTTTCGGAAAGCGATTCGCCGTGCCCCGAGCCACACCCAGGGACGACCCGCCGCCGGTGCCGCCCGTGCAGCCCGATCTTGACGATTGTTGTCACAGCGGCTGCAATCCGTGTGTCTTCGATCTCTACGATGAAGCGCTCGAGCGCTATCGGACCGCGCTCGCCGAATGGCAAGCGCGGCACGCGCGGAAAGCGGCGCAGACACGGCAGAGCAAGCCGCGCGCGCGCCGCTAAATAGCGTGCCGGTTTTATGCGAAGGCCGCAGCCCTACCAACGTCCCCGTCATGAGCGAACTTCAGGCCGCACGCATCGAAACCATCAACGAATCGCACACGCTCGACGATCTGCACGACTTCGTGCAGCGTTATCCGCGTCTGTTCGTGCTGACCGGCGCGGGCATCAGCACCGACTCCGGCATTCCCGGCTATCGCGACGACAACGGCGAATGGAAGCGTTCGCGGCCGATCACGCTGCAGGAATTTCTCGGCACGGTCGGAATGCGCCGGCGCTACTGGGCGCGCAGCATGGTCGGCTGGCCGGTGGTCGCGCACGCGCAGCCGAATGCCGCGCATACCGCGCTGGCCCGGCTCGAAGCGGCGGGCCACGTGCCGGCGCTGGTTACGCAGAACGTCGACGGCTTGCATCAGCGGGCGGGCAGCCGCGACGTGATCGAACTGCACGGCGGCATCAACGGTGTGACGTGTCTGGACTGCGGGATGCAACACGCGCGCGCATCGATCCAGCAGACGCTCGAAGCCGACAACCCCGCGCTCCTGGACATCACCGCCGAAACTGCCGCCGACGGCGACGCGCATCTGGAATGGCACGATCTCGAAGCGTTCCGCATTCCGGCGTGTTCGAACTGCGGCGGCTTGCTGAAACCTTCGGTGGTGTTCTTCGGCGAAAGCGTGCCGCGCGAGCGGGTCGAAGCGGCCTCGCATGCGCTCGACGCAGCGGACGCGCTGCTGGTGGTCGGCTCGTCGCTGATGGTCTATTCGGGCTATCGCTTCTGCGTGTGGGCGCAGAAGCAGGGCAAGCCGGTCGTCGCGATCAATCTGGGGCGAACGCGTGCCGATCCGCTGCTTTCGCTGAAAATCGCGGCGCCGTGCGCGGATACGTTGACAGCGCTGGCGGGCCGCCTCGCGCTAAATTGAGCAAGGTGCTCCAATACGACGGAGCGAGCGTAAATCACCGATAATCCCGTTCCCCGCCACGGATGACCTTGAACTCGCCCGCAGAGCGTGCACGGCCATTCACCGAAACCGGAACTGAACATGACTGATTCCCAACCGGCGCTCCGGCAACATTCGCCTTCCGCGGAACGCAACCGCGATCCGATCCTCGCGGTGTTGCGCGACGTGCTGCCGGCCGTCTGCCGCGTGCTCGAAATCGCGAGCGGCACGGGGCAGCACGCGATCTGCTTCGCCCGCGCGTTGCCGGGCCTCGACTGGCAGCCGAGCGATCTCGATGAAGAGGCGCGTGCGTCGATTGCCGCGTGGGTCGCGCATGAAGGGTTGGCGAACGTGCGCGCACCGCTCGCGCTCGACGTGCATCAGCCGGATTGGGGCGTGGACGCGCTCGACGCCGTGGTCTGTATCAACATGATTCACATCTCGCCGTGGAGCGCGGCGCAAGCGCTTTTCGCGGGCGCGGGCCGCCGCCTCGTCGACGGCGGTGTACTGTATCTGTACGGTCCTTATAAACGCGGCGGCGCGCACACCTCGCCGAGCAACGATGCGTTCGATCGACAATTGCGCAGCCGCGACCCCGCGTGGGGCGTGCGCGACATGGAAGCCGTGATCGCGTTGGGCGCCTCGGCCGGACTCGTATGCGACGAGCCGATCGCGATGCCGGCCAACAATTTCAGTCTGGTGTTCAGGAAACGCCCAGGCGCGGCGCGGGTCTGACACACGTTCGGCCGCGTGTTCGGCCACGTGCACGCGCAAGTTGCGCCATGCGTTGCCTCGTGCGTGCCGCGAACTCATGCGGCAACGCAAGAAGCGCCGCAACGGGCAACCGCCGCACGCGCCGCACGCAGTAAAAAGCTTCCGCTCGCTGCCCGCCAACGAGCGGCAAGCCGGCATTTCTTTTATGCTTTCACCCTCGACGTCCCGCCGACGTTCCTTCCGGCGCGGCGTCACGACATTTTTTGGACTCTGGAGAATTCACATGGGCAAACAGGCAATCGGCGTGGTGGGGCTGGCGGTCATGGGCCGCAATCTGGCGCTCAACATCGAGAGCCGCGGCCACGCGGTGTCGGTCTACAACCGTAGCCGCGAGAAAACCGACGAACTCATCGCCGAATATCCGGACAAGAAGCTGGTGCCGGGCTTCACGCTGGAAGAGTTCGTGGAGTCGCTCGAAAAACCGCGCCGCATCCTGCTGATGGTCAAGGCAGGCGAGCCGACCGACGCCACCATCGCGCAGCTCAAGCCGCTGCTGGACAAGGGCGACATTCTGATCGACGGCGGCAACACGCATTTCACCGACACGATCCGCCGCAATCAGGAACTGGCGAAGGCCGGCCTGCACTTCATCGGCACCGGCGTCTCGGGCGGCGAGGAAGGCGCGTTGAAAGGCCCGTCGATCATGCCGGGCGGCCAGCGCGACGCCTACGACCTCGTTGCCCCGATCCTCACTGAAATCGCCGCGAAGGCGCCGGACGGCGAGCCGTGCGTCGCGTACATGGGGCCGGACGGCGCGGGCCACTTCGTGAAGATGGTGCACAACGGCATCGAATACGGCGACATGCAGCTGATCGCCGAAAGCTATGCGGTGCTCAAGCAGGTGGCCGGCCTGTCGAACGAGGAGCTCGGCAAGGTCTACACCGAGTGGAACCAGGGCGAACTCGACAGCTATCTGATCGAAATCACCTCGAAGATTTTCAGCAAGAAAGACGAGGAAACCGGCAAGGATCTGGTGGACGTGATTCTGGATCGCGCCGCGCAGAAGGGCACCGGCAAGTGGACCAGCCAGAACGCGCTCGACCTCGGCGCACCGCTGCCGCTGATCACGGAAGCCGTGTTCGCGCGCGTGCTGTCGTCGCTGAAGGCTCAGCGCGTGGCCGCGAGCAAGGTGCTGGAAGGGCCGGCGGCGAAGCCGCTCGGCGTCGAGCGTGACGCATTCGTCGAATCGGTGCGCCGCGCGCTGTATTTCAGCAAGGTGATTTCCTACGCGCAAGGCTTCGCGCAACTGCGCGCGGCGTCGGAAGAGTACAAGTGGGATCTCGATTTCGGCACGATCGCGAAGATTTTCCGCGCCGGCTGTATCATCCGCGCCCGCTTCCTGCAGAAGATCACGGACGCCTATACGAAAGACAAGGCAATCGCCAACCTGCTGCTCGACCCGTACTTCCGCGATATCGCGAAGAACTATCAGTCGGCGTTGCGCGAGGTCGTGGTGGCCGCGATCAATGCGGGCGTGCCGGTGCCGGCTTTCGCGTCGGCGGTGGCGTATTTCGACGCTTATCGCTCGGAACGCCTGCCGGCGAACCTGGTGCAGGCACAGCGCGATTTTTTCGGCGCGCATACGTTCGAGCGCACTGACAAGCCGGGCAGCTTCCACGCGAACTGGAGCTAAAGCGTTTGAATCGCGGCCCGGCAAGCGCTTGCAGCAAGGCGCGCCGGGCCACGCGACCGCTTGAAATCCGGCGGCCCTATTATTGCCGAAACCTATCGGCCATATAGCGGGATGGCGGGATTGAACCTCGACTGTTGCGATAATCGAAATTGAGTTTCATCGTTTTAGGGGTTTCCCCTAGGTGTCGACACTCCTAAACTTCTTCTCAAGCGCTACGGGATAACAAGCCCAAAGCGATTCAAAACAAGTTATGGAGGTTTACATCATGAAGACCCTTATCTCCGCAGTTGTCGTCGCCGCCGCTCTGGCCGCTCCTGTCGCTTCGTTCGCTCAATCGAATCAGCCGGTCACGCGCGCTCAAGTCCGCGCCGAACTGGTGCAGCTCGAAAAGGCCGGCTACAACCCGGTGGGCGATCACATCGATTACCCGGCCAACCTGCAGGCCGCGCAAGCACGCGTCGATGCTCAAAACGGCACCGCTCAAGCCGCCAACAGCGGCTACGGCGCACCGATCGCCGGCAGTTCGCAAGCCGGCCGTCCGGTGAGCAGCAACGACCGTAACTCGGTCTACTTCGGCAACTAATCTGCGCCGAAGAAGCTGATGCAAACGCCGCCATCAACAGGCGGTGCGCATTAAAAAACGCCGACCGGTTTTTTCCGGCCGGCGTTTTGTCGTTTACAGCGCTCGTCAGCGCTGAGTTCAGCAGCCGGGTCAGTGATTCGGCAAATGCGGAATCGCTTCATTGCTCGTCAGGTTGAGCTGGTGAATCTGCCGATGCGCCTTGTTCAGATGCGCCTGCGCGGCCACGCGCTGCGCTTCCAGTTGCGACACCTCCTTGTGCACCTGATGCTGCCGGTTCGACACCGCATGCTCCTGAGCGCCGCGCCGCTGAAGATCGTTGCGCAGTCTTTCGGCCTGCGCCTCTGAGCGTGCGATCAGGCGCGCCAGCTGTTCGTTTTGCGCCTCCAGTTGCGCGCGGCGGGTTTCACCTTCCGAGAGCCGCGCCGCCTGTTCCTCGAAATGATGAAAGGCGGTTTCGGCGGCTTCGAGATCGGCGGCTTTCAGTGCGCGCCACAGTGAGCCGTCCTGATACAGCGCGACGTAGTACGTCAGCTCTTTCGAGTGGAACAGCAGGCTGACCGAATAGGCGAAGCTGCGGAACACGCGGAACGGCGTCAGCGCTTCCTCCTCGGCCAGCCATTCGATGTCGGCGGTATCGGCGATCTGCACGCCGCGCGCGCTGACCTGCGACGGCACCACCTGCACTTGCCGCAAGTTCGTCACCGGACGCACGGGCGTGGGCGAGCGCGGGCCTAATGCAGCGTACGTTGCCGGCGGGCTATTTCGTCGAAGAGCGCGTCGCCCGGTTCCAGGGCGAGCAGCCAGGACTCGTCGTAGCCGCTCAGATTGTCGAGCGCCTCGCGCAGCCGCTCGATCGCGACGGCGGGAATCTCGACGCTGGCTTCCACGCCGCTCGACAACCGGGCGATGCTGGCCAACTGCACCAGCGCGTCGGCGGCCTCGGCCACGTCCGCGGCGAAAACCAGATGCGTGTTCAACAATTCGACCAAACCGGGCGACGCCGTTACATCGTCGACGTTGAGTTGCACGGCCAGAAAGGTGGCTTTGTTCATCCTCAATTCCTCGCAGGATTCAGCCGTTTGCTTACAGATGCGTTGCGCGTTTGACTGAGTATAGGCGAGGGCCGAAAGGATTCAATGCTCACACGAATGAAGCTCGCGCGGCCCGGCACGCCGGCCGCCGGACCTTATAATGGGGCCAGCAGAAACGCCCGGTCGCGGCGGCACGGGCTGCCCGTCATGCCCGCCGGATAACGAGCACGGTGTCGTACTTTTCGAGCGCCTATTGCCATGAAGATCATTCGCAGCAAGAGCTTCACCGCGACGCGTGCCTGGGGCGCGCTCGATATCGCCAACATGGGCGGCATCACGACGCGCCTGCACTGGACCGACCAGCCGTACAAGTGGCACGTCAACGACGGCGAGGAAGTATTCGCCGTGCTCGACGGCCGCGTCGAGATGCGCTACCGGGAAGGCGGCGTCGAACAGTCGGCCGTTCTGGAAACGGGCGATGTGTTCTACGCGTCGGTGGGTACCGAGCACGTGGCGCATCCAATCGGCGCGGCGCGCATTCTGGTGGTCGAGGCAGAGGGCAGCGTCTGACTGCTCATGCGGCGATGTCATGTCGCCGCCGGTGGTGGCGCACTCGGCGGCATAATGGGTGGTTGCCGCCGTGCCCGCACGCGAGCGGCACCGCAAATGCCTGGGGCTGATTGAATCCGATTGAATCAAAATGTCGAGGAAAATCACATGACAAGACAATGGCAACGGACGGGAACCCGACTGCTGGCCGTGGTCGCGCTCGGCGCGATGTTCACGGGCTGTACGAGCATGCCGTGGGAGAGTACGCCGTTCTACAGCAATGCGCCTTCCCGCCCGACCACCCTCAGCACGGTCCCTGTGCCGGCCGGTTTCTACCGCGTCAATCCGGGCGATACGCTCGCCGGCATCGCGTCGGCATACGGGCATAAGCCGCAGGACGTCGCGTCGTGGAACGGTCTCGCCGCGAACTCCACCGTCAATCCGGGCCAGGTGCTGCGCGTGTCTCCGCCGATGGCATCGGGCAGTGTCGTGACGCCGCCTGTCAACGTCGCCGGTCAGAATGCTCCGGCCGCGCCGGCCGGCCCCACGGCTTCCGCCGGGCCGCAGCAAGGCGTGCTGCTATGGCCGCTGCGCGGACCGGTGCTGAAAACGTTCGCGCCGGGCAAGTCGAACGGCATCGTGATCGGCGGCCGCCCCGGCGATCCGGTCAAGGCGGCGGCCACCGGCCGCGTGGTCTACGCGGGCTCGGGTATCGAGGCGTACGGTCCGCTCATCATCATCAAACACGACGACTCGCTGATCACCGCCTATGGGCAGAACAGCACGCTGCTCGTCAAGGAAGGCGACGCGGTCGCGCAAGGGCAAACCATCGGCGAAGTCGGTGTGGACGGCCGCGGCGTGGCGTCGATTCAGTTCGAGGTCCGCCAGAACGGCCAACCGGTCGATCCGCTGGCGTGGCTGCCGAAATCGGGCGGGTGAGCGGCGCGTGAGGTTCCGTTTGCCCGAGCCCGGCCGGGTGAGGGCGGCATGAGCCGGGCGTACGCGAAACCTTACGCCGCGCTTCCTTTCAGCGCGAATCCCGGCGCTGCGTGAATTAAACAAATTGAATACACTGTGTGGCTCCGCAGCCGGCGCACGTCCGCTCGTCCAACGGGAGGATGCGGTGCGCCGGCCGTCATCGGCTGTCATTCATAGAGACGCACAGGGACTCACCATGATCGATTTGCGCAGCGATACCGTAACCCGTCCGACCCCGGCCATGCTCGCGGCCATGTCGGCCGCCGAAGTGGGCGACGACGTCTGGGGCGACGACCCCACCGTGCTGCGCCTGCAGGCAACCGTCGCCGAACGCACCGGCAAGGAGGCGGGCCTGTTCTTCCCGAGCGGCACGCAAAGCAATCTGGCGGCGTTGATGGCGCACTGCGCGCGCGGCGATGAATATATCGTCGGCCAGCTGGCGCACACGTACAAGTACGAAGGCGGCGGCGCGGCGGTCCTCGGCAGCATTCAGCCGCAGCCGCTCGAGAATGCCGCCGACGGTTCCATCCCGCTCGACAAGATCGCCGCCGCGATCAAGCCGATCGACAACCACTTCGCGCGCACGCGGCTGCTGGCGCTCGAGAACACCATCGGCGGGAAGGTGTTGCCGGCGGGTTACGTCGCCGAGGCGGTGCAACTCGCGCGTCAACGCGGGCTGTCGGCCCACCTCGACGGCGCGCGCGTCTACAACGCGGCGGTCGCGTCGGGCAAGCCGGTCGCGGCGCTGTGCGAGCCGTTCGATTCGGTCTCGATCTGTTTCTCGAAGGGGCTCGGCGCGCCGGTCGGCTCGGTGCTGGTCGGCAGCCAGGCGCTGATCGACGTGGCGCACCGCTGGCGCAAGGTGCTGGGCGGCGGCATGCGCCAGGCCGGCGTGCTGGCGGCGGCTTGCCTGTACGCGTTGGATCACAACGTCGAGCGTCTCGCCGACGACCACGCGAATGCCGCGCACCTCGCAGCCGGGCTGGAAGCGATCGAGCCGGTCAAGGTGCAGTCGGTCGCGACCAACATGGTGTTCGCGCAGTTCCCGCAGCAGCATTGCGCGCCGCTCGAAGCATGGCTGAAGGAGCGCGGCATTCTCACGCAGATGCTGTACGCATCGCGATTCGTCACTCATAAGGATGTATCGCGTGCCGATATCGATACGTTTATCGCCGCGGTGAAGGGGTATTTTGCGGCGCGGTGAGCGTGATCGCCTCGGCGGTATCGAAAGCCGGCGATTGAACGCCATGGATTGAGCAGCGGTATCGAACGCCTGCATCGAGCGGCCCGCAAGCGGTTCGGATTCAGCGGCGGCGGCGCAACAGCCGGTATCGAAAGCGGGCGCACTGTCACAGCA
>DASPZL010000205.1:0-12411 GCA_035636295.1 Paraburkholderia sp.
TCCTGATTTTTTGGCGAACGGTCGTTCGAAGATGATAGAGCCATTTTTCTCAAAGGCTTGCCTGGTAAGGGTGTGCGGCGAAGCAACGGTGCCGCGCTCAACGCGAAATTTCCTTTTTTGTTTAAAAGGACCGCCATCGTCCACATGGTGCGCGTCCGGGAAAAATCCCGCTGTTTGAATCGGCCTTTTTAGACGGCTCATTCAATTGACAGGCATTAACCGCCCGGCGAAATTACTTCGCACAATTACATGAAGGGAGACAGCAGCATGTCGCACGCCATTATTCGAGGCCTGGCGATGGCCATTGCCACGGCCCCATTCCTGATCGCTTGCGGCGGCGGCAAGGCCGACAATCCAGGCGCGATCAACACGCCTCAATGCTCGGGCTCGAGCTGCGGCGTGCAGGGTCCGCCCGCCACCGGCGCTCAGGCAGCAGCCTTGTGTCCGGTCACCGCCGACATCGTCAAGAGCACCTTCCTCGGCGGCGCCGGTAGCGGCGAAGTGGTCCAGTTGAACATCGACGCAACCGCGATGACGTACACGCTGAAGTGGCTCGAGTCGCCGATTCCGTTGCGCACGGGCAGCGTCACGCCGACGCGTGCGGGCACGCAGATCACCGGCGCGGTGATCCACCCGCCGACCGGCACGCTGCCCACCGCCGAACAGACGCGCTGCGCCTTCATTCTCGGCGCGGGCACCGGCACCGCAGCCGGTGACGGCCAGCCCTATACGACGCAGGACTTCACCAACAACCCCAATCCGCCGATGATCCTGGTGGGACCCGGCGTAGCCGGCGGCGGCATTCCGGGAGCCACTGTCCAGTTCGACGGGCTGGACATTCCCCTCGTCGGCTCGGGTATCGGCGCGGTGCCGAACCGCCACTTCGACTTCTATCCGTTCCTCGGCTTCGCCAGCACCACCACCGACATCACGAAACTGCCCGGCACCTATAACGGCTTGCTGTATCACCTGGCGCCGTCGGGCAACTATGCGACGGTCGCGACCAACACGATCGAAACATTCGACGCCAGCGGCACTTGCACCAGCAGCAACGCCGCCAACCCGAACTACTCGCCGAACGCCGGTGGCTGCCTGACCACGGGCAACCCGTTGACGCTGAACAGCAATGGCTATTTCGATAGCCAGCAGGCACCGCAAATCGTGCCGCAATTCAAGCTGCCGATCATCGGCGCGACTGGCAAGTCGGCGACAGCGCACATGATCCTCGGGCAGATCAACGGCGCGACCGTGCCGCTCGTCGTGCGCACCGGCTTCATCAATCTCGGCACCGCTCCATTCCATCTCGACGCGAAGGTCGACGACGAATCCGGTATCGCCATGCTCGCCGCGGCCACGCCGCTCGCATCGGGCGGCTTCGACGGCGGCTACGTCGGCGCCGATTCGAACTTCAAGGACACCGCCACGCTGATCCAGGGGAATGTCGGCACGTTCATCAACCCGACCACATCCTCGGCGGAAAGCGGCTTCGGTCTGGGCTATGGACTGCAAAGCCCAGGGCTCGTCGGCGTACAGGACACCAACGGCAAGACCGGCTTCGCGATTGCGTCCGGCGGTCTCTATGCAATCGAAATCCAGGGTGCGGAGAACGGAGGCATCACGCCGACGTCGGCTAAGTCGGATACGCCGAGCACGCCCTACTTCGGCATCGGAGCGCAGATCAGCAAATAACCGGCGAGGGCTCAGCAGTTGGCAGCACGAGACATAACTAAAGCAAAGGTGGCCGGACGGGGGCCCGGCTACATACAACGAGAAAATTCTGGAGGCGGTATGAAATGGAGAATCCTTTCGGTGCTCGCTTTTGCTGCACCGTTACTGGCAGCGTGCGGCGGTGGCGGTGGCGGTGGCGGCGATGGACCGGTGACCGAAGTGCGCCTGTGCCCAGCGTCGCTCGACTACGGCACGGTGTTCACGGGCGGCGGCGGTGACGGCGAGCTGGTCAAGCTGCAACTCGACACCACCAGGATGATCTGGCAGGTCGGCTACATCGAATCGCCGATTCCGGCGACCACCGGCACGGTCGTGCCGACGCGCGCCGGCCAGACCGCCAGCGGCACGCTGACCCAGGAAACCCTGCTGCCGACGAACAAGCTCAACCAGTGCGCGTTCCGTCTGAACGGCGCGAGTCTCGATCCGGCTCGTCCGGCGCGGATTTTTGTCGGCGAAGGCGTGGCGGGCGGCACGATTCCGGGCGCTGAGATTTCGTTCGGCGGGATTCTCGGCGTGGGCGCCGTGCCGGATACCAAGTTCCCGTACTACCCGTTCATCGGCTTCTCGTCGATTGAAACGAATCTCGCGAACGTGGCCGGCACGTACAACCAGCTCGGCTATCACCAGGTTCCGTCGCAGAATTTCGCACCGGTCGCCGTCGACTCGAAGATTACGATCAATGCGGACGGCACGTGGACCGAGTGCGACAACACCGGCATCAACGCAGGCAAGTGTCAGCAGCCCGGCACGAACTTCGCGCAGGCCGCGGACGGCAGCGGCGCGTTCCAGACCAACAACTTCCTCGGTCAGGTGAAGCCGACGCTCGCCACTACGCCGAAAGCGCGCGGCTACATGATCGTCGGCAAGCTGCGCAATCAGCTGGTACCGATCCTCGTTCGCGCCGGCGCGGCGAACTCGTCGGTCACGGCGCCGCAAAACGGCGAACTCGGACCCTACGCGGACGACGAATCGGGCATCTCGATCCTGGCGCCGCAAAGCTCGGTCGCGGTGAACTCGCAGAACGGCGAGTACATCGGCGTGGATAGCCAGTTCGACTATCGCACCACCGCGCTCGAGGGCAAGCAGGCCACGTTGCTGGATCCGTTCAACCCATCGCAGGTATCGCTCACGACGGCGCTGGATCTGGACTTCACGCAGGCCATTCCCGGTGTGGTGACGACGACACACGTGGGCGCATCGACGGGCACCACGCCGACCGGAAAGATGATCTTCACGGGTGGTGTGTTCGGCTACCTCGATATGACCAACGCGGCCTCGCCGTACTTCACGATCGGCGCCTTCGTCCAGTAACGGGCGCAGCACGCGCCGCCCATCCACAACGAGGCGTTCGCGTCCCGGCTGCCGCGCACCGTCGCAGCGCGGCAGCCGGCGCTCAACCCGTATTCAGCGCACGGACGGGTAGCCGACCCGCCGTCGCTCGCCGCGCAGCATCAGCACGATCAGCACGGCGAGCGCCCCAGGAGGAGCAATATGAAAAAAATCTATCTCGCGATACTGACCGCCTGCCTGTCCGCCGGCGCGCACGCCCAGCATGCGGGCGACAACGTCGCCGTGCTCGGCTGGTTCCACGTCATGCCGCAGGATTCGAGCACGCCGCTCACCACCCACGTCGCGCCGACTCCGATCAATACGCCATTGCGCCTGCCGAGTTCGTTCACGTCGGCCGGCACGAGCTTGTCGACCAATAGCGCGGACACCGTCGGCCTGGTGTTCAGCCATTACCTCACCGATCACATCGCGGTGACGACGGTGGCAGGCGTGCCGCCGGTGTTCAAGATCTACGGGCACGGCACCATCAAGCCGCCCGGACCGGCGGGCGCGCTCGGCCAGCAGGACCTGGGCGATCCGCAGGCCAATCCGATCGTGAAGAGCGTGCGCCAGTGGAGCCCGGCACTGCTGTTCCAGTACTACTTCAATGCACCGACCGCCAAGTTCCGGCCGTTCGTCGGCATCGGCGTGTCGTACAACTGGTTTTCCGACATCCAGCTGAGCCAGAACTTCGTGCAGTCGACGCAAGACAATCTCGGCGCCGTGCTGGCGGCGGGCGCGGGCAAGCCGGGGAAGACTCAGGTGTCGGCGAAGGCATCGTCGTCGTGGGCGCCGGTGTTCAATGCGGGCCTGGCGTACAACATCACCGAGCATTGGGGTCTCGTGGCATCGGTCACGTACATTCCGCTGAAGACGACCTCGTCGGTCATCATCAAGGCGGCGGACGGCACGGAACTGGGTGTCTCCAAGGCGGACCTGAAGGCCGATCCGATCATTTCGTTCCTGGCCGTCTCGTACAAGTTCTGAGTTCAGCGCGGATGCGGCAAAGCCGGCGGCCTTGTGCAAGGGCCAGCCGGCTTTTTCTTTTGTATAGACGAAGTTGGAAATTCGGGGCAAAAAAAAGCCCGCCTAAGTTGGCGGGCTGAATCCATATCAGAGGAGACATGGAGGAGACAAGGCAAACTATAGCAAATGGTTTGGTGCGGCGCAACATTCAAATAAGGGTTGACCCTCAACGTTGCGAAAATGCAACAAGACACGCGGCAGCTCGCAAGGCGGCTCACCGCGCGACGAACTCCGCGACTCAAGGAGGAGCCGCGTCCGCGAAAATCATGCTCAGCGCCCGGCCCGCCGCGCGGCCACCTGGCCGAGCACGGCGAAGTCCTTCTCGCCGTCGCCGTGAGCAACCGCTTCGAGCAGACTGTCGCGCACTACGCTTGCGATCGGCAGCGGCGTTGTCACCGCATCGGCCGCGGCAAGCGCGAGACGCAAGTCCTTCAGCCCGAGGCGCGCCTTGAACAGCGCCGGCTCGTAACGCTGCTCCGCGATCATCTTGCCGTAGCCCGAATACACCGGTCCCGTAAACAGGCCGCTCGTGATGATGTCGAGAAAATCCTGCATCGCGAGACCGTGGCCGGTAACCAGCGCGCCGGCTTCGCCGAGCGTCTCGACGGCCGCGCCGATCATGAAGTTGGCGGCGAGCTTCATTACGTTCGCCTGCTGCGGCAGCGAACCGATGCGCCACGTTTTCTGACCGATCACGTCGAAGATGGGCTGGACCTGGTCGATCGACTCGGCCGGGCCGCCGGCGACGATCGTCAGCTTGCCTGCCGCCGCGACGTCGGGCCTCCCCAACACCGGCGCGGCGACGTAGTGGATGCCGCGCGATGCGTGCGCCGTCGCCAGTTCCTCGGCCAGCGCCACCGAAATCGTCGCCATGTTTACGTGGATCAGGCCGCGCGGCGCATGTTCCAGCAGCGATGCGGTCACGACTTCGCGCAAGGCGGTATCGTCGGCGAGCATCGAGAATACGGCGTCGCCCGCAAACGCTTCGGCCGGCGTCGCGACGATTTTCGCGCCGGCGTCGACGAGCGGCTGCGCGCGCTCCGGTGAGCGGTTCCACACGCGCACCTGATGCCCGGCTTTCAAAATGTTTGCAACCATCGCGGCGCCCATCTCGCCGAGACCGATAAAACCGATGTCCATCTGTCGCTCCGTCTTCTAAAGAACTGGAAGTAAAGCACACCCATGCGACACGTGCAGGAGAGCGCGCAGCGAAACACGGTGCGATACTGCTGCGATGGTGACCGCGACATTCCGCTTCTATGAGGAACTGAATGATTTTCTCGCCCGGCCGCTGCGCCGGCGCGCGTTCAGCTACGCCTGCGCACGCGGCGCGACCGCGAAGCACATGATCGAGGCGCTCGGCGTGCCGCATACCGAGGTCGAGCTGATTCTCGTGAACGGCGAGTCGGTCGGTTTCGAACACCCACTGTCGGACGGCGATCGCATCGCCGTCTATCCGAAGTTTGAAGCGCTCGACATTCAGCCGCTTTTGCGCGTGCGCGAACGGCCGCTGCGCGTGATGCGCTTCATCGCCGATGCGCATCTGGGCGGTCTCGCACCGCTGTTACGGCTTGCCGGCTTCGATACGCTGTTCGACAACCATTACGCCGACGCCGATATAGAGACGCTCGCCGTCGCACAACAGCGCATCGTACTGACACGCGACCGCGAGCTGTTGAAACGCCGCACCATCACGCATGGCTGCTACGTTCGTACGCTGAGGCCGCACGAGCAGTTGCGCGAAGTGTTTGAACGGCTCGATCTGGCGGGCAGCGCGCAGCCATTCCGTCTATGTCTGATGTGCAATGCGCCGCTGCGGCGCATTGCCAAGGAAGAAGTCGGCGCGCGCGCACCCGACGGCGTGCTGGAACGGCATAGCCAGTTCGTCACGTGCGATGTGTGCCGGCGCGTGTTCTGGGAAGGCACGCACTGGCAACGAATGCGCGCGCTGATGGACAGCGTGGCTGGTGCGCGGAATACGTCCGCGTGAGGCATAGCCGCTTCGTACGCACCTTTGAACGCGTAATCGCCGCTGCACGCTCGACGCCCGGCGCGGTGCGTACAATGCGGGATTACTTATCTGGCAGAGGCCTTCCGTATGGCGATGAAAAAAACCGACCTTGAAAAGAACAAGGCACTCAAGCTGAACAACGCAATGAAGCTGTCGACCGCCGACCGCTTCGGCAAAGCCGCGGCCGCCGAGCCGAAACTCGATCGCCGCGAGCAGCGCAAGCTCGATCAGGCACAGGGGCTGGTTGCGTTCGCGTGCAAACTGAACGGCGAGCTGGTCGCTGAACTGAAAGAGCGCGCCGCCACCCATCCCGAAGGCATGACCGGGCTGCTGAACGAAGTCGTCAAGCGCGGCCTCGCCGGCTGAGCGGTGACGGGCGGCGCTTAGCCGAGATGGGCGCCGGGCTCGCGCTTTTCGAGTCATGCAAGGCGCCGTGGAATAGGCCGCGCGAGTATCGGGGCCGCAAAAAGCCCGCAAAAACCGCCACGTCAATGCAAAAAGGCCAGAGCACGAGCTCTGGCCTTTTTGCTGGCGACGCTTTAATCCGAACCGCCCGGCAGTGGCCGCTGAGCGGCGAACCGGGCGTCAGCTTAGTTTTGCGTGCCCTTGTCGTTCGTGCCGGCTGCCGAAGCTGCCGCCGCAACCGGAGCGCGCTTGCCGTGCGACTTCAGCTTCTTGATGTGGTGCTTCTTCGGCGCGCTGGCTGCAGCGGCCGGTGCGGATGCGTCCGATGCCTGTGCGAAAGCTTGAACGGAAACCAGTGCGATCGATGCTGCTGCGAGCGAGACGATAACTTTTTTCATGTGTTGTTCCCCAAACCTAGCCGACTGAGTCGATGTGAATGAATTAGCTGCACGGTGAAGCAGACAGGGCTTAAAGCCCCTTGCCGCTCCCCGCGGGAGAGTATTACCCAGCGTAGGCGGTTTGTCATGCGCAAAACTCGATATGTATTTTCCGGGAGACAGCTTGCTTTCGGTATGCTTTCACTCGATAAGAACCCCGTATTAGGGGGATTACCTAGCCGCCGTCAGACCAGATTGCGCAGCAGGCTGGCGGTTTCCTGCAAGGTCGGCAATACGCGATGCAGCGCGGCATTCGCCGATTCCTCGCCGATCGGCATGCTGACGCTAATGGCCGCCACCATCGAACCATGCCGGTCACGCAAGGGCACCGCGACACCGCGCACGCCCAGTTCCAGTTGCTGATCGGTGACCACGTAGCCATTGCGGCGAATTTCGCCGAGCACTTCGCGCAATCGCTCGATAGTCGAATAGGTATGCGGCGTGAACACCTTGATCGGATAGGACGCGAGCCACTGCGCGATGCTCTCCGGCGCCTGAAACGCCAGCAGCACCAACCCCGCCGACGACAACGGCGCGGGCGCCCGCGAGCCGAGTACGAAGCCCACCGCCATCGCCCGGTTCACGCCATTGCGCGCGACGTAGACCACATCGTGTTCATCGAGAATCGCGACCAGCGCGGTTTCCTGAACGGTCGCGGTGATGCGCTGAAGAAACGGCTGCACGGTGCGCGGCAAGCGCGCCGAATCCAGGTACGACTGGCCGAGCCGCAAGACACGCGGCGCAAGCCAGAACAGCTTGCCGTCGGTGTCGACGTAACCGAGCTCGCGCAACGTCAGCAGATAGCGGCGCGCCGCCGTGCGCGACAGACCCGCGCGCGCGGCCACCATGGTCGGCGTCATGCGCGCATGTTCTTCGTCGAATGCTTCGATGATCGCCAACGCTTTCGCGGCGCCGGCGATCCAGTCTTTGTCGTCCATTGCATGTGCCTGGAAATCGGCCGGCTCGGTGAGTGAGTCGTGTCGTGAATTGCATGGCCGTTGCGCGATTATCGCGCGAGTCGCTTGATGTGCGATGCGTGCGAAGCGTGCGTCCGGCTCGGGCAATCCGGCGACGCGCGCGCGAGCGAGCGGTTATCTGCAGGACGAAGCCATGCGCTACAAGAAGTATCTGTACGTGCTGCGGCCTCTGCTTGCCGTCCAATGGATCGATGAGGGACGCGGCATGCCACCGATGCGCGTTGCGGATCTCGTCGCGGGAACGGTCGACGATCCGGTTTTGCTCGCCGAAATCAACGCGCTGCTCGAAGTGAAAAAATGCGTGCTGGCGAAGCGGAATACGGTCCACGCCGGCCGGCGATCCACCGTTTTATCGAAGCGTCGCTGGCTAATGTGCAAAGCCCGGTTGACTACAAGCGGCCACAGGGCGAAGTTGCCGCGCTGGACGCCTATCTGAGGAATGTGATTCGCGCGTAACTGTCCGGGCGACCGCGTTATTGGATCTGTCGCCCCGCGTCCAACCGCAAGCTACGCAGCGCGCGGATGCGCAAAAAACCTTGGCGCATCCGCGGTTGGCGGAAACACGCACCAGCAGCCGTCGTCGTGACGAAAGAAAAACAACCCGCGCGAGCCGGCCTCGGCGGATGTCTCGACGCGCACATAACGCCGGCCGCCCAGCCGCGTGCGGCTGAATTCGGTGACGTGGACCGGAGCCGAAGGTCCCGGCGCGAGCCATTTCTCAACCAGAAAACGCAGCGATTGTTCGCTCGCGGCTCTCATGATCCGCTCCGGGCCGGCTTGTCCAGATGGACGTCGCGCGCGGTTTCGGCGCTTTCGTCGCTTTCCGCGGCGTTGGCGGCATCCGCTTCACGTTCGGCGGATGCAAGGGCCATCGTCCGATTGGTGGCTGCCGCGCGCAGCGTACTGCAATGCGTGGCATGCCGGATATCCGAGAGAAGACGAACCAACTGTCTTGCTGTTCTGCGTTTCATTACACACCCCCGCACTGCACCAATAACCTCATAAAACACTTTAACTCTATGCCTGAATCGGGCGTTGCTGAAATGGTTTTGACTAAATAGCAACGGTTGCGCTTGCAGAAAGAGAGACGCAATCTTCGTACCGTCCCAAGTTCAATGTGCGCGGCCGCCCCATCGCGGTCTGTGCGTTGCCGAGCGCTGGGCGCCCGGAAAAGATGCGCCGCTACCTGCAATAAATATGGGTCCGAAATGCCAGTTATCCACAATTGCCTATGAATAACTTCGGGACAGCGCATGGAACAGCCTGTGTGTGAAATCTTGATAAAGCGGCTCGGCAAGCCAGCGTGTGCAAAGTTATCCCGGTCCTGTATTTTTTCTACAGGAAGGTTCTGCAGGGTTATCGATTTCGTATGACGTTGATGCGATGGAACATTTGGGAGTTGTCCACAGAAGGGGTTAGCCCTTGTTAACTATTACTACGTATGTATACGTATGAAGTAAAAGACCTAGGATAAGTACTGCTGCGCGATGAGATTGAAGGCTGATCAGGCTTCGATCAGCCCGAAAGGGAGTGGATGAAAGATGCCTCACGGCACTACGTCCGTTCCGCTCGCAGGTTGCACGGAAGCGGCCTTACCGATTGCATCGGGCATCGCCGGAATCGGCGCGGGAGCCGCCGCTTCGACCGGAATCGGCAGCAGACGGCTCTCGATGCGGTTGTTCGGCACCGGCTGCGTGCGCACCACGGTTTGCAGATAGTGATCGACGAGCCCGAAAAAGCGATCGTAAAACTTGCCCGACGGAATGGTCTCGCTTGAAATCTTGACCATCGCGTCGCTGTTAGAGCGAATCGGCAGCGACAACGAACCGAGCACGCTCAGTCCGACACTCGCCGACGTGTCGCTTTTCTTCAGCGCAAAGCCGTTCTGCACGGCATTCACATAGACGATGCTCGTATCGCTCGCCTCCTCTCCCGGCGTGCAAACCACATGAAATTCGACGACGACGTGGGTATCGCCCGTCGGCTGGAAGTTCTTGGTTCCGTCGACGGTATCGGTGCGCGTCATTGTCGTCAGATAGCCTTGGCTCAACAGCGCGCGGCGCGCGGCTTCGCAGGTATCGGTGGTGTTCGAATTGAAATTGCGTGCGTACGGGCTCGCGCCCGTTTCGAACAATTCCTGCTGGAATTTCGGCTGCGGGGCGCTGCTGCAAGCGGCAAGCGTCAGCAAGCCGAGCAGGGTGGCGGTGGTGGCTTTGGAAAACGAGGTCAACATGGTCGATCTGAAGGGGCGCTGCGAGAACGCGAATGGGAATGCATTGTAGAGCGCTTGCCAGCTGTGCGTAAAAGGCGCGCAGCGCGCCGCCTTACACGGCGTGACGGACGACTCCCGCAGGGTGCCGCGGCAACGTAGAAAAAAGGAAGAGCGAGCTGTCGCTCAGTTCGACGCCGCTGGCAATCCGGCCGACGGCAGGGCCACGCCGTTCATCCCGACGGCATCGACGGCGGGTACGGTAAAGGCGTTGGCCCAGTTGCCCGGCACCGCACAGCGGTCGGCCGGGCGAGCCTCGCATATCGCGGCTCGCGTGTCTGCACGCTGGGCGGCGTCTTGTTGAGGAGTCACCGCGGCGAAGTCCTGGACCCGCAAGCTCACCTTTTGCGCATACGCCTTCGATCCGCCGTAGCTCTTGAGCGCCGCGTTCATGTCGCCGTTGGCCGAGCGCATGTAGCCGTACAGGATTGCCGAGCCTACTTCGATATTCGTGATCGGCTCGGTGAGGTCCTTGACGTTCCTCAGCATCCCGCGATGAGCGCCCGGCACCACCTGCATCAGCCCGGTTGCACCGTTGGCGCCCTTGGCTTTTTCCTTGAAGCGGGACTCGATCGAGATGATCGCCAGCAACAATGCCGGCGGCAGTGAATATTTGGAAGCGGCGGATTGCACCGCGTCGGAGATTTTTTGCGCCTTTTCCTTTGCCAGACCGAATTTTTGCGTGAGATACGCGGACATGCGATCGGTGTTGTCGTCGGCCATGGCGGTTTGCATCAGGCCGAGCGAAAGCACGATCAGGCAAAGTAACCGGTTCATAACGGAAGACGGGAGGAAAAGAATGCGCGCATTATAGCCCTGCCCCAAAAAGAGGCACCGAACAGACGAAATTCGTCTTAGGAATAATAGCCGAACGGAATCCAGGCGCATTCACTTTCACTGCCTTAGCCTCTGGACGCAATCGTCGTTGAGCGGGCGAGAAATGCGCCCGCCGGCTTGTGGAACGTGTTTTCGTCTCTCTCAATCGCGAGCCGTCAGTTGCAATGCTGAGCGGCACAATCATCGAATTACCGGCGTTTCGCCGTATCGTCGGTCCGACACGGTTTATGAGCGCTTCCGCGATCGATGAACCTACGCCTTCACCGCGCGTAGCGGCGATTCAGCGCTGCCGCCACCTCCGACATGCGCGCGCGCAACTCCGGTGGCGCCAGCACCTCGGCTTCGGCGCCGAAGCGCAACAATTCCGCGCAGGCCTGCCTCACCGAGCCGACCGGCAACGTCACGGCGCGCCAGCCGTCGGTGGGATCGGGCTCGCCGATTTTGGCGGCTGAGCGCGCGAACGGCGACGTGAAAGCTTCCAGCATCTGCATGCCCCACGGCGACAGCCGCAGCGTTGCTTCGCTCGCATGCATCTCCTCGGATAGCCGCTGCGTGCTGTCCTGCCAGTACGTGGCAAGCTCGAACGCGGGCGGCCGCTCGAACGTTTCATCGAGCAGGGTCAATTCGAGAATGCGCGAAATGCGATAGATACGAATATCCAGACCCACGCGCCCGACCACGTACCACGCCCCGCCTTTCAGCACGATACCGAGCGGTTCAATCCGGCGAAATTTCTCAGTTTTCCAGCTCTGATAGCGAATCTGCAGCGGATGCTGCTCCCAAACCGCACGCGCGATCAACGGCAGATGCGCGGGTTGATCCGCGTCGGCAAACCACGTCGGCGCGTCGAGATGAAAACGTGAACGCATACGCTCCGCGGTGGAGCGCAATTCGACAGGCAGCGCGGCAAGCAGCTTGGTCTGCGCGCCAGCCATCACCGCACCGAGCCCGAGTGCCTGCACCGGTCCCGGCAAGCCGGACAGAAACAGCGCCTCCGCTTCCTGCGACGATAAACCGTTCAGCCGTGTCCTGTAGCCGTCCAGCAGCCGGTAGCCGCCTTCCGCGCCACGCTCGCTATGCACGGGGACGCCGGCGGCGCTAAGGGCGTCTATGTCGCGATAGATGGTGCGCAACGAGACCGCGCATTCGTCGGCGAGGGACTGGGCGGTGACCCTGCCGCGCGCCTGCAGCGTCATCAGGATGGAAAGAAGGCGGCTGGCTCTCATGCGGACAAGTGTAGCCATACCTGACACGAACTGACAGGTATGGACGCTTACGATGGATACGCCCGGCGAAGCCCCACTTCCGGTTTTCCAAAGCGCATCCATTCGAAAGGCTCAATCCATGACCACAGACCGCACGATCACGCTGTTCCACTCGCCGCAGTGCCGC
>DASPZL010000206.1:0-14696 GCA_035636295.1 Paraburkholderia sp.
GTCAACGTCGCCCAGTTGAAAGCGGTGAGCGACCAGGGCGCCGCCACCGCGGCGAAGCTCGACGGCGCCGTCATGTACGACCAGAACGCCGACGGCACAGCCAACAAAAACAGCGTCACGCTCGGCGGGGATGCGTCAACCGGAGGCACGGTCATCCACAACGTCGCCGACGGCGTGGACGCCGCCGACGCGGTCAACGTCAGCCAGTTGAATGCGGCCATCAGCAGCGCCGTCAATAACGTCGTCGTCAACGCTGCCAATCCTTTCTTTAGCGCGGAAGGCGATCGCGATACCGAAGGCGCGGTGTCGTCGGGCACGCACTCGGTGGCTTCGGGCGCGAACGCACTGGCCACGGGCGCCAATGCGGTGGCCCTCGGCGCGAACTCAATCGCGAGCGGCAACAACGCCACCGCCCTCGGCGCGGCAGCCAACGCGAGCGCCGACAACTCGGTCGCATTGGGCCAAGGTTCGGTCGCGGACCGGGCGAATACGGTATCGGTCGGCGCGGCCGGTCAGGAGCGCCAGATCACCAACGTCGCAGCCGGCGTGCAAGGCACCGACGCCGTCAACGTCAATCAGTTGCAGCAGAGCGTGAGCGGCGCGGTCAGCCAGGCGAACAGCTATACCGACGACCAGATCCGCTCAGCCCGCCGGGATGGATACGGCGGCACCGCGTCTGCCATGGCGATGGCCGGCTTGCCGCAGGCGGTCTTGCCGGGTCGCGGCATGGTCGCGATGGCCGGCGGCACTTATGCCGGCCAGTCGGCCTTGGCCATCGGCGTGTCGCAACTGTCGGAAACGGGCAAGTGGGTCTACAAGGTGCAAGGCACGACCGACTCGCGCGGCCAGTTCGGCGCGTCAGTCGGCGCCGGCATGCACTGGTAAGCCGGATTCACGGGACCGGCTCGCACTGAGCCGGTCGTCGCGACGGGTTGAGTATCGTTGCCTCAGCAACAACGAGCGGGTGCGGGTACGCCAATACCCGTATCCTTTTCGCGCGATGTCGTTCTCAAAAGGAGCGGCATCGCGCGTTTTTTGTGCAAGGCAAAAGCATGGCGGCACACAAGCAGGCCGCCCGCACGAAGCGGCCGCGCCCCACTCAGCGCTGCATCGACTCCCACACCTTGTACAGACGCTTCACCGAAACCGGCATCGGCGTGCGCAATTCCTGCGCGAACAGCGAAATCCGCAACTCCTCCAGCAGCCAGCGGAACTCCGACAGACGCGGGTCCAGCACGCCGCCGCGCTGCGCCGCCGCGCGCTGATAGTTCTGCAACAGCGGCTGAAACTCGGCGAACTGCCGGGCGTCGCGCGCGGGGTCGGCCTTCAGCTTGTCGACGCGCAGCGCGATCCCTTTCAGATAGCGCGGAAAGTGCGCCAACTGAGGATACGGCGTATCGACCACGAAGCGCTTGCCGATCAGACCATCGAGCTGATTCTGCATGTCGGCATGTGCTGCCGTGAACGACTTCGCCTGCACCAGCTTCTTCGTCACGCTCGCGTATTCGCTGAGTATCTGCCCCACCAGCCGCGAGATTTCCTGAGCCAATAAGGTCAGGCGGCTGCGGCCCTCGTCGCGGCGCGTATGGAAACTGAGGTCGTCGTCGGGCAGCGGCTCTTGCAGACAGGCGCGGTCGAGCGCGGTGTCGATCAGCTGATCGCGCAACTCTTCCTGGGTGCCGCGCGGCATGAACTGCATCGCCATTTCGCGCAAGCCCGGCAGATTCTTTTCCAGATACTTGATCGGCTCCTTCAACTGCAACGCGAACAGGCGCCGCAATCCCGCGCGATGAATCCGCGCGGCTTCGTCCGGCGAATCGAACACTTCGACGTCGCAGTGCGTGCCGCGATCCACCAGCGCCGGGTAGCCGAACAACGTCTGCCCGCCACGGCGAATTTCGAGCAACTCGGGGAGCTTGCCGAAATTCCACGTTGTCAGTTTCTCGTATAGCGCGGTGCCCTGCGCGCCGTTCTGTTGCGTGGTTTGTGGACCGGACGCCACCGCGCCCTTGCCTCGCTGCGCACCGCCGCCGGGCGAACCGGCGGCCCCTGCAGAACCGGCTGCCGGCGAACCGCCGGCGACACTCCCACCGCCCGCCCCCGCCAACGCCGCCCCCGCCGCGCTCGACGCAATCTTCTGGAAATGTTGCTGCGCCTGCCCGCCGAGTTCCGCGCGCAGTTGCGACAGATTGCGGCCCATCGCCAGTTGCCGCCCATGTTCGTCGATAACCTTGAAGTTCATGAACAGATGCGGCGGCAGCGTCTCCAGCTTGAAGTCCGACTGTTTCATCGCGACCTGGGTCTGCTCACGAATATCCGCGATCAGCAACTCGAGCAAACCGCCCGCGCCGAAACGCGGTCCGCCATGCCGTTCGACGAAACCCGCCGCGTACTCCGGCACCGGCACGCAATGACGGCGCAGCTTCTGCGGCAAGGATTTCAGCAACAGTTGCGTCTTCTCCTTCAGCATGCCCGGCACGAGCCACTCGCAGCGCCGCGCGTCGACCTGGTTCAGCGCGTACAGCGGCACCGCGAGTGTCACGCCGTCGCGCGGCGAGCCCGGCTCGAAGTGATAGGTGAGCGTCATCTCGACGCCCGCCATCGTCATCCGTTTCGGGAACAGATCGGTTGTCACGCCGGCGGCTTCATGCCGCATCAAATCGTCGCGCGACAGATGCAGCAGGCGCAGCTTGTCTTCCGGCTGGCCGCTCTTTTTCACCTCGTCGCGATACCAGCGCTCGAACGACGCGCCGGTGTGAATGCCTTTCGGCAACGCCTGGTCGTAGAAGGCGAAAATCAGTTCGTCGTCGACCAGCACGTCTTGACGGCGCGACTTGTGCTCCAGTTGCTCGATATCGGCGAGCAACTTGCGGTTGTGCGCGAAGAACGCGAGCTTCGTATCGAACTCGCCTTCGACCAGCGCGCCGCGAATGAACAACTCCCGTGCGCGCGCCGGATCCTGTTTGCCGAAGCTCACGCGCCGCCGGTGATAAATCGGCAGCCCGTACAGCACCGCGCGCTCGAACGCCGACACCTGCGCCGCGCGCTTCTCCCAATGCGGCTCGGAGAGCGATTTCTTCAGCAAATGCGCGCCGATCTTCTCGATCCACTCGGGCTCGATCTTCGCGATGCAGCGCGCGTACAGGCGGCTCGTCTCGACCAGTTCGGCCGCCATCGCCCACTTGCCCGCCTTCTTCACCAGCGCCGAGCCCGGCCACAAGTAGAACTTGATGCCGCGCGCGCCGAGGTAATACGGTTCGTCGTCGGCTTTCAGGCCGATGTTGCCGAGCAGCCCTGTCAGCAGCGCGAGGTGGATCTGCTCGAAGGTTGCCTCCGCTTCGTTCAGACGCCAGCCGTGCTCGCGCACCACCGTCAGCAGTTGCGAATGCACGTCGCGCCATTCTCGCAGGCGCAATTGCGACAGGAAGTTCTTGCGGCACTCGTCCTGCAACTGCCTGTTCGACTTCTTGTGCGCGATCGCTTCTTCGAACCAGTTCCAGATTTTCAGCCACTGCAGGAATTCGGAGCGTTCGTCGGCGAACCGGCGATGCGCCTGGTCGGCTTGCTCCTGCGCCTCGATCGGCCGGTCGCGCGGGTCTTGCACCGACAATGCGCTCGCGATGATCAGCACTTCCTTCAACGCCTGCTGATCGCGCGCGGCCAGAATCATCCGGCCGACGCGCGGATCGAGCGGCAAGCGCGCGAGTTCGCGGCCAAGCGGCGTGAGCTCGTTGTCGTCGTCGACGGCGCCGAGTTCGTTGAGCAGTTGATAACCGTCGGCGATCGCGCGGCCCGGCGGCGGCTCGATGAATGGGAAGGTTTCTATCGCCGTCAGGTGCAGCGACTTCATCCGCAAAATCACCGACGCCAGCGACGAACGCAGAATCTCCGGATCGGTGAAGCGCACGCGGCCCTGATAATCGCTTTCCTCGTACAGACGAATGCAGATGCCGTCGGCCACGCGGCCGCAGCGCCCTGCCCGCTGATTGGCGGCGGCCTGCGAAATCGACTCGACCTGCAGCTGCTCGACCTTGTTGCGGTACGAGTAGCGCTTCACGCGCGCGAGGCCGGTGTCGACCACATAGCGAATGCCCGGCACCGTCAGCGAGGTTTCCGCGACGTTGGTCGCGAGCACGATGCGGCGCGCGTTCGAGGTGCGGAACACGCGCTCCTGTTCGGCGGCGGAGAGGCGCGCGAACAGCGGCAGAATTTCGGTGTGCGGCGGATGGTGCTTGCGCAGCGCCTCGGCGGCGTCGCGAATCTCACGCTCGCCGGGCAGGAACACCAGCACGTCGCCGGGGCCTTCGCGGCAGAGTTCGTCGACGGCGTCGACGATCGCTTCCATCAGGTCGCGGTCTGTCTCGCGCTGGGTTTTCGGCCTGTCACGCGATTCACGTGACGATGACGACGAAGACGAAGCGCCTTCCGCCGCCTTCACCGCCGGGCTGTCTTCCGCGACCGGCCGGTAGCGCACTTCGACCGGATACAGACGCCCGCTCACTTCGATCACTGGCGCAGGCTTTTCCTCGCTGCCGAAGTGGCGCGCGAAGCGGTCGGCGTCGATCGTCGCCGAGGTCACGATCAGCTTCAGATCGGGGCGCCTGGCGAGGATTTCCTTCAGATAGCCGAGCAGAAAATCGATGTTCAGGCTGCGCTCGTGCGCTTCGTCGATGATCAGCGTGTCGTACGCCTTGAGCAGCGGATCGGTCTGCGTCTCGGCGAGCAGAATGCCGTCGGTCATCAGCTTGACCGACGCGCCGGGCGACAGGTTGTCCGTGAAGCGCACCTTATAGCCGACCACTTCGCCGAACGGCGTGCCGAGTTCCTCGGCAATGCGGCGGCCCGTCGCCGACGCCGCGATCCGGCGCGGCTGCGTGTGGCCGATCAGACCGGCGCCGCCTGCGCCCAGGCCGCGCCCCAGCGCGAGACAGATTTTGGGCAATTGGGTGGTTTTGCCGGAGCCGGTCTCGCCGCAGACGATCACGACCTGATTCTGCGAGATGGCACGCGCGATCTCTTCGCGACGGCCGGACACCGGCAGCGCTTCAGGAAACGTGATGGGGGGAATCGGGTTCGGCTCGACGACACGCTGCGCGCGCGGCGGACGCGGCTCGCGGCGCTGGCTGAGCTCGGTGTCGTTCGCTTGCGGCGATTTCTGCGCAGGTGCGCCCGTTTCACGGCGTGGCTGAACGCCCTGCGCCGATGTGCGGCTCGGCTGGTTCGCACGGCCATCGCCGCGCTTGGGCTGATTCGCCGTCTGCGCACCCGCTTCGCGGCGCGCCTCACGCGGCGGATTACTTTTCTGCGCCGACGCCTGCGCGCCTTCCGCGGCACGCCGCGGCTCACGCGCCGTGTTCGGCGTGTTGCGATCGGCATCCTGCGCATCGCTACGCTTCGCGTCGCCGGAGTTCACCTGATCGGCGGCCGGCGCCGCATTCTCGTTCGCCGCAGCGGGACTTTTGGGTACATTCGACATGGGGGCGCATTATAATCCCCGGCATGAATTCCCAAACCGACCTCGTCCCCGCGCCCGCGAGCGCTCCGGCCCCCGCCGGAGCAACGGAAAACCTCGCACAGCATGCGCAATTCGTCGACTGGATGCGCTCAGTCGCCCCTTATATCCACGCGTTCCGAAACAAGACGTTCGTCGTCGGTTTCGGTGGCGAGGTGGTGCATCAGGGGCTCCTGAATGCGCTCGTGTCCGATATCGCGCTGCTGCAGGCGATGGGCATCCAGATCGTTCTGGTGCACGGCTCGCGACCGCAGGTCGAAGAGCAGATGAGTTTGCACGGAGTGGAATCTGAATTTTCGCACGGCATGCGCATTACCGATGCGCGCGCGCTGGAATCGGCGAAAGAAGCCGCCGGCGAAGTGCGTCTGGATATCGAAGCCGCGATCAGCCAGGGCTTGCCGAACACGCCGATGGCGCACGCGCACATCAGCGTGGTGTCGGGCAACTTCGTGACGGCGCGGCCGGTCGGCATTCTGGACGGCGTCGATTTCGCCCACACCGGTGTGGTGCGCAAGATCGACGCGGATTCGATCCGCCATTCGCTCGCGAGCCGCAAGCTGGTGCTGCTCTCGCCGCTCGGCTTCTCGCCCACCGGCGAAGCCTTCAATCTGGCGATGGAAGACGTCGCCTCGGCCGCCGCGATCGCGCTGCGCGCCGACAAGATCGTGTTCCTGACAGAAACGCCGGGCCTGATGCAAGCCGGCGAGGAAGGTCCCGAACTGGTGCGCGAACTGTCGCTCGACGACGCCTACAAGCTGCATGAAAGCGGCGAAGTCACCGGCGACGCCGGCTTTTACCTGAAGCATTCGATCCGCGCCTGCCGCGGCGGCGTGGCGCGCGCGCACATCATCCCCTACGCGCTCGACGGCAGCCTGCTGCTCGAACTGTTCCTGCACGACGGCGTGGGCACGATGATCTCGTACGAGAACCTCGAAAGCCTGCGCGAAGCCACGCCGGACGACGTCGGCGGCATTCTCGCGCTGATCGAACCGCTGGAATCGGACGGCACGCTGGTGCGGCGCGGCCGTCACCAGATCGAACGCGACATCGACCATTTCTCGGTGATCGAGCACGATGGCGTGCTGTTCGGCTGCGCGGCGCTGTATCCGTATACGCAAGAGCGCATCGGCGAAATGGCTTGCCTGACGGTCGCGCCCGAAGCGCAAGGCACCGGCGACGGCGAGCGGCTGTTGAAGCGCATCGAGCAACGCGCGCGGGCACGCGGCCTCACGCGCATTTTCGTGCTCACCACGCGCACGGAACACTGGTTCCTCAAGCGCGGCTTCGTCAAGGTCACGGTCGACGACCTGCCTGAAGACCGCCGCAGACTCTATAACTGGCAGCGCAAGTCGCTCGTGCTGATGAAACAGCTCTGAGCGGCCCCATATAAAGCGCCTGCCCGCCCCACATTCGATTACAGGAGAAGCACAGCATGACTCGTATGGTTCAATGCGCGAAGCTCGGCAAGGAAGCCGAAGGTCTCGATTTCCCGCCGCTGCCGGGCGAACTCGGCAAGCGGATCTACGAAAGCATCTCGAAGGAAGCCTGGCAGGCCTGGCTGAAACAGCAGACCATGCTGATCAACGAAAACCGCCTGAACATGGCCGATCCGCGCGCGCGTCAATATCTGATGAAACAGACCGAAAAGTTCTTCTTCGGCGAAGGCGCGGACACGGCGCAGGGTTACGTGCCGCCTTCGGCTGAGTGAGCGTTTTCGTGTTTGCCGCGCTAGCCTGAGCTAAAAATCCGCGCCGCGTGCGCGGATTTTTTTTACCCGCTCCGCCGACCGCCACAATCGGCGCCAATCCCCCGCCCCGCAAGGGATCGAGCGCCATGGCTCGGACACCCGGCGAATGCAGGTTTGCACGATCCTCTGTCATCGTGCTATCATGTGCACCGTTCCAACAGCATTTCACCTTCATTCACATTTCTTTTCAATGTGGCCCGTCATGCGCGCGCCGTGCTGAATAGAACAGTTTTTATACAAGAAGGCTTGTCGGTCGTTTCCCCGCCTGAGGTTTCCCAGCGTTTCCCAAGCGGCGAATAAAGCACCGGCCTTTTTCGTTTCGAGCCTTCCAGCGGCGCCTGGGCCAGCTTCCAGCCACCCAGTTGTCCTCATGCACCTGCCCCCCTTCCACGGCCACGCAGGCGCAACAGTCAGCACAATCTAGACGAGTGTTTTTCGCGAATCATCCGCGAGGCACGGGCGTTTCGTTTTTCGCGCCCCGCTTCTTCGCTTTTTGCGGCGAGGAAGACGCCATTGCCGTGCTCGCGAAACCGCACTCCCCAGCAACCGTGGCGGAACGTTCATGCGCATCATGAGTTTCGTCGCAGTCATCGGAGTTTTCACCTTGACCGCTTCCAGCAACGGCTTCTGGCGACACCACAAAGAAGAACAACGCCTCTCTCTCGACGACATCACCATCGTCGACAAATCTCTTCTCAAGCGGGCCGTCGGCGCGATGGCGCTCGGCAACGCAATGGAATGGTTCGATTTCGGCGTGTACAGCTACATCGCCGTCACGCTCGGCAAAGTGTTCTTCCCGTCGTCGAGTCCGTCCGCCCAGTTGATCGCCACCTTCGGCACGTTCGCCGCGGCGTTCCTCGTACGGCCGGTCGGCGGCATGGTGTTCGGGCCGCTGGGCGACCGCATCGGCCGTCAGCGCGTGCTGGCGATGACCATGATCATGATGGCGCTCGGCACCTTCGCAATCGGCCTGATTCCGAGCTACGCGACGATCGGCATTTTCGCGCCGGTGCTGTTGCTGGTCGCACGTCTGGTGCAAGGCTTCTCGACCGGTGGCGAATACGGCGGCGCCGCCACCTTTATCGCTGAATTCTCGACGGACAAACGGCGCGGCTTCATGGGCAGCTTCCTCGAATTCGGCACGCTGATCGGCTACGTGCTCGGCGCGGGGACGGTCGCCGTGCTGACCGCGGCGCTGTCGAACGAGGCGCTGCTGTCGTGGGGCTGGCGCGTGCCGTTCCTGATCGCGGGTCCGCTAGGTCTGGTGGGTCTGTACATCCGGATGAAGCTCGAGGAAACGCCCGCGTTCAAGAAGCAGGCCGAGCAACGCGAAGCCGAAGACAAGGTGCTGCCGAAGCAATCGTTCCGCGAGTTGCTCGCGCAGCAATGGAAGCCGCTTCTGCTGTGCGTCGGCCTCGTGCTGATCTTCAACGTGACCGATTACATGGCGCTGTCGTATCTGCCGAGCTATCTGTCGGCCACGCTGCACTTCAACGAAACGCACGGTCTGTTCCTCGTGCTGCTCGTGATGGTGCTGATGATGCCGATGACGCTCGTCGCCGGCCGCCTGTCCGACACGATCGGCCGCAAGCCGGTGATGCTGTTCGGTTGCGTGGGTCTGTTCGCGCTGTCGATTCCCGCGCTGCTGCTGATCCGCATGGGCACGGTGCTGCCGGTGTTCGGCGGGCTGATGATTCTCGGCGTGCTGCTGTCATGCTTTACCGGCGTGATGCCGTCGGCGCTACCGGCGCTGTTCCCGACGAAAATCCGCTACGGCGCGCTCGCAATCGGCTTCAACATTTCGGTGTCGCTGTTCGGCGGTACGACACCGCTCGTCGCCGCATGGCTCGTCGACAGCACCGGCAATCTGATGATGCCCGCGTACTACCTGATGGGTGCGTCGCTGATCGGGATCGTGTCGGTGATCGCGCTGCGCGAAACGGCCCGCAAGCCGCTGCTCGGCTCGGGCCCGTGCGTGGCGACGCGCGCGGAGGCGCATGCGGTGCTGCGCGGCGAGCGTGAAGCCGCGGAGATGGACGAAGGTTACGCAGCAGCGGCGACAGCGCGTGCGTGATAGTGAGTTGCGCAATAGCGCTGTGGTTAAGAACTAGCGTGCACACAACGGGTCGGCGGATTTGCCGGCCCGTTTTTTTATGTCAGCAGCGAATCGAATGCCGCCGTTGCGCGCGCGCCTTCGACGATCAACATGCCGGCCGAAACCGGCAGCTTGAAACGCCGTGGGCCGGCGCTGCCGGGATTGACGAACAGCACGCCGTCGCGCTCGCTGACCGACGGCTTGTGCGAGTGGCCGGTGATCACCACGCCGATGCCCTCGCTGCGCGGATCGGCGCCCACATCGGCGATGTCGTGCACGACGAGGATCGTCACCTGCTGGACGGTGAGTTTGGCGTGCGCCGGCAGCGATGCGGCCCAGTCGCCGATGTCGTTGTTGCCGCGCACCGCCGTGACGGGCGCAATCTTCACGAGCGCCTCGAGCACCGCCGGATTGCAGATGTCGCCCGCGTGGATGATCGCGTCGCAGCCGGCGAGATAGTGCAACGCTTCGGGACGCACGAGGTTGTGCGTGTCGGAGATCAGGCCGATGCGGGTGGAGGTGGAGCTTTTTGTGCGGGAAGTCATGAGGCAAGTATTGGCGAAACGGCTCCGGTCTGTTCACAATGGTTTGTTCGAGCTCGCGCCTGCGATCCACCTGTGGCGGTCTGCCAAATTAACACTGGCAATCCACCGATCGCGGTTCGACAATTTCGCGCCTGCAACGCATCCGCAGCGGCTCGGCAGTTCACGCCTTTAATCCGCCGACTGCCGCTCAGCAAGCTCACGGGACAAAGCCTCAACCGGCCGCTTCGCAGCGAGCATTCGCTTGCTCGCGCCCTGCACGGCGACCGACACCACCGCCGCACACACAAAGCTCAGCCACACGCCGTAGTGCGGCAGCATCGTCGCGCTCACCGCGAAGAACGCAGTGAACGAGCCGCGGCCGATCACCATCCCGCGCATCAGCAACGCGACGAAGTCCGCGCCGTGCGCTCGCTGCGCCGACACCGCGAGCACGATGCCGAGCAACGGAAACACCGACAGCAATCCGCTCCAGGTCGCGCCCATCGATGCGGATAACGTCGTGACCGCGACCGTCAGTAGCGCTCCGGCGAGCATGCGCACGGCGAGATCGCTGAGCCCGACACGCGCGGCCGGCACACGCCCCGACGCGCGCGGCAAGCCGCTTTGTGAAATCGCAACGGCCACGCATGCCACCGCCACGGCCCACACGAGCCCACTTGCCAGATGCGTGAGCAACATCGCCACGCCGACCCACCCCGCCATCCCGCCGGCCAACGCAAGCGGCCACGCAAAGCGCCGGCAGGTCCACGCATACGCAAAGTTGAACGCTTCCGACGCGGCGATCGCCGCGATCGAGGCCGCCGATGCCTGTGCCGCGAATGCCGGGCCGCGCTCCAGTGCGAGCAGCAAGACAATCGGCCCGGCGACGACCGGCAGCCCCGCCAGCCATCCCGCCACCGACGGCCCCCAGACGCGCCCGGCCACCGTCAGCGCGGCGAGAAACGCCGGCACCAGCGCGAGCTTGAGCGCCAGCAACACGCTTACGCTTCCAGCACGTGTTCGATGCGCCGGTCGGGCACCAGCCACCACGCCGCGGCAAGCGTATAGAGCGCCACCGAGCCCCACGGCACAATGAATGCAAGCGCTACGCCCGCCAGATAGATCACCACCGACACTTTGCCCTTGAAGTCGCTGCCGACCGCTTTGGCCAGCGTCGAGTCCCCGCCATGCTCGCGAATCAGCACGCGCGTCAGAATGAAATAGGCGATCGCCGACATGAACAGCACGACGCCGTACATCGCGGTCGGCCAGGAGGCCAGATGGCTTTCGCCGATCCAATGCGTGACGGCCGGCAGCAGCGACAACCAGAACAGCAGATGGAGATTGGCCCACAACACCGCGCCTTTGACCCGCTGCACGGCATGGAACATGTGATGATGATTGTTCCAGTAGATGCCGACGTAGATGAAGCTCAGCACGTACGCGCAGAACACCGGCAGCATGGGGCGCAGCGCGGCGAGATCGTGGCCTTCCGGCACCTTCAGTTCGAGCACCATGATCGTGATGATGATGGCGATCACGCCATCACTGAAGGCTTCGACGCGTCCCTTGCCCATCGGTCGGTTTCCTGATGATGAATGCGGTTGGGCGCACAGTTCGCCCGCGTCCCGCAGACGACCCGCGCCGCCGCCGATTATCCGCGATGCGGCGTCGCTTTGTCGATGCGCTTTCGATCTGCTTGCGAACGCGCGTCGATCTTCGACGGACGACGCGCACATGCGAAGCAAGCAACAACGTTCAATCCGCAGCGCCGCCGCCCGGGTAATGCACCGCGAGCCACACGCTCGGCTCCGTCTCGCTCGTCCATGCGACCCGATGCCGGCAATGTGCTTCGATCAGCACGTGGTCGCCGGGCTTCATTGGATGCGGCCGCGGGTCGCCCTCGAATTCGAGCGTCGCCGCGCCGCTCAGCAGCGCGACCCATTCGGCGCGCGGGCTGTCGTACCAGAAGCCCGGCGGGCTGGCCTGCCCCCTCGAAACAATCCGCTCGATGCTCACGCCGCCTTGCTCCACGAGCGCGTCGACTTGCTCATCGGCGTCCGCCGGCGCACCGTGATCGAACAGATTGCCGCTGCTGATTGCGCGTTTCATCGCCTGTGCTCGCTGCTGGTTTTCATCAATCGTGGTCGTCAATCACATTCGCCGCTCACTTCATCGGCTTGAGTCCATCGAGCAAGGTCGGCACCAGTTCGCTGATGGTCGGATGAATATGCATCGCGTACTGCAAGGTCGGATACGGCGCGCCCGCCGTCATGATGTCGATGAACGTGTGAATCGCTTCGTCGCCTTCAATGCCGTGGATCGCCGCGCCGAGAATCTGCTTGCTTTGCGCGTCGACCAGCACCTTCATGAAGCCGTCGGTCTCGCCGCGTTCGCGGGCGCGGCCGACGCGCGACATCGGCATGGTGGCGATCAGCGCGTCGCGACCGGATTTGCGCACGTCGGCTTCCGAGAGCCCGACGCGCGCGAGCGGCGGATCGACGAACACCGCATACGCCATGATTCGCGTGTCGACGCTGCGCGCGCCGCCGTCGAGCAGATTGGCCGTCACGATCTGATAGTCGTCGTAGGAGGTATGGGTGAAAGCGCCGCGGCCGTTGGCGTCGCCGATGGCCCAGACGCCCGGCACGCTGGTGCGCAGCTGGCCGTCCACGGGGATCGTGCCGTGCTTGTCCGTCGCGATGCCGGCCGCAGCGAGGCCGAGGTCGTCGGTATTCGGCTCGCGGCCGGTGGCGAACAGCAGGTGCGACGCTTCGAGCGCGGGAATGTTCTGCTCGAAGCCGATGCACACCTCGTTCGCGCGATGCGGATGCGGCTCGACCCGCGAAGGCTGCACGCCGAAACGAAACTCGACGCCTTCGCGCGCCAGCACCTTCTGCACGGATTCGGCGAAATCGGCATCCTCGCGCGTGAGCACGCGCTCGCCGCGTACGAGCACCGTCACACGGCTGCCGAAGCGCCGGAAAATCTGCGCGAATTCGAGCGCGATATAGCTCGCGCCGACGATCACCAGATGACTCGGCAGTTCCGTCAGGTCGAGCAGGTTGGAGTTGGTGTAGTAGCGAATCCGCTCGATGCCTTCGAGCGGCGGCACGACCGCGCGCGTGCCGGTGTTGATGAAGATTTCGTCGGCGTCAAGCTCGTGGAGCACCGCACCGTCCGGCCCGCTGATGGAGAGCGTATGCGCGCCGGTGAAACGCGCGTGGCCGTTGAAGACCGTCACATTGTCCGCGCCGCGCAGCCATTTCTCGACGCCGTCGCGCGACTGCCCGATGATCTGGTCCTTACGCGCTTTCACCGCCGCCAGATCGACGCTGATCGCCCCGCTCACCTGCACGCCCAGTTCCGCCGCGTGGCGCGCCACGTGCGCGGTGCGGGCACTGGCCACATAGGATTTGGTCGGCGTGCAACCCACGTTCACACACGTCCCGCCGAAGGCCGCGCGTTCGATGACCGCCGTTTTACGGCCGCTTTGGCCGAGACGCACGGCGAGCGGCGCGCCGCCTTGTCCCGTGCCGATCACAACTGCGTCGAAGTGCTGTGGCATGGCAACTCTCCAGAGGCTTGGGTGCAGGTCGTAGCATCTTACCCTTCGCGCCTGAAGTTACCGAGTTACCGTTTTGTCCCGCGGATCAGCGCTCCGCGGTTTTCCCGTGGCCGCGCTCAAGCGTGGCAATGCGCGGCGCAGATCAATTCGCGGGAGCGTTGCAGCGCGGCCTGCGCGCCGCGGGTCGCCATGACCCAGCCGACCTGGCCGAGGTTGAAGTCTTGCGACACCATGACTTGCATGAGGGCGACCATCGGCAAGACCACCGATGGCCGGTAAAGCTGGTTTTTGATCAAGGCTGGCATGACGGCTCCCATCGCACGGGACCGCTGCGGCGCCGCGCTCAATTTCCATTTCGATGCATGGATTCTAGGGAGAACAAGGTCGCGGATAAATACCAGGAACGCGAAGGCACTTGTTTGGAAAACTGAACAATCGGCTTCGGATGCCGCGACGCAGCCGGTCCGGGCCCCCGCAAAGCGGGGCCGGCGCGGGCGGTCCCGGCCGCCCGCGCGGTCATGACGCGTTGACCAACCCCGCCTGCGCATCGCACAAACTGCGGGCGTAAGCGCTCGCGCCGACGGGCCGGCTATAGAAATACCCCTGCTGCTTGTCGCAGTCGATCGCCCGTAAAAATGTCGCCTGTTCGGCTGTCTCCACGCCTTCGGCGGTCACGTTCATGCCGAGCGAATGCGCCATCGCCACCACCGCCTGGGTAATCGCAATCGAGTCGCGATGATCCGGCAAGCCCGCGACGAACGAACGGTCGATCTTCAGGTTATGCAGAGGAAACCGCTTCAGATACGACAGCGACGAATAGCCGGTGCCGAAGTCGTCGACGGAAATCCGCACGCCCATTGCGGTCAACGCGCTCAGCATGGGCAGGACGATGTCGCTGTCGCTCATCAGAAGCCGTTCGGTGATTTCCAGCTCCAATGCCGCCGGCTCGAGCCCGGAGCGCGCGAGGCACCGTTCGATCCGCGCCACCAGACCGTCGTTGAACTGCCGCGGCGACAGGTTCACCGCGACGATCAGATCCGGCGCCAGCGTGCGCCGCCATTGCGCAACCTGCTCGCAGGCGCGCGCCAGCACCCAGTCGCCGATTTCGACGATCAGACCCGAGTCTTCGGCCACCGGCACGAATTCCACCGGCGAGACGTTGCCGAGTTCGCTGTTGTACCAGCGCAGCAGCGCTTCCGCGCCGATCGTGCGGCCGCCACGGCTGTCGACGATCGGCTGGTACACGAGGC
>DASPZL010000207.1:0-9026 GCA_035636295.1 Paraburkholderia sp.
CAACGCCTCGCTCGGCAAGAACGGATCGTTGCGCGCGTTCAACACCAGCGTCGGTACCGCAATGTGCGGCAACAATGGCCGCGTGGTCGCGCTGCTCCAGTAATCGTCGGTATCGCGAAAGCCGTGCAGCGGCGCGGTCACGACGTTGTCGAACTCGTACATCGTGCGGCTCGCCAGCATCGCGTCACGGTCGAACAGGCCCGGAAACTGGATCAGCTTTTGTTCGGCCTTGAGCTTTAACGTCTTCAGGAAACTGCGCGTGTAGACCATGCCGAAGCCTTGCGACAATGCGCGCCCGCCGGCATGCACGTCGATCGGCGTAGAAATGGCCGCGGCGGCCGAGACCACCGACGCCGCATCCTCGCGCCGCTCGCCCAGCCAGCGCAGCAACACATTGCCGCCGAGCGACACGCCCGCCACGACGATCGGGCCGCGATGCGCGGCACGCAAGCGCCGCAGCACCCAGTCGACTTCGTTGCTGTCGGCGAGATGGTAGAAGCGCGGCAACAGATTCAACGTCCCGCTGCAGCTGCGAAAGTGCGGCACGACGCCATGCCAGCCGTACTCGCGCGCGGCCGACATCAACGTCGCCGCGTAGTGCGACGCCGAACTGCCTTCCAGGCCGTGAAAGAGCACGAAGAGCGGGGCGTCGTCGGCGGGTGCCTGAGGCGTGGAAGCGGATTTGCCGCCATGGTCGTGCACGACCCAATCGAGATCGATGAAGTCGCCGTCGGGCGTGTCCCAGCGCTCGCGGCGGAACGTAACCGCCGGGCGGCGCGCGAACAGCGACGGGACGATGGTTTGCGCATGCCGGTTCGGCAGCCACAGCGGCGCGCGGTAGAGCAGCTCGACAGTAGCCTCGACGGCCGCCGCGGCGCGGGCCGCGCCGGAAGAAGCGGATTTATCGTACGTCGTCCCCCAACCCCCCAAGGGGGCTTCCTTCGAGGCGTCCCCCAAGGGGACTTCCTCCGGGGCGGGGGACTTCCTGCGGAGCGTGCTCATGCCGGCGTCGAAACAAAAAGTGAAACGGAAAAAGGCGCGCGTCAGTGCAGCGAGCCCTGGCCATGCCGCATTTTCGTGGCGAACTGGCTGGCGGCCTCATTGGGCATCGGACTCGCGTGAATGTGCGCGATGCGCCATTCGCCGCGCTCGTGGACCATCACGTAGGTCGTGAACACCATGGTGGGCGTGGCGGTGGGACCCGCCGGGCGGTGCGCTTCGGCGATTGCGTAGACGACCGTGCCGAGGCTGTCGTAGACGCGGATATCGAGCGGTTCGATCGAAACTGGCGCGGCTTCGAGCTGAATCTGCAAGCCGGCGCGAATGCTGTCGAGGCCGTGCAGATGCGAGCCGTCGGCGCAGATGCAACTGACGAACTCCTCATCGATCCACAGGCCCATCAAGCTGTCGATATTGACCTCGGCGACGGCCTGATAGTAGGCGTTCAGCGTATCGGCGGCGGCTTCGAAGATATGGGCAAAACGTGGCATGGCTCGTCAGTCTCTTGTGCGCGGCGCGCGGTTGCGGGGCAGCGGTCAGCGGGACGGCCCGGAACCGGACCGTCGCACCTAAGCGCCAGAATGCCCGCGCCGCAAGGCGCGAACATGACGCGACGCGCTCAGGGCGTGCGGTGTTGCGTGCAAGTATCGGTCGGCTCAGCGTTGCGCCAGCAGCATGCCGCGCAAATCGCCGAAGACCTGCTCGGCGCTCAACTGCTTCAGGCAGTTCAGATGACCGAGCGGACACTCGCGCTGAAAACAGGGGCTGCATTCGAGATGAAGCCATTGTACCTTCGCAAGCTCCGACAAGGGCGGCGTGTGGCGCGGATCGGTCGAACCGTACACGGCCACCAGCGGCCGGCGCAGCGCGGCGGCCACGTGCATCAGGCCGGAGTCGTTCGTGACGACCGCGCCGGCCCGCGAGATCAGCGCGCACGCCTCGCCCAGCGCGGTCTGGCCGCACAGGTTGCGCACGTTCGGCGCCCTCTCGGCGATCGCCTGCGCAAGCGGCGCGTCTTTCGGTGAGCCGAGCGCGACGATCTGCGTGTACGGGAACGACTGGCCGACCATCTGCGCGAGCGCCGCGAAATGTTCGGGCGGCCAGCGTTTGGCGGGACCGTACTCGGCGCCGGGGCAGAACACCAGCAGCGGCACGCGCGTATCCAGATTGAAGCGTGCCGAGACGCGCGCCGCTTCGTTCAGATCGGCGTCGAGCCGGGGCATCGGCAGATCGCCGGGGACCTTGGCGCCGGGCGCGTAGGCGAGGGCGGCGTATTGGCCGACCATCGGCGGGCGCTCGTCCTTGCGCGGATTGGCATGGCGCACGTTCAACAGGCCGTAGCGGCTTTCGCCGGTATAGCCGATGCGCAAGCGTATGCCCGCCATCCACGGAATCAGCGCCGATTTGAGCGAGTTCGGCAGCACGTAGGCGGCGTCGTAGCCGACGTCGCGCAAGTCGCTCGCCAGTTGCCAGCGGCGCAGCATCTGCAGCTTGCCGTGCGCGAGATCGGTGGCGTAGACGTCGCGGATTTCCGGCATGCGTTCGAGCACGGGCGCGACCCACGAGGGCGCGACCGCGTCGATGACCATGCGCGGATGCAATTTCGCGAGGCGCGCAAACAGCGGCTGCGCCATCAATGCGTCACCGATCCAGTTCGGTGCGATAACCAACGCGCGACGCATCAGAGTGAGTGTCCGGTGTTCAATCGAAGCGCCGCGCGAGCCAGTGCGTGGCGTTCGGATAAGTAAAAGGGAAATTGCCGTGAGCTGCCGGGCGCTGGCTCAGCAAAGCCGGATGCGCAGCGGCGGTGGCGGCCAGCTTCCGGCGCGCCCGACCTTGCGCTCGTATCTGCGCTTGCCTCTGCCTTGGCCTTTGCTCCCGCCTTCAGGTTCGCTCCTGCCCGCTGCAAAGCCGCAGCCGGCTCGTCGAACGACGAACCGGGCAGTGGAATCCGCAATGAATCAGGCGGCAAATCGGGCGGAAAGCCGGGCTGCAATCCCGCGAGGGACCAACCCGGCAGGCCACGCCGCAAGCGGTCAAGGCTCGGTGCGCAGTCTGCAGTCTCAATGACCTTTGACCACTTCGCCGTCGCGCAGCTTGTAACGCGTGCTGCAGTACGGGCAGCGCGCCTCGCCGTGGGTGACGTCGATAAAAACGCGCGGATGCGCGCTCCAGCGCGGCATGGCCGGGTTCGGGCAGTACGCCGGCAGGTCTTTTGCCGACAGTTCGACCAGCGGCATTTCCTTGATTTCGCTCATGAGACTTTCTCGTTGTATGCAGGGTGCGTGCATTGCGCCGTTAAAAAGCCGAGGGGCCGGCGCAACGCGCGTTAAATCTTGGTCAGCCAGTGCGCGTACTGCTCGCTCTTGCCGTTCACGATGTCGAAGAAGCCCGATTGCAGCTTCTCGGTGATCGGGCCGCGTGCGCCCGCGCCGATCGTGCGGTTGTCGAGTTCGCGAATCGGCGTGACTTCGGCGGCGGTGCCGGTGAAGAACGCTTCGTCGCAGGTGTAGACCTCGTCGCGCGTGATGCGCTTTTCGATCACCGGAATGCCCATGTCGCGCGCCAGCGTGATGACCGTGTCGCGCGTGATGCCGTCGAGGCACGACGACAAGTCTGGCGTGTACAGCTTGCCGTTGTTCACGAGGAAGAAGTTCTCGCCCGAGCCTTCCGACACGTAGCCGTCCACGTCGAGCAGCAGCGCTTCGTCGTAGCCGTCGGCGATCGCTTCCTGGTTGGCGAGGATCGAGTTCACGTACCAGCCCGACGCCTTCGCGCGAACCATCGACACGTTCACGTGATGGCGCGTGAACGACGAGGTCTTCACGCGGATGCCCTTGGCGATGCCGTCTTCACCGAGGTAAGCGCCCCACGGCCAGGCGGCGATCGCCACGTGGATCGTGTTGCCCTTGGCCGACACGCCGAGCTTTTCCGAGCCGACCCAGATGATCGGACGCAGATAGCACGACTCCAGCTTGTTTTCGCGGACCACTTCGCGCTGCGCGGCGGCGAGCGTTTCGTGGTCGAACGGCACGTCCATCTGGAAGATCTTGGCCGAATTGAGCAGACGCTTGGTGTGTTCCTGCAGACGGAAAATCGCGGTGCCGCCGTCGGCCGTCTTGTAGGCGCGCACGCCTTCGAAAACGCCCATGCCGTAATGCAGCGTGTGGGTGAGCACGTGGATCTTGGCATCGCGCCAGTCGATGAGCTTGCCATCCATCCAGATCTTGCCGTCGCGGTCGGCCATTGACATACGATTCTCCAGCAGGTGCGGTTGTGCGTTTGTGAGTGCCCCAGAACCCGGCGCTTTGCGCGAGGCCCCGAGGGGCCAAGAAAACCTTGGGGGCTGCCCGGCGTTTTCTTGTGGGGTCGTGCGAAGAGCGTTATTTTAGCTTCTTTTGCACACCAAACGGGCATTTGGCCGCACTTCGGGCGCTATAATTCGGCGCACGCATAATTCAAATCCGGATGCGCCAGCGGGTGCTTGACGACCTGGCGCCGACTTCCCTTCGTTGCGGCGGCGCCTCGCGCCCGCGTTTCGCCTCATGCTCGCTCGTCTGTCCGATACCGATCGCCGCGCCTTCCTTGAGGGTGCGCGCGCTTATTCGCCCACGCTCATGGCGATTTTTTCCTGGGGCCTCGTTACCGGTATCGCGATGAGCAAGTCCGTGCTCACGGTGCCGCAGGCGCTCACCATGTCGCTGCTGTGCTACGCCGGTTCGTCGCAACTGGCTGTGCTGCCGCTGCTCGCCGCCAAGCTGCCGATCTGGACCGTGCTGCTCACGGCCGCGATGGTCAATACGCGTTTTGTGATCTTCAGCGTCGGCCTCGCGCCGCACTTCTCTTATCTGTCGATGTGGCGGCGCATCGTGCTCGGCTACTTCAACGGCGACGTTATCTATCTGCTGTTTCAGAAGAAGAGCTTCCCGACCGGCTACGTGCCGGGCAAGGAGGCGTATTTCTGGGGCATGGCGCTGTGCAGCTGGCTGTCGTGGCAGGTGTCGTCGATCGCCGGCATTTTGCTGGCGAGCATGATTCCCGACAACTGGGGCCTCGCGCTGGCGGGAACACTGGCGCTGCTGCCCATCATGGTGGCGGCGATCGCGACACGCTCCACGCTGGTCGCGGTCGGCGTCGCCGGCGTGGTGTCGCTGCTCGCTTTCGACCTGCCATACCGGCTTGGGCTGCCGCTCGCGGTGATCGCGGCGATCGTGGCCGGCAGCGCCGCCGATCTGATGGTCGAGCGGGCCGACCTGCGCCGCATCCGTAGTAACAGCGCCGGAGATTCCCGATGACATCCACGCAAATCTGGCTGGCCATTTTCGGCATGACCGTGGTCACCGCCGTGACACGCGCGATGTTTCTAATCGGTGGCGAGCGCACGGTGTTGCCGGAGCGCGTGCAGCGGATGCTGCGTTACGCGCCGGCCGCGGCGCTGGCCGCCGTCGTGCTGCCCGACGTGCTGGCGACGCCCGAAGGTCTCTCGTTCGCGCCGTCGAACCATGAGTTTTATGCGACGCTGGCCGGTCTTGGGTGGTTTTTGTGGCGGCGCACCATGCTCGGCACGATTGTCGTGGGGATGGCGGTATTCACGGTGCTGCGCCTGTCCATGTGATTTCACCTGCTTCAGCAAGCGGGAAATGCTGCGCCGCGACATGAGCGGCGCAGCTTTCAAATACGGGACATTCGCCCAGCCGCGGGTCAGAAGGCCGTGTGGATCAGTTAAAATGGCTGTTTCCGGGATAACCGCGCCGTTGCACCGCGCGAGAGCCGCGGCCTCGCCGCCGGCGCCCGATTCAGTGGAGCCGCTGCCGTGCCGAAGCGCTGAAGCTTGCCGCGCTTGGGCTCCCGGCGCGTCGTCCGCCACCGCCTTCTCATCAACTCGCACACAAACGCCCATGAACAAGGTATTGCGTCTCTCCGATCTGATCGCCGAAGGCAAGCTATCCGGCAAGCGCGTGTTCATCCGCGCCGATTTGAACGTGCCGCAGGACGATCAAGGCAACATCACCGAAGACACCCGCATCCGCGCCTCCGTGCCGGCGATCAAGGCCGCGCTCGATGCCGGCGCCGCCGTGATGGTGACGTCGCACCTGGGCCGTCCGACCGAAGGCGATTTCAAGCCGGAAGATTCGCTCGCGCCGGTCGCGAGGCGCCTCGCCGATCTGCTCGGCCGCGACGTGCCGCTGGTCTCGAACTGGGTTGAAAACGGCGTGAACGTGGCGCCGGGCTCGGTCGTGCTGCTGGAAAACTGCCGCGTCAACAAGGGCGAAAAGAAGGATTCCGACGAGCTCGCGCAGAAAATGGCGAAACTCTGCGATATCTACGTGAACGACGCGTTCGGCACCGCGCACCGCGCCGAAGCCACCACGCACGGCATCGCGAAGTACGCGCCTATCGCGTGCGCCGGCCCGCTGCTCGCGGCCGAGCTCGAAGCGCTCGGCAAGGCGCTGGGCGCGCCGAAGCGCCCGCTGGTGGCGATCGTCGCCGGCTCGAAGGTGTCCACCAAACTGACCATTCTGAAGTCGCTCGCCGACAAGGTCGATCAGCTGATCGTCGGCGGCGGCATCGCCAATACGTTCATGCTGGCCGCGGGTCTGAAGATCGGCAAGTCGCTCGCCGAAGCCGATCTGGTGAACGAAGCCAAGGCCATCATCGACGCCGCGAAAGCACGCGGCGCCTCGGTGCCGATCCCGACCGACGTGGTCACGGCCAAAGAGTTCTCGCCGACCGCCAAGGCCGAAGTCAAGGCCGTTGCCGACGTGGAGGACGACGACCTGATCCTCGACATCGGACCGGAAACCGCCAAGGCGCTCGCCGCCCAACTGGAAAAAGCCGGCACGATCGTATGGAACGGCCCGGTCGGCGTATTCGAATTCGACCAGTTCGGCAACGGCACGAAGACGCTGGCTGACGCGATCGCCAAGTCGGCGGCGTTCTCGATCGCAGGCGGCGGCGACACGCTCGCGGCGATCGCCAAGTACGGCATCCATGACAAGGTCAGCTATATTTCGACGGGCGGCGGCGCCTTCCTCGAATTCCTCGAGGGCAAGAAGCTGCCGGCGGTCGAAGTTCTGGAATCGCGGGCTTAACGTGGCAACGCGCTCCCCCTCGGCTAAGTCTGCAAAAGCGCGCGGCGGCAAGTCGCCGCGCAACACCGTAGCAGCAACGGCAGGGGAGCGCGCAGCGCGCTCCGCCGCCACTTCGGTTGCGGCGGACCCGGTTGAGCCGCCCAAAGAAGCATCCGGCTCGCCCCTCGCGCTCGCGGAGTCGGCCACTGCCGGCGAGGCAGCGGCATTGTCCAGCGGACAAGCCGCGCAATCGCAAACAAAACTGCACGCAGAACCGCCGGCAGAACTCCCGAACGAAACGGTCGTGCTCGCCCCCCCACCGGCGCCCCGCGTGCAGGTGTCGAACACCGCCTCACCCCATAAAGCGACGCTGGTTTCAACCGGCGCGCAACCCCTGGCAGCATCCTTCGGTGCGCAGCCTCCGCATCCGACTCGCAGCGCTCTTTCCAGCGATCTCACCCAGACGAGGAGACTCATGCATCGCGCCACCAAGATTGTCGCCACCATCGGACCGGCTTCCAGCACGCCGGAAATCCTGCTGCAAATGATTCAGGCAGGGGCCGACGTGGTGCGGCTCAATTTCTCGCACGGCACTGCCGACGACCACCGCCAGCGCGCCGAATTCGTGCGCGAGGCGGCCCGTCAGGCCGGCCGCGAAGTCGCCATCATGGCCGACCTGCAAGGCCCGAAGATCCGGGTCGGCAAATTCGAAAACGGCAAGGTCACGCTGGTCGTCGGCGAGCCGTTCATTCTCGACGCCGACTGCGAACTCGGCAACCAGGAACGCGCCGGTCTCGACTACAAGGATCTGCCGCGCGATTTGAAGCCGGGCGACGTGCTGTTGCTCAACGACGGCCTGATCGTGCTGAACGTGGTCCGCGTGCTCGGCAACGAGATTCACACGACCGTCAAGATCGGCGGCGATCTGTCGAACAACAAGGGCATCAACCGCCAGGGCGGCGGTCTGACCGCGCCCGCGCTGACCGCGAAAGACATGGAGGACATCCGCACGGCGATGTCGCTCGGCGTGGATTTTGTCGCGGTATCGTTCCCGAAGAACGCCACCGACATGGAAATGGCCCGCCAACTGGCGAACATCGCCGGCGCGCCTTACGGCATCAAGCCGAAGATGATCGCCAAGATCGAGCGCGCGGAAGCAATTCCGGCGCTGCAAGGCATTCTCGACGCGTCGGACGGCATTATGGTCGCGCGCGGCGATCTGGCCGTGGAAGTGGGCAATGCCGCAGTTCCCGCGCTGCAAAAGCGCATGATCCGGATGGCGCGCGAGTCGAACAAGTTCGTGATCACCGCGACCCAGATGATGGAGTCGATGGTCAACGCGCCGGTGCCGACCCGCGCCGAAGTGTCGGACGTCGCCAATGCCGTGCTCGACGGCACGGACGCGGTGATGCTGTCGGCGGAATCGGCGGCGGGCAAGTATCCGGTGCAAACCATCGAGACGATGGCGGCGATCTGTATCGAAGCCGAGAAGTCGGAACAGTCGGAGCTGGACAAGGATTTTCTCGATCGAACGTTTACGCGCATCGACCAGTCCATCGCAATGGGCGCGCTGTTCACGGCGTATCACCTCGGCGCGAAAGCGATCGTGGCGTTGACCGAATCCGGTTCGACCGCGCTGTGGATGTCGCGTCACTGGACGCACGTGCCGATTTTCGCGCTCACGCCGCGCGTCGGCAGCGAACGGGCGATGGCGCTGTACCGCAACGTGACCTCGCTGCATCTGGACACCAACACCGACCGCGACACCGCGTTGCAGCAGGCGTTGGAAACCGTGGTGAGCAAGGGCTACGCGTCGCGCGGCGACATGGTGGTGCTCACCGTCGGCGAGCCGATGGGCCAGGCCGGCGGCACCAATACGCTGAAGATCGTACGGGTCGGTGAACCGTACTGATCACGCAGCAACGATCTTGCTTTGGATCGGAGCGCTCTGCGTGG
>DASPZL010000208.1:0-15452 GCA_035636295.1 Paraburkholderia sp.
AGCGGCTACCAGATCGACTGGCGCAAGTTCAATACGGGTGCCGATGTGATCGCCGCGATGGCATCGGGCGACGTCCAGGTTGGCTTCACGGGCAGCAGTCCGCTGGCTGCGGGCGTCACGCGCGGGCTGCCTATCGAGACGTTTTTTGTCGCGGCGGAAATCGGCTCGGCGGAAGCCTTCGTGGTGCGCAACGGCAGCAACATCAACACGCCGCAGGACCTGATCGGCAAAAAGATCGCCGTGCCCTTCGTGTCCACCACGCATTACAGCTTGCTGGCCGCAATGAAGCACTGGAACATTCCCGCCGATCGCGTGACGATCCTCAATCTCGCGCCGCCCGAAATCGCCGCTGCATGGCAGCGCGGCGACATCGACGGCGCGTATGTATGGGAACCCGCGCTGGGCAAGATCCAGAAGACGGGCAAGATCTTTACGACTTCAGCCGAGGTGCGCAAATGGGGTTCGCCGACCTTCCTCGCGTGGGTGGTGCGCAAGGACTTCGCACAGTCGCATCCCGACTTTCTGGTGAGCTTCGCGAAGGTGACAGGCCAGGTGAACGAGGACTATCGCAAGAGCGGCGCGAACTGGACGGCGAGCTCGCCGGAAGTCGAGGCCATCGCGCGCGTCAGCGGCTCCGACCCTGCCGACGTGCCGCCGCTGCTGCACGGTACGACGTATCCGCTACTCAACGAGCAACGGGGCAGTACGCTGCTGGGCGGCGGCACGGCAGCCGCGCTCGCAGATACGTCGAAATTCCTCAAGGAGCAAAAGCGCCTCGACACGCTGCTGCCCGATTATCGTCCGACGGTCACTGCCGCCTATGTGCAGCAGGCGATCAAGCAGTAAATCGACGCAACAGGCCAGACGATGATTCACGTCGAATCCGTCAGCGTCGACTTCGAGACGGGCTCGAAGCGCCGCACCGTGCTGTCTGACATAGATCTCAATCTGCGCGATGGCAGTTTCACGGTGGTGCTCGGTCCATCGGGCTGCGGCAAGACTACGCTGCTTAACGTAATCGCGGGATTCATCTCGCCCACTGCCGGCAAGGTCACGCTGGATGGCGTGGCCGTCACGGGACCGGGCGCGGAACGCGGGGTCGTCTCGCAGGATGATACTTTGCTGCCATGGCAGAACGTCGCGCAGAACATCGGGTTCGGGCTGAAGCTGCACGGCTTGCCGCGCGACGCGTTGCGCGACAAGGTCGACTCGCTGCTCGCGCTGACGGGCCTGAGCCAGTACGCCGACTATCCGTTGTGGAAGATCTCGGGCGGCATGCGTCAGCGTGTGAATCTGGCACGCTCGCTTGCCGTCGATCCGCGCTTTCTGCTGCTCGACGAACCGCTCGGCGCGCTCGACGCGTTCACGCGTCAACGCATGCAGGAATACCTGCTGCAACTCTGGACGCGCTACGACAAAGGCATGCTGATGATCACGCACGACATCACGGAAGCACTCTTCATGGCCACCGATCTCGTGCTGATGCGAGGCGGCCCCGGCCGTATCGAGACCGTGCGCGCGCTGGACTTCGGGCGGCGTTTCGCGGCGGGGGAAAGCCCCCGCGCGATCCGCAACGACCCGGCGTTCGCGCGACTGCGCGACGAGCTCGAAACGACGTTCTTCGCCGATGAGGGAGAAAAGATATGAGCGCGGCCGATCATTCCGTCGGTGCGGCGGCCGGCTCGCCAGACGCGGCCGCAGATTCCGGCTCGAACGACACGGCACGCGCGCCGCGTGCTGCCTGCATCAGTTCGCGCCAGATCAGCGCGACCACTGTGGTCGTACTGATCGTCGCATGGGCCGTTGCCGCGCGTCTTCAACTGGTCAGTCCGGTGTTCCTGCCGTCGCCCGCATCCGTCGCGCAGAAATTCGTCACCGTGGCCACGGATGGCTCCAGCAACGCGACCTTGCTTGAACACACGCTCGCCAGTCTGCATCGCATGCTCGCTGCGCTGTTGCTTGCGATCGTCACTGCGATTCCAGTCGGCATTCTGACGGGCATGAACCGCGTCGCGCAGGCTATCGTCGATCCGCTGATCGAGTTCTATCGCCCTATTCCACCGCTCGCATATCTGCCACTCATCGTGATCTGGTGCGGGATCGGCGAGCCGTCGAAGGTGCTGCTCATCTGGCTCGCCATCTTCGCGCCTCTTGCTATCGCCACGCAGCAGGGCGTGAAGCGTGTGAAGCCGGGACGTGTCCGTGGCGCACGCGCGCTCGGCGCAACCAACTGGCAAATCGTGCGTTATGTGGTGATTCCTTCCACTGCGCCGGACGTGCTGACGGGCATTCGCATCGGCCTCGGCGTAGGCTGGTCGGTGCTGGTCGCAGCGGAACTGATTGCGGCCACGCGCGGGCTCGGCTTCATGATCCAGTCCGCCGGGCAGTTCCTGGAAACCGATGTGGTCATCATGGGCATCATCGTGATCGCGCTGATTGCCGCCACGATCGAATGGGGTTTGCGGCGCGTGCAAAGTGCGCTGGTGCCGTGGGATGGGCACGCATGAGCGCGTCACACGATCAGAACAGCGTCGCGTTGCAAGCGGACGTATTCGTTGCAGGCGGCGGCCCGGCGGGCACATGGGCCGCGCTGATGGCGGCACGCAGCGGCGCGAGCGTCGTGCTCGCCGACAAGGGCTATTGCGGCACGTCGGGCGCTGCAGCGGCGTCAAACAACAACGTCTGGTACGTACCCGACCAAAATGATTACGCACATCATTTCGAACAACGCTATCGCAGCGGCGGCGAACTCAGCGAATTGTCGTGGACCTCGAGCGTGCTCGAAGCCTCCGCGCGTCAATTGCATCTGCTCGAGACACTCGGCTATCCGTTTCCGCGCAAGGAAGACGGCACGCCGAACCGCGCCACGCTGCGCGGTCCCGACTACATGCGCTTCATGCGTCAGCAGATCAGGCGCGCGGGCGTGACGATTCTCGACCATGCACCCCTGCTCGGCCTCGTGCGGGACGAACGCGAGGGCCGCGTCACGGGCGCATTCGGCGAGCGTCGCGACGGCTCGCGCTGGCAGGTGAGCGCGAATGCCTGCGTGATCGCGACGGGCGGCTGCGCGTTTCTGGGCGGCGCGCTCGGCACGAACGTCTGCACGGGCGACGGGCATCTGGCGGCGGCGGAAGCCGGCGCACTGTTTTCCGGGATGGAGTTCTCCAGCCAGTACGGCCTCGCGGCGGCGTTTTCGTCGGTGACCAAGGGTTTGCCGTTCGTCTGGGCCAGTTACTCGACGCAGGACGGCAGAGCGCTTCATATCGACGAGGACGATGCCTTCATTCCCGTGGCCAGAACGCTCATCAACGAGCCCGTGTTCGCCGTCTTCGATCGCGCGACACCCGAGATCGAACGATGGCTGCGCTCGGGTCAGGCCAATGCTTTCCTGCCCTACGATCGCATGGGCATCGATCCGTTCCGTACGCGCTTTCCTGTCGGTCTGCGCCTGGAAGGCACGGTGCGCGGCACAGGCGGCATTCGTCTCGTCGATAGCGACGGCAGCACGGATGTGCCCGGCCTCTATGCAGCCGGCGACGCGGCGTCGCGCGAGGTGATCGTTGGCGCGCGCACGGGCGGCGGTTCGCCAAATGCGGCATGGGCCATCGCCACAGGAAGCTGGTCGGGTGCAGCGGCGAGCCGCTTCGCGAGAGCGTACGGCAGCGTGCAAGCGGTCGACGCCGATGCGCACCGTGCGCAACTTGCCACAAGCGATCCGCACGCCGCAGCAGAAACGCTCGAACGCGAAGTCCGTCCGCCCGAGGTGCACCTGTTCCGCAGCGAAAAGCGGCTCATTGCCGCGCTGCGCACCATCGACGCAGCACTCGCAGCCCGCGCAGGCGCCGATGTGTCGCGCGCTGCGAGCCGTAGCGCCTACGCGCTGATGTACGTCGCGAAACTGTCGTACACGAGTGCGCTCGCGCGCCGCGAAACGCGCGGGATGCATCGGCGTGGCGACTTTCCGTTACAAGGCGGCCTTGACTTGCGCCTGCTGATCAGCGGTGCGAAGGATGACCCCGCGCTGCGCTGGCACGCTGTTGCTGACTCCGCCATCGCCTGACAGGACAACCCGTTTTGATCGAACTTATCAGCGAATCGCGCTGCACCGCCTGCGACCGTTGCGTCGATGTCTGTCCGACCAATGTGTTCGACACCGTGAAGGGCGGCATTCCAGTCATCGCCCGCCCCGACGCGTGCCAGACCTGCTTCATGTGCGAGCTGTATTGTCCCGCCGACGCGCTGTACGTTCATCCGTTCGCAAACGAACATGTAGCCGTCGATGAAGCGCAGTTCGTGCGCGAAGGCTCCCTCGGCGCCTACAGCCGCTCGCTCGGCTGGAAGCGGGCGCGCGCAGGTGGCACCGAACGGGATGAAACGCATCGCCTGTTCAAAATCGGCGTGACGTAGAGAAAACGCGCCAGCCTGCCGACCACCGCCGCCGCGACAGAACGCATATGCCGCAAACACATATGCTTTCCACGATCGCTTGTTTTACGGCGCAGCGGCGCAACGCTACGCTCGGAATCCGCAGTCGATTTTCCAATGGTTTCACCGCCTTCGCCCATCATGCCGACCTCCGCCGAACAGACCGCCGACTGGCTTCTCTCCGGACTCGAACTGCGCAGCACCCTGTTCCATGTGGGGCGCTACTGCGGGGCGTATCGCGCGTCGACGGCAGGTCGCACGTAACGCTCGGTCGCCAATCCGAACCCACCATCGACTATTTGGGTCAGTCCGGAACTGCCACCCAGTGGGGCGGGTTCATCTCGTCTCACCAGGGCGACCTCGATAACCTCAACAACCTGTATCGGGCCAACAACGCAATCAAGTTCACCAGCGCGAACTACTCCGGCTTGACCTTCGGTGGACTGAATAGACCCGGTGGGGTCGCCGGTGATATGACGCGTGATCAGGTCTGGTCGGTCGGTGCAAACTATGCACGCGGACCGCTCGCTTTCAGCGATGCGTAGCTCCGCATGCAGAAGGGAAATGCCGCTCTTCTCAACGAAGAGCTTCTTGCCTTCGTCGAGCCCTTTACGATGCCGCGCCGACGATACTGCGTTCAATGTGATGCCAGGAAACTGGGCGCAAATCGCGTTGCTTCTTCTTAAGTTCGGCATCGCTCGCGAGCTGGTCTACTTGTGTCAGCACAAAGAGCGTTTGTCGCCGCGTCCGCTCACTGTCTTGACGAAGTTCAGCCAGCGGAGCCAATTCCGCGGCGTCGAGTTCGCCTTCCTTTGCCGCGTGTACGAAAAGGCGAATGTCCGCGTGCAGCCATGCGGCATGCATGGCATGGCGGTCATCGTCGGTCCCAACGTTGGCGTCAAGACCCGGGGCATCCAGCCAGCGAACTCCCTGATAAACACGGTGGGCGAGTTTCACCGTTTCACGCTTGTCCGCGACGGCAAATGCCTCCTGACCGATAAGCTCATTCAGGAGGCGGCTCTTTCCGTGGTTGTACTTTCCGACGACGGTGATGATGGGCTCGTCGTGTTCGAGCAGAAGCCCCAGTCGTGCCATGTCGTCCGCTCGATTTGGAAGTATCGCAACAACATCGCGTGTTGCTTTCTGACGACTTTCGCTAGACACGCCGGCTCCTTGTTTTTCGAAATTGGTACGTCCACGATTACTCAGGCAGAACAGCGATAGCCTTGATTTCAACGATATAACCGGCCTTGTCACCAAGCATGTGCGCGCCAATGGAAGTCCATGCCGGCAAAGGGTGTGTCGTGAGGTATCGGTCACGTACCGCCATGAATAACGGCAAGTCGCGCATATCAGTGTGGAACGTGGTGATGTCGACGAAGCACAGCATCAGCGATCTGTTTGAGCATGCCGGCAATATCGAGGATCGCCTGCTCGAATACGGCCGTGCGATCGCTGAGATCGCGCGTGAGGATGCGCGTAGCAAGAGGCTAATGCAGTTGCGCGGCATCGGCCCAACCACGGCCAGTGCGTTGCTCGCCAGTATCGGCGCCGGACACGACTTCAGAAACGGCCGGCAGGTGGCAGCCTGGATCGGACTCACGCCCGGTCAATACAGCAGTGGCGGTAAGGCGCGGCTGGGCAGCATCACGAAGGCAGGCGACGCCTATCTGCGCGGCCTGCTGGTCAACGGCGCCCGCGCCGTTATTGCCAGTCTCGGCGAGAAGCAGGATCGCTTCAGCCGGTGGGTCCGAACCCTGGTAAAGCGCCGGGGATACTGGCGGGCCGCTATCGCAATTGCTGCAAAGAACGCGAGATTGGCGTGGGCCTCGCTGAAATATGGCGATGACTTCAAGCTCGAACCAGTGACGGACTGACTTCGATTTGAGTTTATCGATCAACCGGCAACTGGACACGGGCGCGGACATCACGAGCACGTAGAAACGATCACTTTGCACTGCCAGCGGTGATGTGAAGCGGGTCACCCCCAGACCATACAAAGTCAGACAACTTGCCGATTACCATTCTCTCGCGCTAAACGCTGGAAAATGGTCCATCCAGTCTTAACTGGTCTTGCAATGAGATGGCGAGGCTTCACGATTGACGAGATCGGGAACTGATTCCGTGCTAACCGACACCTTTATCCTCGGCCAGCCGATGCCGCCGGAGTGAAAATCGGAGCGTGGCACGCGCAAAAAATGGCTCGGATTAACCGAGCCGTTTTCTTTTCGCAAACGCAAACCCCTCCACCGGATTTGCTCCTAGGCTTTCAGCTGCAGATAGCTGTGCTCATGTACTCACGACGTGACGTGTCGGGCCGGAAGCCAGATTGCTTCGTGCGGTGGCTGAAGGAACATTTTTCCACCAAGTTCCTTGAAGCAAAATTTTTCCCGGGCTGCTAGTGACGTGCGCCCAGCTGGTAACAGCCGGATGACCTCCAGGCTCGGCGACGGATCTTGGGGCACTCTGCCGCCAAATTTTCCTTGATTCGCCATATATCCTCCGGCAAGCCTTGGGGGAAACCCCAGGGCAACGAAGTCAATCCCGCCAGCCCGTCCTGTCACGTTTACAGCGTTCACCTCGCAAGATCGTTACCCGTGGGATAACAGACGCGTCCCGACCGTGATTGAACCAGGATCTCTCGCTCCCTAGACTCGCCTCATGTCCTGAGCGAGAGCGTACATGTCCAGTCAAAGTCAGTCTCCATCCCGCTGGGCCACGCGCCGCGCGGAAAAGCATCGCCGGCTCGCACGCGTCGTATCGATTGCGGACGGCGTGGTTCTACCCACCGACCGCATCGTCGACGTTCTGCAAGCTCTAATCGCCCCAGGAGACCGCGTGGTCGTCGAGGGCAACAACCAGAAGCAGGCTGATTTCCTGTCACGCTCGCTCGCCAGTGTCGATCCGGAAATCGTCCACGACCTGCACCTCATCATCCCGGCCGTGAGTCGCGCCGAACATCTGGATCTCTTCGAGCGCGGCATCGCCAGAAAACTCGATTTCGCCTTTGCCGGCGCCCAAAGCCTGCGCATCTCGCAGTTCCTGCAGGACGGCATTCTCGAAATCGGCGCGATCCACACCTACATCGAACTGTATGCGCGGCTCTATGTCGACCTGACGCCCAACGTCGTGCTCGTGGCCGGCTACAAGGCCGATCGGCAAGGCAATCTCTACACGGGGCCGAGCACCGAAGACACACCCGCGCTCGTCGAAGCCGCCGCGTTTCGCGACGGCATCGTGATCGCGCAGGTCAATGAAATCGTCGACGACCCAAAGGACTTGCCGCGCGTCGATATTCCGGGTTCGTGGATCGACTTCATTGTTCAATCCGACAAGCCGTTCTTTATCGAGCCGCTTTTCACGCGCGATCCGCGCCTCATCACGCCGATCCAGGTGCTGATGGCGATGATGGCGATTCGCGGCATCTACGAGCGGCATCAGGTGCAGTCGCTCAATCACGGCATCGGTTTCAACACGGCCGCGATCGAACTGATCCTGCCAACCTACGGTGAGAAGCTCGGCCTCAAGGGCAAGATCTGCAGGCACTGGACCTTGAACCCGCATCCGACGCTGATCCCCGCGATGGAAACCGGCTGGGTCGACAGCGTGCACTGCTTCGGCGGCGAACTGGGAATGGAAGCATATGTCGCGCAACGGCCGGACATCTTCTTCACGGGCCGCGACGGATCGATGCGCTCGAATCGCGCGATGTGTCAACTCGCGGGACAGTACGCGGTCGATATGTTCATCGGCTCGACGTTGCAGATGGACGGCGAAGGCAACTCATCGACGGTGACGCACGGTCGCCTGACCGGCTTCGGCGGCGCCCCCAACATGGGACACGATCCCCACGGCCGCCGCCACGCTACCCCCGCCTGGCTTGACCTGCTGCAGACCGACAGCCCGCTCGACCGCGGCCGCAAGCTCGTCGTGCAGATGGTCGAAACCTTTCAGGCGGGCGGCCAGCCGACCATCGTCGAATCGATCGACGCAGTCGAAGTGGGCCGCGAGTCCGGCATGCCCCTCGCGCCGGTCATGATCTACGGCGACGACGTCACGCACGTGCTGACCGAGGAAGGTATCGCCTATCTGTACAAAGCGCGCTCGCGCGAACATCGGAAAGAGATGATCGCGGCGGTCGCGGGCGTGACGCCCATCGGCCTCACGAGCAGTGCGGACAAGCTCGCGACGCTGCGCCGCGATGGTTTCGTCGCATTGCCCGAAGATCTCGGCATTCATCGCAGCGAAGCCACCCGATCGCTGCTGGCCGCAAAGAGCATGGCGGATCTCGTCGACTGGTCGGACGGCCTGTATGAGCCGCCCGCGCGTTTCCGGAGCTGGTGATGCGCGACAACCTCGCAATGAAAGCGGCGCAACCGCGACGCGCACCACCGGATCTCGCCGAGCGTTTGGGCGAGCACGTGGTCGCGGCGCTGACCGAGGAAGTCACGCTCGCGCCGAAGCCCGGACTCGTCGACATCCGCAGCCGCGGCGCGCATCACGATCTCGACTGGGAACTGATGTGCGCGTCGGCGCTTGCGTTGCAGCCGACCTTCACGGAACTGGCGCGCGCGGGCCTCGAAATGCAGTCGATGCCGGCGCTGCGTGAGCGCATCGGCGCAATCGGACGCGACGGCGAAGCGCGCATGCTTGACGCGACGCGTGGCGTGAACACACATCGCGGTGCGATCTGGGCGCTCGGACTACTCGTGACCGCTGCAGCGGGTGAACCGGCCGACCTTAAACCACATCGCATCGCCGCGCGTGCCGGATCGATCGCGCGTTTTCCCGATCGCCACGCGCCCGCGCTGACCGGCAACAAAGGCGAGCAGGCATGCCTCGACTACAACGTTGGCGGCGCGCGCGGTCAGGCACAAGCCGGATTTCCGCACGTCGTGGAAGTGGCTCTGCCGGAACTTTCACGATCACGCCTGCGCGGCGACAGCGAGACGGCCGCACGCCTGAACGCGTTGCTCGCGGTCATGGCGAGTCTCGACGATACCTGCGTGCTCGCACGCGGCGGACGCAGCGCGCTCGCCGAGATGCAGGACGGAGCGCGACGCGTACTGGAGCACGACGGTGCCGCGTCCCTTGCTGGCCGCCGTCACCTGAAGATGCTGGACCTGCGGCTCGTCGAACTGCACGTGTCGCCCGGCGGCGCGGCCGATCTGCTCGCCGCGGCCCTCTTTCTCAACCGGCTTCAAAGCGAAGTCCCTCACACGACGAAGGCATAGGAACGCATATGGAAACCATCGTCCTCGAATTCCCGGCGGGGCAACCCGCGCAAGGCCGCGCGCTCGCGGGCGTGGTCGCGTCGGGAGACCTCGAAGTGCTGCTTGAAGCGAACGCTTCGCACCGCACCGTGGTGAACATCACGACTTCCGTCGATGGCATGGGCCGCGTCTGGAAAGCCGTGCTCGAACGCATCTTCGGCGACGGCACGCTGCCCGCCGCGAAGATCGAGATCAACGATTCCGGCGCGACGCCGGGCGTCGTGCGCATGCGTATCGGGCAGGTGTTGGAACAACTGGCAATAACCGGCGGAGCATAAAGATCATGGACACACAGGGACTGCTCGAACGCCAGAGCTTCATCGAGCTCGATGCGCGCAGCCGTGCGAAAAAGCTGCTTGACGAAGGCACCTTCAGCGAACTGCTCGATCCGTTCGAGCGCGTGAGTTCGCCGTGGCTCGCACGGCAAGGCATCGTGACGCAGGCCGATGACGGCACGGTCGTCGCCAGGGGCGAGATCGATGGACAGCCGGCGGTCGTGCTCGCCATCGACGGTGGATTTCAGGGCGGTAGCATGGGCGAAGTATCCGCGGCGAAGATCGCGGGCAGCCTCGAACTCGCCGCCGAGGACAACCGAAACGGCATCCCTACGCGCGCTGTCATTCTCTTCGAGACGGGCGGCGTCCGTTTGCAGGAAGCGAATCTCGGGCTCGCGGCGATCGCAGAGATTCACGCTGCCATCGTCGACTTGCGGCGCTACCAGCCGGTGATCGGCATCACGGCGGGCCCGATCGGCTGCTACGGCGGTATGTCGATCGCGGCGGGTCTTTGCAGCTACCTGATTGCCACACGCGAAGCGCGCCTCGGACTCAACGGACCGGCGGTCATTGAGCAGGAGGCTGGAATCGCGGAATTCGATTCGCGCGATCGTCCGATGATCTGGAGCTTCACGGGATGCGAGCAACGCCATCGCACGGGGCTGGTCGACGTCTACGCCGCCGACGACGCCGATGCGATCCGCGCCGCCGTCATCGAACGCTTTCGCGCGGGGCGTCCGGAAGCGTGCCGCAGCGAACGTGTCGCGGGCTTTCTGCAACGGCTTGCCGAAATCGATCCGGACGCACAGGCCACCCCGGAACAGGCGGCCGCCATCTACGGCAAGGGGTTCAGGTCATGAGCACACAAGAGCTTTCGAAACGCGGCGCAGTCTGGCTGGACGCGCTCACTTACAGCGCGCCGTTGCAGACGGGCTATCCGCCTTCGGTGCGTGTCGCCGATGCGCGGCTCGGCGAGCATCCCGCGCGCTTCATCGCCGTGGTGCCCGACCCGGACAACGCGTTCCCTCGCGCACGCAGCGGCGAAGTCGGTCTCGCCGAGGGATGGGAGATCGCGCGGGCGGTACGTGAGGTGATCGATGCCGACGCAGAGCGCAAGGAGAAACGCGCGATCGTTGCTGTCATCGACGTCGCGAGCCAGGCTTACGGACGACGCGAGGAAGCCTACGGTATCCATCAGGCGCTCGCCGGCGCCGCCGATGCGTATGCGAGCGCGCGCCTCGCCGGTCATCCGGTGATCGGGCTGATCGTCGGACGCGCGATGTCGGGCGCGTTTCTCGCGCACGGCTATCAGGCCAACCGCCTGATCGCGCTCGCCGATTCGCAGGTCATGGTTCACGCGATGGGCAAGGAATCCGCCGCGCGGGTTACGCTACGCTCGGTAGCCGATCTCGAGGCGTTCACGGCACGCGTGCCGCCGATGGCCTACGACATCGACAACTATGCGTCGCTCGGGCTGCTGTGGAAGCTCCTGAGCGTGAGTAACGCCGATGCACCCAACGGCGCCGATCAGTCCACCGTCGAAAAGGCGCTGCAGGACGCCTTCGACGATATTCGCGCCGACCCGTCGCGCGGCCTGGGTAGCCGGCTCGGCAGCGCGCATCGCGCGAGCTCGGTGACCGTTCGCCGGAAGTTGCGCGAGCAGTGGCGATGAACCTGCGCTGACCCAATCCTCGCTTCATGCACCGGCTCATCAGAAGCCATTAAAGATATTACAGGAGACACGAAATGATCATCTATGGAACCGCACTGCTTGCGTTCTGCCATCTGGCGGGACTCTTCTTCGGCGACCTGCTGGGCGTCGCGATCGGCGTCAAGACGAATGTCGGCGGCGTCGGTATCGCCATGCTGCTGCTGATTTTCCTGCGCCTTTATCTGCACAGACGCGGGCTGTTGCCGAAGGAAACCGAGGCGGGCGTGGGCTTCTGGGGCGCGATGTATATCCCCGTCGTGGTGGCGATGGCCGCCAATCAGAACGTCGTTGCCGCGCTCAAGGGCGGTCCCGTCGCGCTGCTTTCGGCATTGGGCGCGGCGGCCGTCTGCGCGTGCTGCATTGCTGTCCTTTCCCGCACCGGGAGCGACAGCACGTCGCTCGTGAACGCCCCGAAACTCGAAGAAATCTGAAGCAGGAGTCCGTCATGTTGCATATGCTCGATAAAGTTCTGATTCAGAACGGTCTTGTGACTTCGTTCGCGCTGGTCGGCCTCATCATGTGGGTGTCGTCGGTAATCTCGCGCAAGCTGACGTTCGGGCGCGTGCACGGCTCGGCAATCGCCATCGTGATCGGCCTCGTGCTGGCCTATTTCGGCGGTGTTTTCACCGGCGGACAAAAAGGCCTCGCCGACCTGCCGCTCTTCACCGGCGTCGGCCTGATGGGTGGCGCGATGCTGCGGGACTTCGCCATCGTCGCGACCGCATTCGAGGTGCAGGCCACTGAGGCGCGCAAGGCAGGGCTCATCGGCGTGGTATCGCTGCTGCTCGGGACCGTGTTGCCGTTCATCGTCGGCGCGAGCATCGCACACGCGTTTGGTTACACCGACGCGGTCAGCATGACGACCATCGGCGCGGGCGCGGTTACCTATATCGTGGGACCCGTGACAGGCGCGGCTATCGGTGCAAGCTCCGACGTGATTGCGCTCAGCATCGCGACGGGACTGATCAAGGCGATCATCGTCATGATCGGCACGCCGATCGCGGCGAGCTTCATGGGACTGAAGACGCCCCGGTCCGCGATGATCTTCGGCGGCCTGGCCGGTACCGTCAGCGGCGTGAGCGCGGGACTCGCCGCGACCGATCGGCGGCTCGTTCCGTATGGGGCGCTCATCGCGACGTTTCACACGGGCGTCGGCTGCCTGCTCGGACCTTCGGTGCTGTTCTTTGCGACCAGGGCGCTGATGGCTGCGTGATCGGGAGCGAGTGTCGTGTGTGTGATGGGCCAGCGAGAATCCTCATGAGCGTGTTGTTCACCTTCCCCGGCCAGGGCTCGCAGAGGAGCGGCATGCTGCACGCGCTTCCGCATCACGTCGCGGCGACTCGCGCTATCGAGGAGGCCAGCGACACGCTGGGCTACGACGCCCGTTCGCTCGACGATACCGATGCGCTGCGCTCTACCACTGCGGTTCAACTTTGTCTCCTGATCGCGGGCGTCGCGCAGGCGCGCGTCCTCGGTGCCCGCGGCCACGAGCCCGACCTCGTGACGGGGCTTTCGATCGGCGCCTATCCGGCCGCCGTGACCGCTGGCGCGCTTCACTATGCCGACGCCGTCAGGCTCGTCGCATTGCGCGGACAGTTGATGGAACGCGCCTACCCGAGCGGATACGGCATGACGGCGATCGTCGGCATGACGCAGCGCGCGCTCGAACCTTTGATCGCTGAAGTGAACAGCGCGGCCATGCCCGTCTTTCTGGCAAACATCAACGCAGAGACACAGATGGTGGTAGCGGGTAGCCATGCCGCCATGCACCGTCTTGCGACGCTCGCGGGCGAACACGGGGCGCAACGCAGCGAGCGCCTCGACGTGGCGGTCCCCTCCCATTGCGCATTGCTCGATGAGCCCGCGGCCGTGCTCGCCGATGGCTTCGGAAAGGTGACCGTGCAAGCGCCTCGCGTCGTGTATCTGAGCAGCAGCGTCGCGCGCCCGCTCTTCGACGGCCTGCGCATCGCGGCCGATCTTGCCGGCAACATGGCGCGGCAGGTGCGCTGGCATGACACGATGAGGCTCGCGTGGGAGCGAGGCGCCCGACTCACGATCGAGATGCCGCCCGCCAACGTGCTGACCCGGTTGAGCGGCGCAATCTTCAGCGAAGGAATCGCGGTGAGCTGCAGCGATACGGCCCTACCTGACCTTGACGCGCTGATCGAGCGGGAACGGGCGCGCGAATGACAGTTGAAGCCTCAGTTGACACTTCTCGTGCGAAGACGACAGACGGCCATGAGCGCAAGCAGGTTCGGATCGCGTTCCCGCGCGCGCAGAAAGCTCACGCCGATGGTCTGGCGCATCAGGTATTGTGGCTTGAGCGGAATGAATTGCACCTTGTCACCGAACACGCCGCGCACGCGGCCCGGCAAGAGCGTATAACCGACCCCGCCGCTCACGAGGTTCATCAACGAAAAGATATCGCCGACTCGCATGGTCACGTCCGGCGTGAAGCCCGCGACACGAAACGCCTCCAGAAAGCCGCGATACGTGACGAACCCCTCGCCCAGCGAAACGAATGTCTCGTCGCGGCAGTCGCGCAAATCGACGGCGTCCTGATTCGCGTACGGTGAACCGGCCGGCGCCGCGAAAAAGATGTCGTCTTCGAAAAGCGGAATGGACTCAATTTCCGCGTCGGTATCCGGCAAGGCCATCAGGGCCGCATCGACCGCGCCTTGCTTCAGCTTGTCGAGCAGCTCGGCATTCGACCCGAGCACGAGTTCGACCTGGAGTGTCGGTCGCCGCACCTTGATATCGATGACGATGCCGGGCACGGTCCGGATGGTCAGCGAGTAAAGCGAGCCGATCTTCAGCCGATCCGACGAATACCCCGCGGCCTCACGCGTCGCGCGAATGCCGTCGGACATCATGGTGAGCACTTCTTGCGCCACATCAGCAAGCATCTGCGCCGCTTCGGTCGACTTCAGGTTGCGGCCCTCATGCCGAAAGAGCGCACATCGCAGACCCTGCTCGAGCGAATGCAGCGCGCGGTGAACACTGACCGTACTCACGTTCAACGCTTCGGCCGCCTTCGACAGGTTCCCCGTCTCCATGAATGCGAGCAGGACTTCCAGCTTGCGAAAAGTGATGTCCTCGTCGATTCGGTCGCGCATCTCAAGCTTTGGCATGGTGGAAATTGGCCATTATCTGCTCGTGACAGTGCTGCACAAATAGCGTTAACCCCGCATCTTCCCGACAGGCTGGCGGCGACTGTTCGCTCATTCTGCCGCGCCGGGAAAAGGCGGGGATGGTCGTGGTGACTCACTAACTGCGCGATGGCGAAGGCATTCTTCTTCATACGATGACGCTAGAACGCCTCACCCAGTTGCTCCAGAACAGCGGGATTTTCCAGGGTCGAGACATCCTGCGTGATTTTTTCGCCTTTAGCCAGGGAGCGCAGCAGTCGCCGCATGATCTTCCCCGAGCGTGTCTTCGGCAAGTTGTCACCGAACCGGATGTCCCTGGGTTTTGCAATCGGCCCAATCTGCTCGCCAACCCATTTGCGCAGGTCGGCGGCGAGTTGCCGGGCTTCGTCGCCGGAAGGGCACTCCCGCTTGAGTACCACGAAGGCGCAGATCGCCTCGCCGGTCACTTCGTCGGCGCGTCCCACCACGGCCGCCTCGGCCACCACGGGGTGAGCGACCAGCGCGGACTCGATTTCCATCGTCCCCATCCGGTGCCCGGAAACATTGAGCACATCGTCGATCCGGCCGGTAATCGTGAAGTAACCGCTGTCCTTATCGCGGATCGCCCCATCGCCGGCAA
>DASPZL010000209.1:0-5453 GCA_035636295.1 Paraburkholderia sp.
AAGACCGTGATCGGCGAAGGCGCGCCGACCAAGGCCGGTAGCCACGATTCGCACGGCTCGCCGCTCGGCGACAAGGAAATCGCGGCGACGCGTGAAGCGATCGGCTGGAAGTGGGAGCCGTTCGTGATCCCGCAGGAAGTCTACGCAGCGTGGGACGCGAAGGAAGCCGGCGCGCGTCTCGAATCCGACTGGAACAAGGCGTTCGCGGCATACGCGGCGAAATACCCGCAGGAAGCGGCTGAATTCACGCGCCGCGACGCGAAGCAACTGCCCGCCGACTGGAAGGACAAGGCGAAGGCGATCATCGCCGGCGCGAACGAACGCGCGGAAACCGTCGCGACGCGCAAGGCATCGCAGCAGGCCATCGAAGGTTTGTCGGCCGTGCTGCCGGAACTGCTCGGCGGTTCCGCGGATCTGACCGGTTCGAACCTGACCAACTGGAAGGCCGCCAAGCCCGTGCGTGTGAACGCCGAGGGCAAAGCCGCCGGCAACTACGTGAACTACGGCGTGCGCGAATTCGGCATGAGCGCGGTGATTAACGGCGTCGCGTTGCATGGCGGCTTCAAGGCCTTCGGCGGTACGTTCCTGACGTTCTCGGACTACAGCCGCAACGCGCTGCGCGTTGCCGCGCTGATGAAGGCGCCGTCGATCTTCGTGTTCACGCACGACTCGATCGGTTTGGGCGAGGACGGCCCGACCCACCAGTCGATCGAACACGTCGCGAGCCTGCGTCTGATTCCGCATCTGCAAGTGTGGCGTCCGGCTGATACCGTCGAGACGGCGGTGGCCTGGACCCACGCGGTCGAGCATCACGGCCCGTCGTGCCTGATCTTCAGCCGTCAGAACCTGCCGTTCTCGGAGCGTACGGACGCGCAGATCGCCAACATCGAAAAGGGCGGTTACGTGCTGCGCGACTGGAACGACGAGATCGTTGCGCGCAAGATCATCCTGATCGCCACCGGTTCGGAAGTCGAACTGGCGTTGAATGCAATCGAGCCGCTCGCGCGTGACGGCATCGCGGCGCGCGTCGTGTCGATGCCGTCGACCAACGTGTTCGACAAGCAGGACGCCGGGTATCGCGAGCGCGTGCTGCCGAAGGGCGTGCGCCGCGTCGCGATCGAAGCGGGCGTGACGGATTTCTGGCGCAAATACGTGGGCCTGGAAGGCGGCGTGGTCGGGATCGACACGTTCGGCGAATCGGCCCCGGCTGGCGTGCTGTTCAAGCATTTCGGCTTCACCGTCGAGCATGTTGTGGAGACGGCTAAAGCCGCACTCGGCTGATCTTCCGCAAGCATTGCCGTGTGCGTGCGAACGCGCGGCAACGCTGCCGGTCAGACGAACATCGACGTATTTTTTCAGCCATCAGGAGATAGACCATGACGATTCGCGTCGCAATCAACGGCTACGGCCGGATCGGCCGCAACACGCTGCGCGCCTTCTATGAAAACGGCAAGAAGCACGATATCGAAATCGTCGCCATCAACGATCTCGGCGATGCCAGGACCAATGCTCACCTGACGCAATACGACACCGCGCACGGCAAATTCCCCGGCGAAGTGTCGGTGGACGGCGACTACCTCGTCGTCAACGGCGACAAGATCCGCGTGCTGGCCAACCGCAACCCGGCGGAACTGCCGTGGGGCGAGCTGAACGTCGACGTCGTGATGGAATGCACGGGCTTTTTCACGACCAAGGAAAAGGCGAGCGCGCACATCAAGGGCGGCGCGAAGAAGGTGATCATCTCGGCGCCGGGCGGCAAGGACGTCGACGCAACGATCGTCTACGGCGTGAATCACAACGTGCTGAAGGCATCGGACACGGTGATCTCGAACGCATCGTGCACGACCAACTGCCTGGCACCGCTCGTCAAGCCGCTGAACGACAAGATCGGCCTCGTGAACGGCCTGATGACGACGATTCACGCGTACACCAACGACCAGGTTCTGACGGACGTGTATCACGAAGACCTGCGCCGCGCGCGTTCGGCCACGCATAGCCAGATCCCGACCAAGACCGGCGCCGCATCGGCGGTCGGCCTGGTGCTGCCGGAACTGAACGGCAAGCTGGACGGCTACGCGATTCGCGTCCCGACGATCAACGTGTCGGTGGTCGACCTGTCGTTTATCGCCGCACGCGACACGACGGTCGAAGAAGTCAACGCGATCATGAAGGAAGCATCACAAGGCGCGCTGAAGGGCATCCTCGGCTACAACGACGCACCGCTGGTCTCGATCGACTTCAACCACAACCCGGCTTCCTCGACGTTCGACGCAACGCTGACCAAGGTGTCGGGCCGTCTGGTGAAGGTGTCGAGCTGGTACGACAACGAGTGGGGCTTCTCGAACCGCATGCTGGACACGGCTGTGGCGCTGGCTAACGCGAAGTAAGCTGTTTCGCTTCGGATTCCCTGCGGTCAGCCTCGGGCCGGCGGCAGGGCAAGGAAAAGCCGCTCTTCGGAGCGGCTTTTTTACGCCTGCGGCGTCGGAAAATACACGCCGGCGCGCTGCGCGGCGTTCGAGATATGAGTTTCGATCGCCTTGCCGGCCGCGGCGGAATCGCGCGCCGTGAGCGCGTCCAGAATCGCGCGATGTTCGTTGTACGTGGACAGCACCAGCTCGCGCCGGTAGAACGGCAGACGCTGGCTTTCCTTCATGATGTCGGCGCTGCTGCTCAGAATCGATTCGATCGCCGCGTTGCCGGCAATGCTCACCATCCGCATGTGAAAGTCGTAGTCGAGACGCGCGGCTTCGTCGAGTTCTTCGCAGGCGAGCGCCGTCTGCATGGCCGCGATGTTGGCCTCGAACCACGCGAGGTCCGAATCGCTGACGGCGAGCGCGGCCATGCGCGCGACGAAGCCTTCCAACGCAAACCGCATCTGATAGGTATCCGGCAGCGACGACTGGTCCGCGAATCGCCAGGATTGCGCGGCCGTGGCCTGTGAACTTTCCACGTAGACGCCCTTGCCGGGCCGTATCACCAGCAGACCGAGCGCTTCGAGCGTGGAGAGCGCCTCGCGCAGCGATGCGCGGCTGATCGCCAGTTCTTCGGAGAGCTGACGCTGCGCCGGCAGCAAACTGCCCACCGGATAGACACCCGCCTCGATCCGTTCGCGGATGGTCGCAATGGCGGCGTCTGTAACGGTGTGCGGGACGTTCTTCATCGTGGCTCACTTGAAAGCGCGGTCTGACCAGCATTGTAATACGCGCCCTGAACGCCCGTACGCCTCGGCGTTCCCGACACACAATCCGACCCGAACGGTTGCGGAAAATAGCGGGTAAACACTGTTTCTGGAATCCTTGACGTCAGTATATCGGCTTCCTACTATTCACCATAACAGCACTGGTCGGACCAGTCTGAACAGACGTATAACCAGGAGGAAGCCGTGTTGAAATTCTTCAATTCACTGTTTGGCCGGGTCGTCATCGCGCTGGTGGCCGGCATTGTGATCGGCGCGGTGTTTCCGCATTTCGCCCAATCGCTGCGGCCGCTCGGCGACGGCTTCCTGAAACTGATCAAGATGGTGATCGGCCCGATCGTCTTTTGCGTCGTGGTCAGCGGCATGGCGCATGCCGGCGATCTGCGCAAAGTCGGGCGCGTCGGCCTGAAGGCTGTGGTCTACTTCGAGGTCATGACGACGATCGCGCTCATGATCGGCGCGGTACTGGCCTATGTCACGCGGCCGGGCGTCGGCATGAACATCGACCTGCATTCGCTCGACGCCGCTTCGCTGTCGACCTACACCGAGCACGCGAAGAGCCTGAAGGACACCGCCGGCTTTCTGCTGAAGATCATTCCCGACACGGCGATGAACGCGTTCGCGACCGGCGACATCCTGCAAATACTCGTGTTTTCGGTGCTGTTCGGCTCTGCGCTGTCGCTGCTCGGCACTAAGGCGCAGCGCGTGAGCGGCCTGATCGACGAGCTCGCGCAGGTGTTCTTTCGTGTGATGAGCTTCATCATCAAGCTCGCGCCGCTCGGCGTGCTCGGCGCGATCGCGTTCACCACCGGCACGTACGGCGTCGAGTCGCTCAAGCAGCTCGGCATGCTGGTGCTCGTGTTCTACGCGAGCTGCATCGTGTTCGTGGCTGTGGTGCTGGGCGTGGTGATGCGTCTGGCCGGCTTCAGCATCTTCAAGCTGATCCGCTATCTGCGCGAAGAACTGTCGATCGTGCTCGGGACCGCTTCGTCCGACGCCGTGCTGCCGCAGATCATGCGCAAGCTCGAATGGATGGGCGTGAAGGATTCGACCGTCGGTCTCGTGATTCCGACCGGCTACTCCTTCAATCTCGATGGCTTCTCCATCTATCTGACGCTCGCCGTGATTTTCATCGCGCAGGCTACCAATACGCCGCTGTCCACGCACGATCTGATCGTGGTGGTGCTGGTGTCGCTGGTGACGTCGAAGGGCGCGCACGGCATTCCGGGCTCTGCCATCGTGATTCTGGCCGCGACGTTGTCCGCGATTCCGGCGATTCCGGTTCTCGGCCTCGTGCTGATCCTGCCGGTCGACTGGTTCGTCGGCATCGCCCGCGCGCTGACCAACCTGATCGGCAATTGCGTGGCGACGGTGGTCGTCGCCGTGTGGGAAAACGATATCGACCGGGCACGCGCGCATCGTGTTCTGAACCGCGACGCGGCATTGCGTTACGTGCCGGCCGGCGAAGACACGGGCACCGAACGCGCTGCCGGCGAACACGCGCCGGCCATCTGATCTGATACCTCGGGCCATCTGACCGACCCAGCGCGCCAACGCAGCGCGCTTTTCCGCGCCGGCGGATGCTCCGAATCCACCGGCTCTCTTTCACTTTTCGTCGCCTACCGAGACTATGGCTAATCCGATCCTCGACTCCAACGCGCCTGGCTTCACCCGTCGCTACATGAACCTCGCCGACCCGCGTCTCGGCGCAAAGGCGCTCCACGCCAGCGACGAATTCTTCGCGCCGAAAGAACGCATGCTCGAGCCGCAGCCGGCGGTGTTCATCCCCGGCAAATACGACGACCACGGCAAGTGGATGGACGGCTGGGAAACCCGCCGCAAGCGCACCGCCGGCCACGACTATTGTGTGATCCGGCTGGCGCGGCCGGGCGTCGTGCACGGCGTCGATCTGGATACGAGCCACTTCACCGGCAACTTTCCGCCGGCGGCGTCGATCGACGCCTGTCACGTGGACGGCGGCGTTCCGCCGGACAACGCCGACTGGCAAACGCTCGTGCCAGCGACCACGCTGCAGGGCAACCAGCACCATTACGTCGAAGTGAACGACGCGCGCGCCTTCACGCACCTGCGCGTGAATCTGTATCCGGACGGCGGCCTCGCGCGCCTGCGTGTGTACGGTCAGCCGAAGCGCGATTGGGAACGGGTCGAGCGCGGCACGCTGCTGGATCTCGCCGCAATCGAGAATGGCGCCTACCTGGTAGCGGCGAACAACCAGCATTTCGGGCCGGCCTCGCAG
>DASPZL010000210.1:0-11931 GCA_035636295.1 Paraburkholderia sp.
GCGTTCCCGCGCTTGCGGTGCTCGAGGAAACGGCGACGGGTTTTTTAGGTGCTAAATCTGGCGAGCGATAGGCGGCTGGCTATCGGTAGCTACGCGTGCCGTACCGGTTCGACGACATGTCGCGGTCGATGTTCGTGCAAGCTTCGGTATCGGTACTCTGGACAGCCTGCGCACCTGGCATGATGATCTGGGCGACGCGCCGGGCGAGCCGGATGTTCATCGGCGGCGCGCTGCTGGCGGCGACCGTCGTCAAGCTGTTCCTGTTCGATCTGTTGCACGTGAGCGGCATCGAGCGGATCGTATCGTTTATCGGCATTGGCCTGATGTTGCTGCTGATCGGCTACTTCTCGCCGTTGCCGCCCAAGGTCGTGGTTCTGGAAACCGAGCAATGAAGCGTGTTTTGATACTGACGGGCCGGTGTCTTGCGATCGCGTGCGTGTGGACGTCCGCGCAGGCGAACGCCGCCGGGCATTTTGCGCAGCGTTTCGCGCTCGAACTCGAAGACGGCGCCGCGTATTACAGCGTGATGCTGCCGGCCGCGGTCTACGCGGCCAGCCAGCGCAGCGATCTCGGCGACGTGCGCGTGTTCAACGGCGCGGGAGAACCGGTGCCGTATTCGCTCGACGCGCCACGCGAGCCTGCCCGCACGCCGCCCGCGCTGCGTCCGGCGCGCTGGTTCCCGCTGCCCACGGCCGCTCGAGGCAGCACCGGCGCGCCGCTCGGCGTGACGATTGCGTCCGACGGCTCGCTGCGCGCGACCGCGGCGCCGCCGGGCCGTGCGCAACACGACACGGACCTGATCGACGCCGGACACGCGCCGCGCACAGGGCGCGTGAACGCGTTGGTCGTGCATCTGCGGGACGACAATTACCAGGGGCGCGTCACCGTCGAATCGAGCGACGACTTGCGCAACTGGCAACCCGCCGGCGACGCGCAACTCCTCAAGGTCAGCTACAACGGCAGCACGCTGAGCCAGGACCGTATCGAGCTGGACGGCATGCACGCGCGCTATCTGCGTTTGCGCTGGCTCGACGGCGCGCCTTACGTCGAGTCGATCGATATGGAAGTGCAGGCGGCCGGCGCCGGCGAGGCGCGGCGCGCGGACGCGCAGCGGCTCTGGCGCGAAGGCATCGTTGCCCACGCGGGGCCGAAAGCCGGCGAGTATTTCTTCGAGACGGGCGGCCCTTATCCCATCGACCGTTTGCGCCTGAATTTGCCGCAGCCTAATACGGTGGCGCCGGCCGTCGTCTATTCGCGCGCGGGTCTGGAGCCGGCCTGGCGCCAGGTTTCGAGCGCGACGCTGTATCGCTTGCACAACGAGGCGGTCGAACAAAGCAATCCGCCGCTCGAACTGGCGTCCGACACGGATCGTCAATGGCGCGTGGTGGTCGACACGCGCAGCGGCGGCTTGGGTAGCGGCACGTTGACGGTCGCCGCGGGCTGGCGTCCGGCGACGCTAACCTTCGTCGCGCGCGGGGCCGCGCCGTTCACGCTGGCGGTGGGCAGCGCGGCGGCGGTGTCGTCGGCGGTGAGCCGGGAAGATCTGCTGATGGGCGCCTCGTCGGTTGCGGCGACGGCGCGGCTGGGCGACGCGTTGTCCGCTTGGCAAGGCGATGCGCAGTCCGTGGGCAAAGACCCTGACGCGTCGCGCCGCTATTTATTGTGGGCGGCGCTGTTGCTGGGTGTCGGGTCGCTCGGTGCGATTGCGTGGCGGCTTGCTCGCGGAGGGCAGGCCCGGGCTCACGTGCGTGCGGTGGCTGGCGGAGGCAGTGGAGCGGCGCCCGGCGGGTCCGGCGCGACGAGCGTTGCGGCTGGCGAGGCGGGCGCGGGCGACGCCAATGGGCACAGCGACGGCAAGGCGTGAGCGCAAGCTGACGAATCAGGCACGCTGGGAAATCGCGCGGAGCTGCGGCGCGCGCAGTGCCGGGCGGTACACACGGCGTATGGCGTCGCGGTGCGAGGCGCGGCGTGTACAACGGTGATCAGCGGCACCGCGCACAGCAAATAGATTGCACAGCACGAACCGGGCATAGCCATTACACAGCATTGCGCGACCGAGAGTCGGCGCGCACGACCCGCACTTCACGGCTCACTCCTCGTTCGCCGTCATCGTACTGATGACCTTGTCGAGCGCGTGGCCGAGCGCGAGTTTTTCCTGCTCGTCGAGACAGTCGAACATGTCGCCGTTCCACTTACGCGCGATCGGCATCACCTTCCGGTACAGCGCACGACCCTCCGCGGTCAACGACACCAGCACGACGCGGCCGTCATTCGCGCTCGGCTCGCGCTTCACGAGCCCTTGCTTGATCAACGCCTCGGCCGCGCGGCTCGCCTGACTTTTGTCGAGGTTGGCGTGCCGCGCCAGTTCCATGATCGAGAACGGTCCGAACGAGCCCACCGACGCAATCACCCGCGCTTCGGGCAAGGTCACGCCGAGCTTCTCCTGATAGCGCTCGCTGATGCCGCGCTCGGCGAGTTTGTTCAGCACATGCAGACGGTACGTGAGGAACTGTTCGAGCCCGGCTTTGGCGGAGTCCTTCATGGTCTTCCCGTAGTGAGTGGCGCGAGTGCCGCGATTGGTGCGAGTCGTGCGAGTCGTGCGATCAGGGCGTTGCGGTTGTTGCGTCGACGGTCCCCGCCGGCCGACGCGGACCGTACTCAGCGCGCGCCGTATTTCAGGCGCGTCAGCTGTTCGGCTTCGTCTGCGAGCAAACGCGCCGCTTCGCGAATCGCGATCTCGAGCGTGATCGGGCCGGGGGCCGGCGAGAAGCAGCCGCTGAAGTGTTCGGCAAGCCGCGGCAGTGCCGCGGAGTCGACCGCGCCGGAGAGCAGCGTGGCCGGCACGCCCGCCGCCCGCGCATGACGGCAGGCGATGAACGGCGCCTTGCCGTGCAGCGTCTGGACGTCTGAGCGGCCCTCGCCGGTGATTAGCCAGTTCGCGCCTTCAAGCGCTGCGTCGAGACCGATTTGCCGCGCGACGGTTTCCGCGCCCGGCTCGAATTGCGCGCCGAGCATATGCAGCACGAAGCCGAGGCCGCCGGCCGCGCCCGCGCCGGGCTGATCGCGCGCCGCACGCCCGAGCGCCGCTTCCAGCAGATCGGCAAAACGGGCGAGGGCGGCGTCGATCGACGCAATCTGCTCCGGCTTCACGCCCTTTTGCGGACCGAACACCGCGGTCGCGCCGTGCTCGCCGGTCAGCGGGTTGTCCACGTCCGACATGGCCACGAACTGCGTGTCCGCGAGTCGCGCGTCCAGCTGCGAGACGTCCAGACGCGTGACGCGCGCCAGCTGTTCGGGCGTGGCGTCGAGTTCCTTGTCTTGGGCGTCGAACAGTCTCAGGCCGAGGCCGGCCAGCAAGCCGGCGCCGCCGTCGTTCGTGCTGCTGCCGCCGAGCGCGACGAAAAAGCGCCGCACGCCCGCGTCCAGCAGCGCGCGAATCGCTTCGCCCATGCCGCGCGTGCTGCGCGCCTCGACCGGCACGCCCATGCCCACCGGATCCGTGATACCGACGACTTCAGCCGTTTCGATAATCGCGCTGCCGTCGGCGAGCAGGCCGGTGAGCGCGTCGCGCAGCGTGCCGGCCGCGCCGCGCACGCTCAGCTTGCGGCGTTCGCCGCCGCTCGTGAGCATGGCGTCGAGCGTGCCTTCGCCGCCGTCTGCCATCGGACAGATGCGCACGTCGGCGTCGGGACGCGCGCGCCGGATGCCGGACGCAATCGCCTGCGCGACCTGTTCCGCGCTAAGCGAGCCTTTGAAGGAGTCGGGAGCAATGACGACGACAGGCGAGGACGGCGAATTCGGCATGGTGTCTCTGAATGGTTGGAATCGTTGCGAAGGCGGGTGATGTGCGGAAACCGCGGCGAAAACCTGGGCGCACCCCGAGCGCGTCCGTTAGCTTATCAGCATGGGCGCGCCGACTGAATATGTCGAATGGCATAGCTGGAATCGTCGGGGCAAGGCGCTGTGCATGGCGTCTGCGGGCTGTGTTGTCCGCGCATGGCTCGCGCGGGGCCGGCGGCAAACGTTCCGGAGCCGGGCGGCGATGGCTGGATAGCAGTAGAAAGCCGGTTGCCGGCAACGTGAGCCAGAACAAAAAAGTGGGCCGAAACAGCGGAGAAAGCGGCTCGAACACCGACAAAAGCGAGCGCAATCATCGAATCCCGGTTGACCGCGCAAATAGTTTGCTAAAATATTCGGCTCTTTGGACCCAACCGTGCTGCCGGCGGCCTGCAAGCCCGCGGCGCAGGCGCGCAAACGGACGTGAAGCGACGCGAAGCGACGTCGAAAAGCGGCACGGAGATAACTGATTCGCTCGAATAATTTTAGGACGATTGAAGCCATGGCTAACGTTGTTGAAAACCTCGGCAAGCTCGAACGCCGCGTAACGATTTCCCTGCCGAAGGATGCCGTGCAGAAGGAAGTGGACTCGCGTATCCGTCAACTCGCGAAGAACGTGCGCATGCCGGGTTTCCGCCCGGGCAAGGTGCCGCTCAAGATGGTGACGCAACAGTATTCGGGCCAGGTGGAAGCCGAAGTGCTGAGCGACAAGGTCGGCAAGGAATTCTTCGACATCAGCCGCGCCGAAAACCTGCGCGTTGCCGGCCAGCCGAGCTTCGCGCCGAAGTCCGACGCCGTTGAAGGCGACTATGCGTTCGACGCGACCTTCGAGGTGTACCCGGAAGTGAAGCTGGGCGACGTCGCCACGGCTGAAATCGAGCGCACCACGACCACCATCAGCGAAGCGGAAATCGACCGCACGCTGGAAATCCTGCGCAAGCAGCGCGTGCATTTCCACGCTCGCGGCGAAGCCGGCGAGCATGGCGACGGCGGCGCGGATACGGCGGCCAAGGAAGGCGATCGCGTCACGGTCGACTTCGTCGGCAAGATCGACGGTGAAGTGTTCCAGGGCGGCAGCGCCGAAGACTTCGCGTTCGTGCTGGGCGAAGGCCGCATGCTGCCGGAATTCGAAAAGGCGGCGCTGGGCTTGAAGGTCGGCGCATCGAACGAATTCGACCTGACGTTCCCGGACGACTACCACGGCAAGGAAGTGGCGGGCAAGACCGCGCAATTCACGATCACGATGAAGAAGATCGAATGGCCGCACCTGCCGGAAATCGACGCCGAATTCGCAAAGTCGCTCGGCATTGAAGACGGCGATCTGATCAAGATGCGCGCCGAGATCAAGGACAATCTGGAGCGTGAAGCCAAGCGTCGCACGCAAGCGATCGTCAAGAACCAGGTGATGGACGCACTGCTGAAAATTTCGGAACTCGAGGTGCCGAACGCGCTGATCGAACAGGATCAGGAACGCCTCGTCGCGATGGCGCGTCAGGATCTGGAGCAACGTGGCGTGCCGAACGCCAAAGATGCACCGATCCCGGCTGCCATGTTCAAGGAACAGGCGGAGCGCCGCGTCAAGCTGGGCCTCGTGCTGGCCGAGCTGGTCAAGGCCAACGAGCTGCAAGCCAAGCCGGAGCAGATTCGTGCCGAAGTTGACGAATTCGCGAAAAGCTATGAAGACCCGAAGGAAGTCGTCCGCTGGTATTATTCGAACCAGCAACGTCTTGCCGAAATGGAAGCGTACGTCGTTGAAGCCAACGTCGTCGATTTCGTCCTCAGCAAGGCCAAAGTGACGGACAAGGAAGTGAGCTTCGAAGAACTGGCAAGCGCAACGGCGCAAGCGTAAGCGTCGCTGCAACGGCGTGCCGGCTGTCGGAGCGACGGCCCGCACGCCGTTTTTTCGTGCTGTGAACGTGCGTTGCGTCTTGCATGGCGTTTTTGCCGGCGTGCGCTTCGCTTTGCACTGATCGCGCACTTGAATACGGGCTGGTCGACCACAACCTGTCTAGCATCAATATTTAGAATATTTCCAGACAAGGATCCATTGCATGACCTTTCGCGCCCAAATGCTGGACACGTTGACCTCCCAGTCGTCCCGGGATCTCGAAGCGCAGGCGCTCGGACTGGTGCCGATCGTCGTGGAAACGAGCGGCCGGGGCGAGCGCTCGTATGACATCTATTCGCGTCTGCTGAAGGAACGCATCGTGTTCCTGGTCGGTGAAGTGAACGACCAGACGGCGAACCTCGTCGTCGCGCAAATGCTGTTCCTCGAAAGCGAGAATCCGGACAAGGACATCAGCTTCTACATCAACAGCCCGGGCGGCTCGGTTTCGGCCGGCATGGCGATTTACGATACGATGCAGTTCATCAAGCCGGACGTGTCCACGTTGTGCATGGGACTCGCGGCCAGCATGGGCGCGTTCCTGCTGGCGGCCGGCGCGAAGGGCAAGCGCTTCGCGCTGCCGAATTCGCGGGTGATGATCCACCAGCCGCTGGGCGGCGCGCGCGGTCAGGCGTCGGACATCGAAATCCAGGCGCGTGAAATCCTGTATTTGAAGGAGCGGCTGAATCATCTGCTCGCGCACCACACCGGCCAGCCGGTCGAGCGTATCGCGCGCGACACCGACCGCGACAATTTCATGTCCGGCGACGACGCGCAAGCTTACGGTCTGGTCGATCAGGTGGCGCACAAGCGTCCTTGAACCGGTGCGGTTTTGCCTCAAAATGGGGCAAAGCCGTCATGGGACCGGTTGTGAAATAATCAGGAGTCGTCCGAGCGCCTGCGGCAAACGCCGTCACCTGGCTCACTGGCCCTGCCGCGCCCAACTGCGAGGCAGGGGCAAACGGCGTATCATGTAATCGAGTGTCCGGAGGCTCACACATCTATGGCGGACAAGAAAGGTTCTAACAGCGAGAAGCTGTTGTATTGCTCGTTCTGCGGCAAAAGCCAGCATGAAGTCAAAAAGCTGATTGCCGGCCCGTCGGTGTTCATCTGCGATGAATGTATCGATCTGTGCAATGAAATCATCCGCGATGAGGCTGCAGGCGCAGGCATCGAGGCGGGCTTGTCCAAGTCCGATCTGCCGAGTCCGCAAGAAATCCGTGAAATCCTCGACCAGTATGTGATCGGTCAGGAACGCGCGAAGAAGATTCTCGCGGTCGCGGTGTACAACCACTACAAGCGCCTCAAGCATCTCGACAAGAAGGATGAGATCGAGTTGTCCAAGAGCAACATCCTGCTGATCGGCCCGACCGGTTCCGGCAAGACCCTGCTCGCGCAGACACTCGCGCGCCTTCTGAACGTCCCGTTCGTCATTGCCGACGCCACGACGCTGACGGAAGCCGGCTACGTTGGTGAAGACGTCGAGAACATCATCCAGAAGCTGCTGCAAAACTGTAATTACGAAGTGGACAAGGCCCAGCGCGGCATTGTCTACATCGACGAAATCGACAAGATCAGCCGCAAGTCCGACAACCCGTCGATCACCCGCGACGTTTCGGGCGAAGGCGTGCAGCAGGCTTTGCTCAAACTGGTCGAGGGCACGATGGCGTCGGTGCCGCCGCAAGGCGGCCGCAAGCATCCGAATCAGGATTTCATCCAGGTCGACACCACCAACATTCTGTTCATTTGCGGTGGCGCGTTCGACGGACTCGAGAAGGTCATCGTCGATCGTACCGAGAAGACCGGTATCGGCTTCGGCGCAAGCGTGAAGAGCAAGCAGGACCGTGACGCGGGCGAAGTGCTGCGCGAAGTGGAACCTGAAGATCTGATCAAGTTCGGTCTGATTCCGGAGCTGATCGGCCGTCTGCCGGTCGTCGCCACGCTCGGCAAGCTCGACGAAGTGGCGCTGATGAAAATTCTCGTCGAACCCAAGAACGCGCTGGTGAAGCAGTACCACAAGCTGTTCAATATGGAACGCGTCGAGCTGGAAATTCGCCCGGCCGCGTTGCAGGCTGTCGCACGTAAAGCGATCCGTCGCAAGACGGGCGCGCGTGGTCTGCGCTCCATCCTGGAACAGGCGTTGCTTGATGTCATGTACGATCTGCCGCAGATGAAAGGTGTTAGCAAGGTTATCATCGACGACAACGTGATCGACGGCGACGGCAAACCGCTGCTGATCTATGAAGACGCGCCTAAAGTCGCGGGTTCTAACTGATCGGCTTCGGGTTCTGCAAAAAGCCGTTCATGGCGACGTGAACGGCTTTTTCGTTTATCGTGTGGTCAGGATGCTAGTTTTCACTATGGAGTCACTGAACCTTCGGAGTCACTGAACTTTTCCCACACGCGGAGGCTTGCAATATTTTCTGCCGGCCTCACCTATCGAACGAACTGATTCCACTCATGGGGAAATGAAATGTCAGGAACCCAACTCCTTCCGCCGGAACGCATTACGCTCCCGCTGCTCCCGCTGCGTGACGTAGTCGTCTTCCCGCACATGGTGATTCCGCTCTTCGTAGGCCGCCCGAAGTCGATCAAGGCTCTCGAAGCAGCGATGGAAGGCGGTAAGCACATCATGCTCGTCGCCCAGAAAACGGCTGCGAAAGATGAGCCGACCGAAAAGGACATGTACGAAGTAGGATGTGTTGCCAACATCCTGCAAATGCTCAAGCTGCCCGACGGCACCGTGAAGGTGCTGGTCGAGGGCTTGCAGCGCGCGAAAACGCTTTCCATCGAAGAACAGGAAACGCAGTTCTCGTGCGAAGTCATGCCGCTCGAACCCGACCACGCCGACAGCGCTGAAACTGAAGCGCTGCGCCGCGCGATCGTGTCGCAGTTCGACCAGTATGTGAAGCTGAACAAGAAGATTCCGCCGGAAATCCTGACCTCGTTGTCGGGTATCGACGAGGCCGGGCGTCTGGCCGACACGATCGCGGCGCATCTGCCGCTCAAGCTCGACCAGAAGCAGCACATCCTCGAAATGTTCCCGGTGATCGAGCGCCTCGAGCATCTGCTCGCGCAACTCGAAGCCGAGATCGACATCCTGCAGGTCGAAAAGCGCATCCGTGGGCGTGTGAAACGCCAGATGGAGAAGAGCCAGCGCGAGTATTACCTGAACGAACAGGTCAAGGCGATCCAGAAAGAACTCGGCGAAGGCGAGGAAGGTGCGGACCTCGAGGAACTCGAGAAACGCATCACGGCCGCCCGCATGCCGAAGGAAGCCAAGAAGAAGGCCGATGCCGAGTTGAAGAAGCTCAAGCTGATGTCGCCGATGTCGGCTGAAGCGACGGTCGTGCGCAACTATATCGATACGCTGATCGGCTTGCCGTGGCGCAAGAAGAGCAAGGTCAACAACGACCTCTCGAATGCGGAACGCGTGCTCGACGAGGACCACTTCGGTCTCGAGAAAGTGAAGGAACGCATTCTCGAGTATCTCGCGGTCCAGCAACGTGTCGACAAGGTGAAGGCGCCGATCCTGTGCCTCGTTGGGCCTCCGGGTGTCGGTAAGACGTCGCTGGGTCAGTCGATCGCTCGCGCCACGAACCGCAAGTTCGTGCGCATGGCGCTCGGCGGCGTGCGCGACGAAGCCGAGATTCGCGGCCACCGCCGTACGTACATCGGTTCGATGCCCGGCAAGATTCTGCAAAGCCTGACCAAGGTCGGCGTGCGCAATCCGCTCTTCCTGCTCGACGAAGTCGACAAGATGGGCCAGGATTTCCGCGGCGATCCGTCGTCGGCATTGCTGGAAGTGCTCGATCCGGAACAGAACCACACGTTCGCCGATCATTACGTCGAAGTCGACTTCGATCTGTCGGACGTGATGTTCGTGGCGACGTCGAACTCGCTGAACATTCCGCCGCCGTTGCTCGACCGGATGGAAGTAATCCGTCTGTCGGGTTACACGGAAGACGAGAAGGTCAGCATCGCGCAACGTTATCTTTTGCCCAAGCAGAAGAAGAACAACGGCCTCAAGGAAGGCGAGGTCGATGTAACGGAAACCGCGATCCGCGACATCATTCGTTACTACACGCGTGAAGCGGGCGTGCGTTCGCTCGAGCGTGAAATTTCGAAGATCTGCCGCAAGGTCGTGAAGATGCTTCTGCTGAAGAAGGCGGAAGGCGCGGTGAAGGTCGACGGCAGCAACCTCGACACTTTCCTCGGCGTGCGCAAGTACGACTTCGGTCTGGCTGCCAAGGAGAATCAGGTTGGCCAGGTCACGGGCCTCGCGTGGACGGAAGTGGGCGGCGATTTGCTGACCATCGAAGCCGCGGTGATGCCGGGCAAGGGCAATGTGATCCGTACGGGTTCGCTCGGCGACGTGATGAAGGAGTCCGTCGAAGCTGCGCGCTCGGTGGTGCGCTCGCGTTCGCGCCGTCTGGGTGTCAAGGATGAAGCGTTCGAGAAGCGGGACATTCACATTCACGTGCCGGAAGGCGCGACGCCGAAGGACGGTCCGTCCGCCGGTATCGCGATGACGACCGCTCTTGTGTCGGTGCTGACCGGTATTCCGGTACGTGCCAACGTCGCGATGACGGGCGAAATCACGTTGCGTGGCGAAGTCCTGCCGATCGGCGGGCTGAAGGAAAAGCTGCTGGCGGCGCATCGTGGCGGCATCAAGCTGGTGCTGATTCCGGAAGAAAACGTCAAGGACTTGACGGAGATCCCGGACAACGTGAAGAACGCAATCGAAATCGTGCCGGTCCGCTGGATCGACAAGGTGCTCGAGTTGGCGCTCGAACGTGTGCCGGAGGCGTTGCCGGAAGAAGAGGCAAAGCCTGCCGCTCCGGTTGCGGCGGAGCCCGGCAAGGACGCCGGTGCGACGGAGGTCGTGAAGCATTAAGGCAATCAGCAGCAGCGAAAGCTGTTTGGTGAACAAAAACCCGCGGGCTTTCCCGCGGGTTTTTTATTGCCCAAATGAGCGCGCAACGCGCCTCATGAACCCACGCTTTCCCCATCTTTTGAGCAAACGACGCGATGGGGCAGCCAAATGGTTGTATGCGCATCGATCGGCGGCACGATTTGGTTACCCGGTGACATTCCGAAAACCGCTCGAATCAGGCTCAACCCCGCTTGACACAAGGGTTTCGGCCAATTCTAATAAGTCGGCCCGGCGTTGCCCGCCGGCCGCGTGATGTCAGGTGCTACAGAGCGCCGTCACGATTGCCATAAACATTCTCGGGGGTTGGAATGAATAAAACGGAATTGATCGATCACATTGCACAGCAGGCCGACATTTCGAAGGCTGCGGCAGGCCGTGCACTCGATGCGGTGATCGGTGGCGTCAAAGGTACGTTGAAGAAGGGCGGTTCGGTCACGTTGGTGGGTTTCGGCACGTTCGCGGTCGGCAAGCGTACGGCGCGCACAGGGCGCAATCCGCGCACCGGAGACGCCATCAAGATCAAGGCGGCCAAGGTTCCCAAATTTAGGCCTGGCAAAGCTCTGAAGGACGCGCTAAACTAATGGGCTCGCTGCTTGAGGTCTTTTGTGAAATCAGGCGGCGTACAGAAGTCGGTGAATAGCGAAGCGGGTGCTTAGCTCAGTTGGTAGAGCGGCGCCCTTACAAGGCGTAGGTCGGGAGTTCGAGCCTCTCAGCACCCACCAGTTTCGTGATTCGCTGTTGTCCAAGATAGTCTGAGCAAGTTGTGTGCAGTCTCTGAAACCCGCGTCGCTATTGGCTTCGCGGGTTTTTTGTTGCTGGCAAACGGTCCAGAGACGTCCACGGTCGGCTATTAGAACCCGTACTTTTATCGTTGTATTTTCCGAGGTATGTTGTATCCGTCGTCAGCCCCAGACACGGTATACAACGATGGCTCGATCTGCTCTCCACCAGCTCACCCGGCTCGAGATTGTTAACGCGAGACCGGCGGTCAAACCCTACACGTTATCCGATGGCGGTCGCCTCTACGGGCACTGTCAACTTGCCGATGGCAAGGCAAAGGGGTGGCGGGTGAGCCCGCCACTCAGGATGCAGTTGACGGATTTTGGGCCGCTTCAGTGAATTCGTGCCAAGCAGCGAATCTCGTGGCGAGATGTTTGCGATAGAGCGAAGCGCGCAGCAGATGCCGCTTGAGCGCGAAGTGCTGCCGGATCGTGCCAAAGCTTGACAGAAAAGCCTGTGTGCGCTTCGGATCGGGGAAACCGCGCATGCGCCG
>DASPZL010000211.1:0-5875 GCA_035636295.1 Paraburkholderia sp.
CGCCGACAACGTCGACGGTGCAGAACAATCTGCAACTCGGTCCGTCGATCAACTACGACACCGACCTGTTCGGCCGGATACGGCGGCAAGTGGAAGGTGCGGCAGCCTCCGCGCAGCAATCGGCGGATGACCTCGCCAACGCGCGGCTCGTTCTCACCACCGACCTCGCCACGGACTATTTTTCGCTGCGCGAACTCGACGCCGAGATCGACGTGTTGAATCAGTCGGTGAAGCTGCAGCAGAAAGCGCTCGATTACGTGACGTCACAACACGATCTCGGCGCGGTCTCGGGCCTCGACGTGTTGCAGCAGAAGTCGCTGCTCGATTCGACCCGCGTGCAGGCGCAACTGCTGCTGAACCAGCGCGCGCAGTTCGAGCATGCGATTGCCGCATTGGTCGGCGTGCCCGCGCCGCAATTCGCGATCGAACCCAAGGCGCTCGATGCGCGGGTGCCGGCGATTGCGCTCGGCGTGCCCAGCGACGTCTTGCAACGCCGTCCCGACGTCGCGTCGGCGGAGCGCGCGATGGCGGCGGCGAACGCGCAGATCGGCGTGGCCAAGGCGGCGTTTTTCCCGAGTCTCACATTGACGCCGAGCATCGGCTGGGAAAGCACGCAGTTCGCGAGCCTCCTGAGCGCGCCCACGCTGATGTGGACGCTCGGCGCGGCGGCCGGCCAGGTGCTGTTCGACGGCGGCCGTCGCGCGGCCAACGTCCAGTACGCGAGCGAAGGCTACAAGGCCACTCAGGCAACCTACCGGCAGACCGTGCTCAACGCATTCCAGCAGGTGCAGGACGGCATTACCGGACTCTCGGTGCTGGACGGCGCCGCGAAGCAGTCGCACGAGGCGGTGACCGACGCGCAGCATCTGCTGTCGCTCGCCAACGACCGCTACTCGGGCGGCCTCGTCGCGTATCTGGATGTGATTACCGCGCAGCAGTCGTTGCTCAACAGCGAGCGCCAGGACGTGCAGATTCGCGGCCAGCAGATGACGCTGGCGGTGTCGCTGGTGAAGGCGCTGGGCGGCGGCTGGGACGCCGGCGCGGACGTATCGGGCTTGCAGAAAGACGCACCGCAACAGGATTCGAAGGAGGCGATGGCTCCCGCGCGGTGAGCCGCCCGACCATGACGCAGCAGGACACGCAAGAGGAATGCGGAGGCGTTTCGTATAATGCAGACACAAGGGGACGCGCATGAAATTGCTGATCGTTGAAGACGAGCACAAGGTGGTGGACTACCTGCGCTCCGGTTTGACGGAGCAGGGCTGGGTCGTCGACGTCGCGCTCGACGGCGAGGAAGGCATGCATCTGGCCACCGAATTCGACTACGACGTGATCGTGCTCGATGTGATGCTCCCCAAGCGCGACGGCTTCAGCGTGTTGAAGGCGCTACGCATGCGCAAGTCGACGCCGGTCATCATGCTCACCGCGCGCGATCACGTGAACGATCGCGTGCGCGGCCTGCGCGAAGGCGCCGACGACTACCTCACCAAACCGTTTTCCTTCCTCGAACTGGTCGAGCGGCTGCATGCGCTGGCGCGCCGCACGCGTTCTCAGGAGTCGACGCTGATCGCCATCGGCGATCTGTTCGTCGATCTGATCGGCCGGCGCGCGACCCGTGACGGCGTGCGTCTCGACCTGACCGCGAAGGAGTTTCAACTGCTCAGCGTGCTGGCCCGCCGGCAAGGCGACATTCTCTCGAAGACGGCGATTACCGAGCTCGTATGGGACGTCAATTTCGACAGCCATACGAACGTGGTCGAAACCGCGATCAAACGATTGCGCGCCAAGCTCGACGGACCGTTTCCGTCGAAGCTGCTGCATACCGTGCGCGGCATGGGCTACGTGCTTGAAGTGCGCGAAGACGCGGAGCCGTCATGAACCGTTCGATCGCCCGCCGCCTCGCACTGATGTTCGCGCTCGTCGCGCTGTCCGTGTTCACGCTGGTCGGCACGGGCCTGTTCCTTGTGTTGCGCACGCAGCTCGAACATCACCTGCGCGAGTCGCTCGACGATCGCGCCCAGATCGCGCGCATCATGGTCTATCACGCGGTGACGCCGGAAAAGTGGCGCATGACCCGCGAAAAACTCACCGACATGATGCCGCACGACCGCAGCACGGTGTACGCCGTGTCGAGCGCCGATCCGTATTTCCACTACGGCACGCCGGTCACGGGCGCGGTGGTGACGAGCTGGCCGGGCGGCTACACGCGCGTGACGCCCGCCGGCGGCGGCGACGACATGCTCACCGCCACGGTGACGATACCGGCTTACGCCGCGCGTCCGCCCGTGCAATTGCAGGTGGCCGCAAGCTATTCCCCCAACGAACGCACGATGCGCGCGTTCGGCGCGGCGCTCGCCGCGCTGTCGGCGCTGGGCAGTCTCGCGGTGCTGCTGCTCAGTTATTCGGTGACGCGGCTCGGCCTCGCGCCGCTCACGCGTTTGACGCGGGACGCTTCCGCCGTGAGTCCGAACAACCGCTCGCAGCGACTGAATACCGCCTCGCTGCCGCTCGAACTGAGCGACCTCGCCAACTCGTTCAACGGCGCGCTCGAACGTCTGGACGGCGCGTACGGCCGTCTGGAATCGTTCAATGCGGACGTGGCCCATGAACTGCGCACGCCGGTGACGATCCTGATCGGCCAGACCGAAGTGGCGTTGACGCGCAACCGTTCCGTGGACGATCTGCGCCATACGCTGCAATCGAATCTCGAGGAATACGAGCGCATGCGCGCGATCATCAACGACATGCTGTTCCTCGCCCGCGCCGATCAGGGCGAGCGGGCAACCGGTCTCGTGGAAGTGTCGCTCGCCGCGGAAGTCGCGCACACGCTGGAGTTTCTGGAGATTCCGCTTGAAGAAGCGCGCGTGCATGCGCAATTGCAGGGCGACGCGATGGCGCGCGTGAACCGCTCGCTGTTCGGCCGCGCCTGCACGAATCTGTTGATGAACGCGATCCAGCACTGCGCGCCCCGTGTGGCGATCAGCGTGACGATAGTGCGTGAAGAGGATCAGGTGCGCGTGGCGGTGGCGAATCCCGGCGAGCCGATCGAGCCGGCCGTGCTCGAGCATCTGTTCGACCGCTTCTATCGCGCGGAAGTCTCGCGCACCAACAGCCGCGAAAACCACGGGCTCGGGCTTGCGATCGTGAAGGCGATTGCGGAGATGCATCGCGGCACCGTGTCGGCTCAAAGCGCGGACGGGATCAACACGTTTGCGTTTTCGATCGCCGCCTCGCGCATGGAAACGGAGATGCCGGCGGCGCGCCCGAATGCCGGCGTGCCTGCCGAGGCGGCCGCTTATTCGTCGCTGGTAAAGGGCAAGTCGGCCTGAACCGGCCGGCGCAGCTTAACCGGCTGCGCGTTGGCCGGCGTCAAGGCGCTCACGCGCACCCCCAGGAGCCGCAGCTTGCGGTTCAACTCCACCCGCCGCAGACATTCGGTGGCCGCGCGGCGTATCTCGGCGGCGTCGGCGGTCGGTTCGTCCAGCGTCAGATCGCGCGTGACCGTGCGGAAATCGTCGTAGCGCAGCTTGATGCCGACGGTCCGGCCCACGTAACCTTTGCGTACGAGATCTTCCGCGACCCGCACGCACAAGCCCGTAAAGGAACTGGAGAGCGCCGGCCGGTCGTGACGCGGATGCAGATCGCGCTCGAAGGTCGTCTCGCGGCTCATCGATTTGGGCTCGGATTCCACCACCACCGGCCGCTCGTCGTGGCCTTGCGCGATCTGCGTGAGCCACGCCGAGTAGCTGCGTCCGAAGTGGTCCTGCAACAGTCCCGCGTCCGCCGCCGCCAGATCGCCGACCGTCGCGAGGCCGAGCGCCGTCAGCTTTTCCGCCGCCTTCGGCCCGATTCCGTTGACCTTGCGTACCGGCAACGGCCACACGCGCAGCGGCACGTCGGTGGGCGTGAGGATCGTGAGGCCGTCCGGTTTGTCGAGTTCCGAGCCGATTTTCGCGAGCAGCTTGTTCGGCGCCACGCAAATGGAGCAGGTCAGGCCGGTCGCCTGATTGACCGCCTGCTTGATGCGCGCGGCGATCTCGCGCGGCTCGCCCGGCACCTCGGTGAGATCGATATAGATTTCGTCGATGCCGCGGTCCTCGATTCGGTCCGTGAACGTGGCGACCGCCGTTTTGAAGAGACGCGAGTAGTGCCGGTACGAGTCGAAATCGGTGGGCAGCAGAATCGCGTCCGGCGCGAGCATGGCCGCCTTCATCATGCCCATTGCGGAAAACACGCCGAGCGCGCGGGCTTCGTAAGTGGACGTGGTGACCACGCCGCGGCCCGCGTAATCGCGCAGCCTGGCGAAGCGCCGGCTGCCGTCTTCGAGCGTTTGCGGCGCGCCGTTGCGGCCGCCGCCGATCACCACCGCCTTGCCGCGCAGTTCCGGATAGCGCAAAAGCTCGACGGACGCGTAGAACGCGTCCATGTCCAGGTGCGCGATGCGGCGGCTTGCAGAACTCATGGATGGATGACGGAAACGGATGACGGCAACGGCAGCAGGCGTGGTTAATATTCGATGCGCTTGCCGTGCTGCCCGGTGATGTGGCTTGCCGCGTCGGGCATCCGAATGCGCGCAGCGGAACGAATGCGCGCCGCGCGGGATGCCAAGCCGTAATAGTACCTTGCTCCGCCGGGGCAAGGTGCCGCGCGTCGGCGGCTGCGCCACCCGGCGGGGGTGGTCAGGTTTTACCCGCATTCTGGCTTACTTCCACTCAGGTCATGCCGGTCGCAAGATCGTTGCCGACGAAGAACGGTGTGCCGCGCACGCCGTCATGCATAAACGGAGAGTGGAGGGGCGCGCGGGCGATCACCGCGGGCGGCCTGATGTCGCTGCCGAAGCTGGTGTTCCCCGGTGGCGCACTGGTCGGTGACGACGCCGGGTTCCTGAACGCCTCCCGGATCAAGGGCAGCCACGGGGCGATCAAGACCGGCATGCTGGCCGCCGGGGCCGCCGGGGCCGCTTTCGACGCGACGCTCTTGCGGCAACGTGGTGCTTCGCCGACCCGTTGCCGCAACCGCCTGACGCAAGCCGCGAGGGGCGGCTATGACTTTACTGCTTGATGCCTTCAGCCTGAATATGCAGCGTGGTCTGCATCTTGAAGCCGTAGGCCTTGCCGAAGTCGACGCCGAAATCGTCGCGATTGAACGTCGCGGTCGATTCCGTGCCGCACACTTCACGCTTGAGCATCGGGTTCACGAAGCACTTGAACGATTCGATCTTCAGATTGACCGGCTTCGTGATGCCGTGCATCGTCAGCGTGCCGATCACTTCCACCGGCTTGTCGCCGTCGAAGCGGATCTGCGTGCCCTTGTAGGTGGCGCTCGGGTATTTCGCGGTGTCGAAAAACTTGTCGGTGACCAGTTCCGCGTCGAGCTTGTCGTTACCGATGTCCACCGAACTCATGTCGATCGTCACGTCCACCGTGCCGGTTTTCGCCGCGCGGTCCAGCACCACCATGCCGCTGCTTTTCTTGAACTTGCCGCGCCAGATCGACACGCCGCCGAAGTGGTCGGTCTCGAAGCTCGGGTAGGTGTGCGTCGGGTCGAGTTGATACGTATCGGCGGCCATTGCGTTGAATGACATGGCTGCGGCCAGCGCGCCCGCGGCGAGCAAAAGTTGTTTCTTCAAGTTGTTCTCCAGGTTTCAGAAAGTGCGGCGACGCTTCGGTGTTTCGAGTTACTTCTTCGAAGCGACGATGTGAAATTTGATGACGACTTCGTCGGCGACGACCGACGTGTCTTTCCATTCGCCGGTGCCCACGTCGAACTGCGTGCGCTTGATCGGCAACGTGCCGTCGAAGGTTTGCGTGGCGCCCTGGCTCGCGATGGTGACCGGCACCACGACGGTTTGCGATTTGCCCTTGATGGTGAGCTT
>DASPZL010000212.1:0-12713 GCA_035636295.1 Paraburkholderia sp.
ACGATGCGCACGATGTGCTGATCGATCACTTCGATCCGCGCAACCGAATAGGGCTGCCACTCATCGCCGTGCCGGCGCATCGCCACCACGACCAACTCGCCATCCACGTCCGCCACCTCCATCCGCCACGCCACGGCCTGACGCGCATAGTTTCCGAAGTATGGCGATTCATCGATGGAGCCTGAAAAGCGATCCGCAACCTGCAGTCGTGCGTCGGCGCTGATAAGATTGCGCAGCCCATCCCAATCGCGCTTGTTGAATCCGTCGACGTAGAGATGCAGGAGCCGCGACAACTCGGGGCTCACCACGCGCTGCTGTGGCATCGGATCGAGAGACGCCGCCAGTTTCGACCGTCCCCGGTTGAGCGCCGCCTTCACGCCGCCGACCGTGGAGCTGACGAGTTCCGCGATCTCCTCCAGCGTGTAGTCGAAGATATCTTTCAGCAGCACGCACGCCCGCTCCTTGGGCGGCAGAATCATCACCAACTGTTCGACCGCGCGGCCCACGCCGAGCACGGCAGGTTCGGCGGCCGCCACCGATTCCGGCTCCATCGCAATCGTCTCAGCGTCGATCCGGACCCCGCGGCGGCGCAGAAAATCGATCGCCCGATTGTGCGCAATCCGAAACAGCCACGGTGCCAAAGGACGGCTGTCGTCGTACTGGTCCAGCTTGCGATACGCCTCAAATAATGTGTCCTGAACGATGTCCTCGCCGTCCAGCACCGATCCGGTCATGCGCGAGCAGTAACGATGCAGGCGCGGCCGCAGCTGGGTGATGGTCTCAAGAAACGCCAGATAGCGCGCCTCAAAGGGCCCCGAATTTTCAACGTCGCGCGGAGTGTCCATATCTATATCTACGCAGCTCACCGTGTTTAGGATACGGAGCGCCTTCTAAATCAGAGAGTTCGCCTGCAGGCCTGTATCCGGAAGCGATGCTCGCGAACGCGCATCGGCTTCACGCACCCATGGTTCTACGCTAACTTGAGCCACAGCGGCGGAAATCCGTAGGCGGCAAACTTCCTGCGCCGCGCGACCTGGCGAGTCAAAACATCTATAGCAGCGACTTCGCGCGAAGCACCAGTTCCACCGCTTCTTCCGGCGTTGCCCCGACAGCGCTCAGATGCCCCATCTTGCGACCCTTGCGCGGTCGAAGCTTCTCGTACAAATGCAGCCGCACGCCGGGAACTGCGAGCGCAGCGTCAAAGTGCGGCACCCGTGGGCCATGCGGTCCAATCCACAAATCGCCGAGCAGGTTCGCGATCGCGCACGGCTGCACCACATCGGCGCTGCCCAGCGGAAGATTGCAAACCGCACGCACCAACTGCTCGAACTGGCTGGTGACGCAGGCGCGCTCGCTGGCGTGGTAGCTGTTGTGCGGACGTGGCGCAAGTTCATTCACCAGCACGCGGCCATCTTTGGTTACAAATAGCTCGACCGCCAGAATTCCTTCGAGCAAAAACGTGTCGGCGATAGCCTGCGCGAGCTGCTTTGCCTCGGCCGCCATCGCGTCAGTCAGCGGCGCGGGAATCACGCTCCACGTGAGGATCTGGCTATCATGATGATTCCACGCCGCCGGATACACCTTGACCTCACCGCGCGGCGATCGCGCAACCAGAATCGAGATTTCCCGGTCGAGATCGATGGCCTGCTCAACCACGCCGGGCCCTTCGCCCAGCGCTGACCACGCGCCGCGAATCTCCGCTTCCACCGCGGCCGCCGAACTGTTCGACGAGAAGCCAACCTTGCCCAGTCCGCGCCCGTCGTAGCCTCCGGTAGCGCTCTTGCAGAAGCATTTGCCGCCGAGTTCGATCACCGCCATGCGCAATTCATCCAGCGTGCGCACCGCGCGATACTTGCCCACCGGAAATCCGTTGCGCAGCAGCCAGTCCTTCTGCACCACGCGGTCCTGGATCACCTCCAGCAGACTCTCGCTGGGACGCACGGGCACGTAGCTTGCGGCAGCGTTCATGCTGGCGAGCGAAATCTGCTCAATCTCCAATGTGACGACGTCGCATCCGCGAGCCAGGCGCGCCGCCTCGTGAGCATCAGTCCAGTCCGCTTCCACGCACTGGTCGACGACAAAGCGCGCCGGACATCCGGGGTCCGGGTCGAGCACGTGAATGCGATAACCCATGCTGCGTGCGGCGATTGCAGTCAGGCGCCCGAGCTGGCCGCCGCCGAAGATTCCAATCGTCGCGCCCGGCAGCAGGACCGGAAACACGGCCTCGCTCACTCGGGGACCTCATCGTCGAGCGACTGCGAAAGCACTTCGACGTGCCGTGCAGCGCGCCATGCGACCAGCCTGGTCTGCAGCTCGGGATCGGTTGTCGCCAGAATCTGCACGGCGAGCAATCCCGCATTGGCCGCGCCGGCCGCACCGATGGCGAGCGTGGCCACCGGAACGCCCTTCGGCATCTGCACGATCGAAAGCAGCGAATCGAGCCCCTGCAGCGCGGTCGCCGGGATGGGCACGCCGAGCACCGGCAACACCGTCTTCGCCGCGACCATGCCGGGCAGATGCGCCGCGCCCCCCGCGCCCGCGATGATAACGCGCAGGCCGCGGCTGGCAGCGGTCTCCGCGTACTTAAACATCAGGTCCGGCGTGCGATGTGCCGAGACCACCTTCACTTCATGCGGCACGCGAAACTCGCGCAGCATCTCAACGGCCGCGCGCATCACGGCGTAATCGTTGCGGCTTCCCATGATCACCCCGACCAGGGGCACGGTCTGCGAATCGGCAGGCATGTGCCTGATTATACGAGCGCGGCGGCTCAGCGAGTTGGCAAGCTAGAAGTCCCGAGTCACAAGTTTGTGGAACTGAACCAGGGCCGAAGGCCCGACATATACCAGCCTGGGGCGCAGCCCCAGGTAACGTTCCAGCATAGACATCGAGGGCTGAAGGCCCGACACATCTTTCAACTTCTGACTCGCTGCTACGCTCGCTGACCCGCTAACTTGCTGACTCGCTATCCTTCATCGCCGCCCAATGAAGAAGTCGATGGCCACATGAGCGACGGTGAGAAAGCCGCCGAATGCCGCGGCGACTCCCTTCAGTCGTTGGACGGTTCTTTCGTGGTCGGACGTGCGGCTCTCGAGTTGCGCGAGACGTCCAGGCTGGCCATTGCCGACTACCTCTTTCATCTGGCTCTTCAAGACGCACAAATCAGCCAGCACGCGCGTTTCAAAATCTGTCATTTGTGACTCCTTTGGTTACAGTTATTCAGGCGACTGGAAGATGGGTGAAGATTGCGCTGGAGAGCCGCGAATAAATCGGCGGTGTCGACGCGTCGTACATGCGCACGAAGTAGCGCTCCACCTGCGCCGGCCGCGGAATCGAAAAGCTGCGGACGGGGCTGCGAACCACGAGATTCTGATCGCTCCCGGGGCCAAAGTCCCAGTCGCGCAGACGAACTTCAAAGCCGCCCCCCACAGGCGGAATCGTTCCCGCATCGATCTGCAACGCACCGCCGGTGGCGCTGACCACGGTCAACTGCTGCAGGTTATCGAGGGCAGCGTTGGGTGCGGAGAGCGCCGCGGGCGGCAGGTGCGCGTCAGCCGCGATCGCCTCCGACAGCGTAATGCCAAGCGACCCCGCCCAGTCATTAGCGAACGCGATGCGATACGCGAGGAACTCGGGCACAGCGTGACCATCAACAATGCTGACCTGGCGGACGACGACGTTCATCGTCTGCCGATTGGCCGTGATAGCGAGAACATCTCCAGGCCAAATGTCTTCGGCAGGATTGCTTGCGGCGTAGTTGCCCGCGATTGCCGCAGCACGGCTCGATGCGAGGCTCAGAATGGCCTGCGCAGCCGATTCACAGTCCGCGCTGGAGCGGGCCAGCGGCTTGACGACTTTGCCGAGCCAGTGGGCGGTGCCGGGCATTCCTCCGGCAGCTTCCGCGGCCACTCCGGCGTCATCCTGCAGCCGCGCGACTGCCCGATTCCGTGTGCGATACAGAATGGTTACAATCTCTCCCGCTTCAGGAATGCGCCCGGCAAAGAATGTAACCTTTCCGGTGGCATCCATCTGGCAATCGACGCCTTCGCCTGCAATCCCAATCAGGCGAGTCTGCGTCGCGCCGCCCGGCAGCGTGCTGACGATCCACGCGGAGCCCGTCTGAGTGACGGCGCAGAAGCCCATCGAGCCGTTGAGTTCGACGCTATTGACAGCCGCGAAGGTACACCTGGCGGGCGACTCGGCAATTGCGCCGTCGTAGAGCACTGTCGCAGGTGTGTTCGACGCGTTGCCGAGGTCCTGCAGTTCAAAGACGAGCGACATGGGCGATGCGACCAGGCCGCCGCCGAACGCTTCAATAACGCCGTCGACACGCGCGTAGTACGTCTGCATCACGCGTTGCATCTCCGGAGAATGCAGCCGGATGCGGAGCGTATATCGGTGGCCGTCGAGCAATGTGTAACTGGTTCCGATCTCTGCTCCGTTGACGAAGGGCGTGACGACAGTCGAGCCGCCGCTCTGGCGCACGTTGTATCCCGCGAAGCAGTTCGCGCGCTGCGCGCTGCCGGAGTAGAGGCCGCAAAGCACACCATTCGAGGGCGAGGTGAGCGCGACGCTGCCCGCTTCGACGACCAGCGTGCCGCCCATCTCCACCTGGTCGCTGGCGGTCAACGTAGTCTGCCCGTCGAAGCCGGTGCCGCCGGTGAGCGCCAGCCCGGCGCCGCCCAGCGAAATGTGCGAGCCCGAATCGGCGACGTTCCACAGATGCGTGTCGATTGCCGGTCCGTCGAACGAGTCCGCGATCAGCTTGGGCTTGGCCGCGCGGAACGGCTCGTTCGCGGCGGCGAACACCGCGGTAGTTCCGTCGCCGGAGAACATTTCGGTTACATACTGCGATGGCTCGATCTGGCCCGTCAGCGTAACGTCGTTGGCAAGCTCCTTGACGTTGGAGGCCGGCAGCTCGGCGATTTGCAAGGCGCCGCCGGCCGTCGCATCGTCGAAGTTAATCGTGTGAGTCCGGCTGGTGCGCGCCGGGAGCAACGTGGCGCCGGAAAGCGCGAATCCTCCCGCGGCGAGTGTGGGCGCCTGTTTGTCGAGCAGCCACTCGTCGCCGGCGGCGGTGAACGCGTAACGATAGACGGGGCCGCCGAGGCCAGCGCCGGAGTAAACCGGCGCGGGCTCCGCGGCAATGTAGCCGGTGAAGAGCGTGGTCCCGCTATTTGCCGAGACGACGATGCGGGCGCGGCGAACGGGCACGGCAAGCGTGGGAGCGGCCGCGATCAGCAGCGAGCCGATGCACCGCGAGGGCGCATTCAGCGCTCGCTCGATCTTGAGCGGGGAATCGGCGGAGAGCGCGGCGGTGTATTCCACCGCGCCCCTGCCGTCAAGATTATCGATGGTCAGCCTCATGCAACCTCCGCCGTTACAAGCTTCGGCAAGCCGCGCATCTCGCGCACTTCGTCGATGCTAAGGACGCCCGCCTTCAGCAGTTCGGTCTGGATCTGCAGCTCCTGCATCTCGTCGCGCGACTCCAGATCGTTGAAGGTAAATTCGAATTCGCGCCAGCCGAGCTTCTTCGCGAACAAATCGCGGGTAATGTGTTCGGCGACCAGCTTGGCGACGGGCACAACGGCGCTCTGGAATGCTTCATCGGCCATCTCGCCCGCGGTCGATCGGTTGACGTCGGCCTGCATGCCGAGCAGCATGGGCGGCAATTCGAATGCGTTGGCGATCATGCGCAGCAGGAATTCCTGCCACTGAATGCGCAGATCGGCGTCAGTGCCTCCGGCGAAGCGCAGGACTTCGGGCTTCTGCTCGCAACTCAGCAAAGGCACACGGCCGGTGCCTTCGATCTCGTCCTGCCACCAGCGAATCAGGCGGTCGTGCTGCTCTGGCGTGGCCTCGTTCAGCCACAGCGCGTATTGCACAACGGAGTTCGACGCGAGCCGTCCGGCATAGCGATTGGCGGAGAGAAACTGGTTCACGGTCTCAAAGGCGACCTCGAGCCGGCCCAGCCCGAACAGCGTGTGACTGCGCGGATTCAGGCGCAGATACATCAGCTCGTCGTCGCGCAGCGGCGTGCGATTCTGCGTGCCAAGCGATGTCCCCACCGCGCCGCGCGACTGCGCATAGCGAGGCTTGGCGGCGTCTCCGTTCCAGGTCCCGTCGATCTCGATGGTGGCGCCGTCGACCGCCCAGAGATGGAACGGACGGTCGGCATCGCCGGTCGCCTCCATCTCGACCGCGCCGAAGCCGCCGACCAGAAGATCTTCGAGCACCTGCTCGATCAATGTGCGAAAACTGTCGCCCGCATTGGGCTCTTCCAGGCAGCGGCGCAGCACCTGCATGCGCGCCTCGGCCTCGGGCACATCGGCGGTGCTGTAACCCCGGCGCACGCGGATCTTCCAGTCCATGCTGGCGACCTTATCTTTGACCACGTTGATCGCGCGCCTCGCCACGGGCGTCTCGGCAAACTTCCGGAGATTCGCGGGAGTCGGCTTGGGCGTTGCGTTCTGGCCCACGCGGCCGTGATTGTATGGAGTCAAAATCGATGGCAGCATCGCCGTCTTTCTCTGCCCCTTCGCCGCGTCGCCCGCGGCCGCGTTGACGCCTGCCAATCTCTGCCATGCCTCTGTCACTCTAGTTCGAAGACCCACGTGCTCACCCCTTTCGATCTCTCTTGCAAAAAAAATGGGCACAGCCAATTCGCTGTGCCTTCCTGAAATACCTACGACAAAGAACGACCACGGACGACACGGATCAAGATCGAACGGATTAAGAACGCGTCCTGGTAGAAACACTGTCCTTAATCCGTCTTAAAATCCGTGTCATCCGTGGTCGGTTCCATGCCGGTTAGAGCCGCAACTCAATGCGCGCGGTCTCCGCGGCGCGCGCCAGGTCGTTCATGGTGACGACGCGGATCGCCTGGCTCTCCATCGTCTCCACGCCAAAGCGGTAGCGCTCGGCATTCTCATCGTCGAGCCCGTCATCGCCGGAGACGGCGCGCAGCGGCTCGACCACGGCGGTCAACTCCAGCTTCGCGCCCTCCACGCGAACGACGCCTTCATGCAGGCGCGGCGCGGAGTACGCAAGCACCTTGGCGGCTTCGACGTCGGCTTCGAGCGACACCGCGTGGAACATCCGGATCACGCCATTGGGCCGGTATCCGCAGTCGATCTTCATCGGGTCGCCGGGCTGCGTATATATAGATGCGGCGATTTTCTTGCGCATCATCCCCCACACCCCGGCGCGCTCGAACTCGTTGCGCATGGCTGCGGCAATCGCAGCGCGTCCGGTGCGCTTGCGTTCCTGCTTCACGCGCATCGGCTCGACGTACATCTTCATCAGCAGGTCAAGTTCGGCGGCAACATTTTCCGCCAGACACGCGCGCGCCTCGGTCATCTGGATCGAGTTCGAAAAGCTGTCCTCGATGATCGCGAGCACCGGCTTCGAGGCTGCGTCCTGTGCCGCCGCACCGCCGGCGCCGAGCCGCAGCCGCGCGGCAATGTCGCCTTCGAGCGCCTCCAGCAGCCCGATGTCCGCATCGGCGTCCATGCAGCGGACGCGCGTCCAGTCGCGCGTAAAGCGGACCTCGGTGCCGTCCGGGCTGCCGGCCTCACGCAGCAACACGCCAATGTTGGTGAACTCACCCTTGACCGGGTCCGGAACGTAGCGGATCAGGAAGAACTCGCAGGGGATGCGCTCGGGCATGGCGGACTCCTTTCTATAAGGTTCGAGGTACTAGGTTCGAGGTTTAGGTGCCAGGTGCCGAAGGTTCAGGTTACAGGGGCCAACATACTGACCAAGCAATTCAACCGCCAATCTAAAGCCGCGCATCTCGCCTTTCACCTCGAACCTCGAACCTAGTACCTAGTACCTAGTACCTAGTACCTGGTACCTGGTACCTAATTCACAAACTGCCGGGGCACCACAACGCTCACCGCCTTCTCCCACATCGGGAAAGGTTCCCGCTTCGAGTCCCGAAACGACGCGATCAACTCACGCACTCGTCCGCGCCGGCGCACCATCTGTTCCATCAACTTCTCGATCACTGCCATCTCTCCGCCGTACCACTCCGGCGGAACCATGTCGGCGATATTCCACAACGTGTCCGCGTCCATGGTCTCGATGCGGCTCAGCCACGGCTCAAAATTCTTCCATCCCGACACTCCGGCGTACACGCGATTGCGCGCATACACGCCGCGCAGAGGGCTGTCGGGAAACGTCCACTCTCCGGCATTGAAACAAAATCCCTGGTCGATGAAGGTCGCGCGATATTTGCGCTCGCGCGGCCGCCGATCGAACACCGCCTGGCGTCCATTGCAGTTGCCGGTCCATTTATCCAGCGCCAGCATTCCGGCGAACTCCGCCACGTTGCGCACCTCGTCCAGTTGCTGCTCGGGAAGATAGTCGACCACCAGGCCGGGCATCAAGCCGCCGATAAACTGGCTGCCGAACTGCAATCCCGCGCGATACTTCTGCTGCTCGCGCGCCCCCTCGATGTGCATGCCGGGCGAGTTCGCGACCAGCCATTCCGTCACCTCGACGACGTCGCTCGCCGGCACGGTCAATCCAACCGCCTGCGCCAGGCGCGTCGCGATCAACTCGTTCGCCAGCACGCGAAGGTGCTGCGGGTTGTTCTGAAACTTCACGACCCACAGCTTGCCATCCGCGCCCAGCATCAACTGGCTCTGCGCGCCGCCTCGCATTCTTCGAATCGCCTGCACTGCAAACACCGCCAACGAAGCTTTCCCCCGCTCCAGAAGAATACCGGAAGCAGGTTCAAGGTTCGAGGTTCAAGGTTCGAGGTGCGCCCCACCCGGACCCTCGCGCCTCCCCCTCGAACCTCGAACCTAGTACCTCGAACCTCTTTGCAACATCTCCTTCCGCACTGCCTGTGCAATCGCAAACGCCATCACGCAATCGTCGTGCGCGCCGTTCGCCGCGCCGGTCCGGCCGTTGTCGTGCGTCACAAAGGTGCGGCACTCTTCCAGCAGACGCTTGCTGCGAAACAGGCCGGGCCTCTCCACCAGCAGCGCATTCAGGTCGCTGACGATCAAGGGCTTCGAAATCGCCGTCGTCAGCCAACCGGGCATGCCTTTGCTGCTGTAGACATGCTCGTAGGGCTCGGCCTTCTGCAGATGCGCAAGCACGCCGTGGCCATGATTGTTGCGCTCCACCACCAGCAGCGCCGGCCGCACCGGAGTGCCGTATTCGCGCGCCAGCGCAACCGCGGCCCGCGTCAGTTCCAGCGGCCGCAGTCTCTGCTGCAGCTCCGCACATTGCGCGCCGCTCTCGACGTCGATCACCTGCACCGCCGCATAGTCTCCATCGGAGCCGCCGCCCGCCGGATCGAGCGCGACGATGTACTCCTTGCCGGGTTGCGGCGGAAGGAAGATCAGCAGCCTGCCGTCGCGCCGCGCGCTCGCGGCATCTTCCACGCTCTTCAGCCGTTCTTCCAACGCCTCCATATCGAAGCAGGACTCGCCCGTGGAGCGGAAGCACAGCTCGGCGTCCTCGGCGAACTCCTGCACGCGCATGCCGCGATAGAGAGCTTCCAGCCCCCGGCGGTAGCCGATCTGCGCGTACGTCAAGCCGTGCGCCTCCATCAGCTCCAGTTCGTCTTCGCGCAGGTCTGTAACCTCCGCGGATACATATGCCGGCTCCAGCCACCATGGGAAGAAGTGCTTCACCACGCCGTTCTCTTCCGCCTGCATCCACTCCTCGTAGAAGCATCCATACGCGCCGTTGGGCGTGCTTTCGAGCACGATCTCGCCGTCCGGCACCAGCGCCGCGCGCATCCCCGCAAGCGTTGCCGCCGCGTCTCCGGGCCACCGCGACACCTCGCTCAGGTGCATATTCTGCACCGTCAGCCCGCGGCCGGCGTTCTCATCCGATGCGCTCAGCACGCGGTATTCGCTGTCCAGTTCGGGGAAGACCATCTGTCTCACGTTGGCGCGGCTGCGCTTCAGGCAACCCTTGCGCATGTCTTCGGGAAGGCAATTCCAGAAGCGCTGCACGATGCCGAAGATCGCCTCCGCCGCGTCGATCGTCTGCGCAACCTGCACCGTCAGCACTCCGCGCGCGGTAATGGTCTTCAGAAAAAATCTTCCCGCCACCCACGTGGTCAGGCCCATCTGGCGCGCCTTGACGACAATGTTCTGCGCACCGCGCCTGCGTTCGAATTCCTCCTGCGCGGGATTCGCCCGCAACTCACTCTCTTTGCCGGAGCGGTCTCGTATCTTCAGCAGATCGCGCGCAAGCTTTGCGGAACGTTTCTCTCCCTCCGCCTCGCCCGACGGCTCATCCAGAATCGGTCCAAAATCCAACAACTGTTGAAGGTCATAGCTCACCTCGCCCATTTCAATTCCACCCAATCATTTTCGAAACCGAACGGCGGACACGACCCCACGTGCCCGCCGCCCACAATACCTCGAACCTAGTACCTGGTACCTCGACCTACTCACATCACCCAATGGCATCCGGATACGCTCTTCGGATTCGGCACGTCGCGCAGTGTCACGCTGCTGTTGCTCGGTATGGCGATCGCCGTCGAGAGCCCGTTGATCGGCTGCGATGCACCGCCCATAATCGTCAGCGTGTACGCCGACTGCGGATTTCCGATCGTATAAACCGCGCCGCTCGGCCCGGTGCAGTCGGGCATCGTGTAGGCTGCGTTCGCCGTCGGAGCCGCGGTCACCACCGCATCTGAACTGCTCAGCGTGTAAGCCGTCGACGTGACCACATGCGGATTTGCGAGCGTGTAGCCGTAGTAATAGTTCAGCGCGTTGCTCGCAATTTGTGCGAGACGTGTCTGCCCGGCATCGCTCGGATGCGTCTGGTCGCTGAAGTACGTTGTGTTCGCGTAAGCTCCGTCCGCGCCCAGGTGCGGGTCGGCGGCAAAGTCCACCACGCCGTCCGCGCCCATCGCCTTCACCTGGCTCAGCAGCAGCTCGTCGAACGTATTCTTCGCCGGGTCGTAGCTCGTGCCCGTGTAGAAGCGCGACAGCATCGTCCCGACGAAGACCGTGCATCCGCTATGCTTCAGCGTCTGCACCTCGGAGGCGGTGTAACTTACAACCTGTTGCACGGTCGCACCGTTAGCCACAATGTCATTCGTCCCCGCAAAGACGATCGCTACCGCCGGCCCTTGCGATGTCAGGCAGCGCGTGCCCACACGGCTCGGCTCGCTCGCCGAAATCGCCTGCATGGTCGCGCTCGGAAGGCCCCAGTTCGTAATGGTGTATGCGGGCTGGCGCGTCAGAGACAATGCACTCGGCCAGGCGAAACTCGCCGTCGAGCCGTAAGTGATCGAATCCCCGATCGCGTGAATCTGCGGAGTATTTGTCGCAGCATTCACCGGCCCGGTTGAAACTCCGCGCTGCGCGATCTGACTCGTAATCAAGCCGCTCATGGATTGCATCTGTGTATCGGCCAGGTGTCCCGGATAGAAGATCGCGCGGTAAATGTCGCCATGGAATCCGTTCGTCGCCCACACTCCCGTCGCGCTCGAACCGAGATAGAGGTTGCCCGAGCTTTGCAGACCGAGCGCCGAATCCCGGAAGCGATAGTTGGCGCACTCCGCGCCGTCGACCCAGATGCGGTCCTTCACCGGGTCGGGCCCATTCAGTTGCAGGCCAATCACGTGATAGCCCACAACCATTCCACCGCATGACGAGCGAAGCCCCGCGTTGAAGACCGTCACTGGCCCGAACGCGCCAGTCACTACATTCCCGGTAGCGTCCACCGCCGCAATCATCAGGTTGAGCCCGAGATTGCCGCTCATGGTGCTCGTGAGCATGGCCGAATAAGGATTGTTGATCGTGCTCGAATCGAGTGGCGCGATGTTCAACGCCATGAAGATCGTCTGCGATGCGTTGAGCGCGGCAGGCAGTTGAACACCGCTCGCGCCCGGGCCGGTTTCAAAATGAAGTCCCGTCCCAAGCCACGCCGGCAAGCCCGCTCCCGCACCGAGAGTCGCGTTATGGCCGCTCCCGCTCTGATCGGTGAGTGTAGTCCCAGTGCCGTCGGTAAAGGCGTAATCCGCCAGCGCGCCCGCAACGATGCCGCTCGAACCGCCGCCGCTGGGCGTGCTCCACGTTCCGTCCTCGCGCAGGAAGCGTGCGACGCCCGCGGTCGCACCCGGATCCGGGACTATGCCGGATGCATGCGTGCTGCCCGAGGCTCCGAACACCGGCAGATGCGCCGCCGCGATGGTCCCCGAAGTAATGTTCGCCGCACTCAGCGCGCCGTTGATGCTGGTCGCGTTCAGTGTTCCCGCATTGATCGTTCCGGCGGTAAATGCCTGCGGAGTGAAGCTGTACGACGTTCCGCGCATCGCCATCGACCACGAACTCGCGGTGGGAGAATATGTAACAACATCGGTTCCAGTATTCGAATCCAGCTCGAAAAGGTTGTACCCGGAGTTCCATCTTCCGCATCCGCGCAGGCTGCAATGGATGCCGAAGACAGCCTGTTCGCCGGCCGCGAGGTTCATCGTGCGCCGCCAGATCCCCGTCGCCTCGTACGCGGCGTCGGGAAAACCATGTGTGCCGCCGTAGCCGAGATAATTCGTCGCAGGCGCCGCGTTGGCAATCGACCAGCCCACCAGCCCCGGCCCATTGTTCTGCTGATACTGCAATCCCGCGCGCAGCGTGACCGTGGGACGCGGTACCGTCTGACCGACGAACTCCGTGTCCGCGGAGACCATCTCCTGGTAGTAGTGCGGCTGTTCGACCGGGTCGCTCGCTGCCCAC
>DASPZL010000213.1:0-10188 GCA_035636295.1 Paraburkholderia sp.
TGAAAGCGTGGCGCACGAGCTGAGCACGCAAGCGCGGTACGGACAGATCGAAGAGGTTTCTCCAGCGGTGCCTGGCCGCCCGACTGCTTCGGCAGCGGGCGGTCTCTTTTCCGCTGAATCCGCCGAATGCCTTCGAACTTCGCTTGAGCCCACCGACGCAACGCACCAATGCACCAACGCACCGCCGATCGAGCGAGGCCTATGACGCATCCCGCTTCAGAACCGAATCCGCCGGCCCTCGGCGCCATGGCAACCGATGCCGATGGCACCGCGAACGCACGCGAGCCCATTCTTGCCACAGCCGGCGTGAGCAAGACGTTTCCTGGCGTGAAAGCGCTGCAGCGGGTCGATTTTCGCCTGTTCCCCGGCGAGATCCACACGCTGATGGGCCAGAACGGTGCCGGCAAATCCACCCTGATCAACGTGCTGACCGGCGTGGTCGCGCCTGACGCCGGCACGATCCGCCTTGGCGGCGAGATCGTCGCGTTTGCGTCGCCACAGGAAGCCGAAGCCGCCGGCGTGCGCACGCTGTATCAGGAAGTGAACCTGTGCCCGAACCTGTCGGTTGCGGAGAACATTTTCGCGGGCCGGCAGCCGCGGCGCTTCGGTGCGATCGACTGGCCCGACATCAAGCGCCGCGCGCAGGCCGCGCTTGCACGCCTCGACGTGTCGCTCGACGTCACGCGCTCGCTCGACGCTTATCCAATCGCCGTGCAGCAGATGGTGGCGATCGCGCGAGCGCTGTCAGTCGATGCGCGCGTGCTGATCCTCGACGAGCCGACCTCGAGCCTCGACGACAGCGAAGTCGCGCAGCTTTTCAAAATACTTCGCCATCTTAAGCAATCAGGCATTGCGATTCTGTTCGTCACGCACTTTATCGAACAGACGTATGCCATTTCAGATCGCATTACGGTAATGCGCAACGGCGAGCGCGAAGGCGAATATCTCGCGCGCGATCTGCCGGCCGATCAGTTGGTCTCGAAGATGGTCGGTCACGAGCGCATGAGCGCGCGCTTGCGTGAAGCCGCACATGAAGGGCGCGATCCGCACGAAAACCAGCAGGGCAAGGAGGCTGTTCAGCCGTTCGTCGAACTGCGCGGCGTGGGGCGGCGCGGCACCATGCAGCCGCTCGACCTCGACGTGCAGCCGGGCCAGATCCTCGGCCTCGCCGGTTTGCTCGGCTCCGGCCGCACCGAAACCGCGCGTCTCCTGTTCGGCGCGGACCGCGCCGACAGCGGCACCATCCTGGTCGAAGGCCGCCATGTTCGCTTGCGTTCGCCGCGAGACGCGGTGCGTCACGGCATCGGCTACTGCGCGGAAGACCGCAAGAAAGAAGGCATCGTCGCCGAACTGTCGATCCGCGAGAACATCCTGCTGGCGTTGCAGGCGAGGCGCGGATGGTGGCGCAAGATCAGCCGCCAACGCGCGTGTGAACTGGCCGATCTATGGATCGAGCGGCTCGGCATCAAGGCGTCGGACGCCGAACAGCCGATCGCGCTGCTCTCCGGCGGCAACCAGCAAAAAGCGCTGCTGGCGCGCTGGCTCGCCACTGATCCCAGGCTGCTGATTCTCGACGAACCCACGCGCGGCATCGACGTCGCGGCCAAGTTCGACATCATGGATCGCCTGCTGGCGCTGTGCGCGAACGGCTTGAGCATCCTGTTCATTTCGTCGGAGATCAGCGAGGTGGTGCGTGTCAGCCATCGCGTGGCGGTGTTGCGCGACCGCCGCAAGATCGCTGAAGTGGCCGGCAAGGCTTCGAACGAAGACAACATCTACCGACTCATCGCGGGGAGCGGCGAATGAAGCTATCGAACTGGTTCGTGCGCGACGGCGCCGAGCGCGCGTTGATCTGGCCATGCGTCACGCTCGCGTTGCTGTGCGGCCTGAACCTGTGGGTGAATCCGCATTTTCTGTCGCTGCGGATGCTCGACGGCCATCTGTTCGGCGCGCCGATCGACGTGCTGAATCGCGCCGCGCCGCTCGTGCTCGTCGCCACCGGCATGACGCTCGTGATCGCCACGCGCGGCATCGACATTTCAGTCGGCGCCGTGGTGGCGATCGCGGGCGCCGCCGCCGCGACGATACTCGCGACGCAGCCCGTGCCGACCGGCGGACTGATCGCGCAGGCATTGGTGGCGGCGTTGATCGTCGGCGTGCTGAGCGGGATGTGGAACGGGCTGCTGGTGTCGTTCGTCGGCATGCAACCGATCATCGCGACGTTGATTCTGATGGTGGCCGGCCGTGGCATCGCGCAATTGCTGACGGCGGGGCAGATCATTCCGATCGGCGCGCCCGGCTATCTGTTCGTCGGCGGCGGGTACTGGCTGGGCGTGCCGTGTTCGGTCTGGATCGCGACGGTTGCCGTGCTGGCCACCGTGGCGCTTGTCGAAGGCACCGCACTCGGGCTTTTCATTCGCGCGATCGGCGTGAATCCGGTCGCGACGCGTCTTGTCGGACTGCGCTCGAAAGCGCTCGTCTTCGCGGTGTACGGCTTCTCGGGATTGACCGCCGCGATGGCGGGCATTCTCATCAGCTCGAACGTGCGCAGCGCCGACGGCAACAATGCCGGCCTGCTGCTCGAACTCGACGCGATCCTTGCGGTGACGCTCGGCGGCACGTCGCTGCTCGGCGGCCGCTTCAGTCTCGCGGGCACCGTGCTCGGCGCGCTGATCATCCAGACGCTGACCTACACCACTTATTCGATCGGCGTGCCGCCGGAAGCGACGCTCGTCGTGAAGGCAGCCGTCGTGCTCACGGTGAGCGTGATCCAGTCGCCGGCGGCACGCGCGATCGCCATGTCGCTCTTCACGCAGCGCGGGGTCGCGCGATGAGACGACTCTTCGAAGCTTGGGCCCATATCGTCGATCCGCGCACGTTGCCGATCGCCGTCACGATCCTGCTGTTCTGCGCGCTGTTCGGTTTCGGCTCGGTGATGTACACCGGCTTTTTCTCATGGCAAGTGCTGCTCGACCTGCTGGTCGATAACGCGTTCCTGCTGATCGTCGCGATCGGCATGACGTTCGTGATCGTGTCCGGCGGGATCGATCTCTCGGTGGGCTCGATCGTCGCGCTGACCACCATCGTCGAGGCGGTGCTGTCGGAACACGTGCATCTGCCGGTCTGGCTGATCGTACCGATTGTGCTGCTGATGGGCGCGGTGTTCGGCGCGGTGCAGGGTGCGTTGATTCACTTTTTCCGGCTGCAGGCGTTTATCGTCACGCTGGCCGGCATGTTCTTCGCGCGCGGCTTATGCTTTCTGATCACGACTCAGTCGATCACCATCAACGATCCGACCTTTCACAAGATCTCGGCGTTTCGCCTCGACATCGGCGTCGGTTCCGTCACCGCGAATGTGTTGATCGCCTTCGCCGCGCTTCTCGCGGCGATCTATATCGCGCACTTCACACGTTTTGGCCGCAACGTGTACGCGGTCGGCGGCAATGCGCGCTCAGCGCTGCTGATGGGCTTGCCGGTCGCGCATACGCGGATCGGCGTGTATGCGTTAAGCGGCTTCTGTTCGGCGCTCGGCGGCGCGGTATTCACCTTCTACGTGCTGTCCGGTTACGGTTTGCAAGGGCAGGGCATGGAACTCGACGCGATCGCCGCGACCGTGATCGGCGGCACGCTGCTGACGGGCGGTGTCGGCTATGTGGTGGGGTCGCTGTTCGGCGTCGGCATTCTCGGCACGATCCAGACGCTGATCACGTTCGACGGCACGCTCAGTTCGTGGTGGACGCGCATCGTGATCGGCGCGTTGCTCTGCGCGTTCTGCCTGCTGCAACGGCTGATCGAGCGGCATGCGAAATCGGTGGGGCGTCCGGGCGGCACCGGCGCGGTGGTGACGCCGGGGCGCGAGCGTGCGCGGAGTGATACAGGCGCGGCGCCAGATTCGCAAACGATCGGACGCGCGCCGGAACAGGCTTTGTAGCGCCGACCAGGAACGCCGGTGTTGCGCCGCCTGCCCGCTCAATCCGCTTCCAGCCGCCGACGCGCCGTCGCCACCAGTCGATCGAACGAGAAGCCGCTCGCAGCGAGCGCGGCGGTGTCCGGAAAGTTCTCGCGCGCAATGTCCGTCAACACCTGGCCGGGCGGCGCTTCGATCAGCACACGAGCGCCCATTTCCTGCATTACCGTGAGCGCGTCGAACCAACGCACGGTGTAGCGCATGTTGGTGGCGAGATCGTCGCGGATCGCGTCTGCGGTGTACAAAGGGCGACCACCGCGATTGCCGACATAGGTGCTTCGCGGCGCGTGAAAAGGCACATCCTGAGCGTACGCAACCAATTCGTCCGTGGCATGCGTGAGCAATTCGCAATGCGACGGCACGCTCACCGCGAGCCGGGTGGCCTTGCGAGCGCCTGCCGCCAGCGCACGTTCGATAAACGCGTCCAGCGCGGCATTCGCTCCCGCCACGACGATCTGACGCGGCGCATTCACATTGCCGATGTACACGCGCTGTTGCCCCTCATCCGCATGCTGGGCGGCGAGTGTTTCCAGTTGATGTTCCGCTAAACCCGACACGGCCGCGAGACCATAACCCGACGGATACGCGGTTTCCATCAACTCGGCGCGCTTGCGAACCATCCTTAGCGCATCGCTAAAGTCGATCGCGCCGCAACTGACCGCCGCGGCATACGCGCCGACCGATAAACCCGCGCTGATCTCCGGCGTGAGCCGTTCATCGGCAAGCGCGCGCGTGATCGCCACGCCCGCAGCCGTCAAGCCGATTTGCACGGCGACGGTCGAGCGCAGCGCGTCCGGAGTATCCAGTGTCAGCACATCGGTGCCGATGACCTCAGAGGCTTCTGCGAGTGTGTCGCGCACCAAGCGGTGCTGCGGCAGACGATGCAGGAACCCTTCGGTCTGCGCGCCTTGGCCGGGGAAGATCAGTGCAAGCATCAGACGTCGTCGCCGCGAACAGCGGCCCATGGATCGGCGATCAGTTGCGGGCCGCGTGCATGGCGCGCCATCACACGCGCCTTGCACGCGGCCCATTCGGCCAGCGCCACGCCGCCCGCGGGCGTTTCGAGTTGCGCGTCCACGCGAATGCCGGCGCGTTGCGCGAGCGCCTGGAGATGAGTTAGCAATTGAACAGCGTCATCGCGTGCGAGCTGCGACGGCGTGCGGATCAGCAAGTCGAGATCGCTTGATTCAGACACGGCGGGTACTTGCGCTGCGAGCTCGAAACCGGCACTGCCAGCCGGTCCCCAAACGAATCCGCGCAATGGGCCGGCGGCATCGCTCTGCAATGCAGCGAGGGCGGCAAACGCAGGCAACGCACTGCCGCGCTCGGCAAGAGGACTGCATCGCGCCAAAGCTTCTGGCGGTATAGCGTTTTCGATATCGTCTACCGACGCCCACGTGCCGTAGCGCTGCGAGCGCTCCAAGCCGCGCAGACCGATCGCAACCACACCCTCGGCGGCCAACGCGCGTCGCACCACCGCATACGGCGCACGCGCGAAAGCCTCGCGGACCCACGCCGGTTCGCCGTCGAACGGCTGCAAGCGCCGCAAGCGCAGCAAGTCATGCGGCCGCCATCGCGCGTCGCACGACAGCGCTTGATCGATTGCGAACGGCGGGGCGGCGCAGACCTGCATCACACGGCGTCCCATTGTTCGGCGAGACGCCGGCGCACTTCGATCGACGCCGCGCGATTCTGTCGAGCCGCCGCCGATTCCAGCCGATGCGACAGGTCACGGCTGCCGTCGCGCGCGCTGCGAATCTGCGCGGACAACACATCACGCACGCGCTCGATCTGCGCGGCATCCGGAGTGTCCGCATCGACGCCTTCGATCAGTTGATCGAGCAGCCCGAGTTTGGCGAACGAAGCCATCGTGTACGACATCGGCACGATGGTTTCGCCGAGCGCATCGAGCGCTTCGACGGTGCGGCGCGTGACGCGCGCGGCGGCTTCCTTGCCCATCGCGTGAACCATGGTGCCGGGCGCGTCGAGCGCGACGATGCGGTTGGCCTGATAGCCATGCGCGAGGAACGCCCCCGACATCGCCGGTCCGACGATCAGCGCGATCACCGGATGCCCGGCATCGCGTGCCGACGCATACGCATCCACGGCAGCGGCGCAGGCGAGGTGAATGCCGAGCATTTCCTCGCGATAACCGTACGCCTGGCTTTTCACGTCGACAATCGCGACGATCGGGCGGCGCGTGCCGCTCGCTTCGTCCTCTGCGATCGCTTCGCGCACGGCACGCGCAAGCAGCCAACCCTGTTCCAGGCCGACGACGTTATCGGTCGCGCGCGGAAAACGGTTGCCGGGATCGGGGACGACCGCGATGAAGCGCGCGGTCTCGCCGCCGAGCGGCGCATCGCCGCTCAATACAGGCGCCTTGCCGGACGGTTCGCCGGCGAGCGCCTGAAACCAGCGCGCGCCGCGGCTGAAGGTGGCGTCGCTCATGCTTGCTCCTTGCGCGCGTTGTTTTGCAAATCCCGGTTGTAGACGTCGCGCATGATTTCCGGCGTGACGCTCGCGGGATCGATCCGCGCGAGCCGGTCCAGAAACGTGTCGACCTGTTCGCTGCGATGCGCGGCCGGCACGCCTTGCGCGAAAGCGGAGCGCACAGCGGCGCCCACGGCGGCGGCATCGTCGTCGACGAGTTGATCGGCAAGCGCGGTCGCGGCCCTTTGTTCGCCGCCGATCAACTGCCACACGCGGCGCCGGTCGCTCGCGTCGAGTTCGTCGATGCCCGCTTCCTGTTCGATCACTTCGGGACCATTCATGCCGAGCCGCCCTTGCTTCGTCACCACCAGATACGAGCACAACGCGGCCGCGAGCGACATGCCGCCGAAGCAGCCCACCATCCCCGCGATCACGCCGACCACCGGCACATGCCGGCGCAACGCGACGATCGCGGCCTGCATCTCTGCGATCACCGCGAGCCCGAGATTGGCTTCCTGGAGTCGCACGCCACCGGTCTCGAACAGCACGACAGGCCGCACGATCTTGCCGCGCTCACAGTCGCGCAAGGCCATTTCGAGCGCGGCGGCGATCTTGCTGCCCGACACTTCGCCGATGCTGCCGCCCTGGAAAGCCGACTCGATCGCGGCGACCACGGCGGGCTCGCCGTCGATGGTGCCGCGCGCGATCACGCAGCCGTCGTCGGCCTGGCAGACGACGCCTTGCAGCGGCAGCCACGGCGACTCGATCCTGTCGAACGGTCCGAGCAATTCGCGGAAGGTGCCCGCGTCGAGCAGCGAGCGGGCGCGCTCGCGCGCCGGCAGTTCGATGAAACTTTCGCGCAGCATCGGCGCGGGATGCGAGGTCGCAACGGTGTTCATGCGTCGTCTCCCGGTTCGGCCGCTTCGACGGCTTCCGCGAGGCGCAATGCCACCACGCCGGGCGTCGCGCCGAAGTCGTTGATTTCGATTTGCGCGGCGCCGTCGTAGCGCGTGAAAAAGCGGTCGAGCACGCTTTTCCAGATGTGGCTATAGCCGTCGACGCTGGTGCGCACGACCACATGCGCGCTCAGCGCGGCACCGTTATCGGCCGGCGACAGCAGCACTTCCAGATCGCCCGAACCGACCACGCCGACATGCGCGCGGGTCGTGACGGCGCGTTGCGCCGGATAGTCGAAGGTCAGATGTTCCATGGCACTGGGCTCCCGCCGGCGTCGTGACGCGCCAGCATGTCGAGAAAGAGGGTGGCGGCGAGCAGATCGGCGGCGCCACCAGGCGATGCATTAAGCGACAGCAGTTCGTGTTCGAGCGCGGCAAGGGCGGCGCCGCCGTCCGGCGTCGAACTTCCGCCGGCATCGAGCACGCGGCGCGCGCCGCGTTGACCGGCGTGCAAGCCCGGCAAACCCGCGCGATGCAGCAGGCAGGTATCGTCGAGCGAAGCCATGATCGTGAGCAGGGCGTCGACGCGCGCGGCGTCTTCGGCGATTCCTCGGGTGCGTGCCGCGTGCAACGCGGGCAGGCCGGTTTCGACGACATGCGGAAAGCCGTCTTGCGCCTCGCGGCGCGCGCCACCCACCTGATAACGCTGACGCGCGCGTTCGCCGTGACTGTCCGACGGTGCGGCGAAACGATCCGGAAAGCAGGCGATCCGCGCGGCGCGTTTAGAAACGTGCGCCGCATCGAGTTGCAGACTGCCGTCCGGCATCGACGCGCCCGCGACCAGCAAGCCGACGATCCAGATCGCGCCGCGATGCGCGTTGCTGCCGCCGGTGGCGCGCAGCATGTCCCGTTCGCCGGCGCGGCCGATCTGCGCGAGTTCGGTGCGCAACAGCGCCGATGGTTCGCCGCGGCGGCGCGCCGCGCGCGCGAGTGCCGCGAAGGTCGGCTCGAGCGCGTGTGCCGAGCGCAGCATGGTGGCGAGATCGAGGTCGCGATGCGCGCCGCTGCCGCGCTGGTCGACCAGCGCGGGCTTGGGTGTGAGTTGCGCTTCTTCGATCAGCGCGGTGACCGCATAACGGGCGAGTTGCGCATCGGAGAGCAGTGCGTGTACAACCGTGTCGCGTGAATCCGCGCGTGAATCCGCGTGTGCTCCAGGCGCGAACAGTTGCTGCGCATCGGCGGGTACCGCATACGCAAGGGCGCCGCGCGAATCCGCGCGCACGCCAGGCGCGGACAATTGCTCCGCGCGCTCGAGCAAGGCAGCGGGCACCATCGTTACCAGCTCCTGAAGCGTGCCGGCGGCGCGTACAGGCCGCCCGACCACGTCACCAGATCGTCGATGCTGCGCGCCGCCAGCAACGAACGCTTCGCTTCGCCGCGCCGAATGCCGAGGTCTTCCGGATACGCGACGATGCCGCGCCGGCGCAACTCCGCCGTCTTCTCCGGCCTGGCGCGCAGTCCGATCGGCGTCACGCCGGCCACGGCGGCCACCGCCGCGCGCCGCTCGTCGCTGCCTTCGGCCTTGTGCAAATGCGCGATGCCTTCCTCGGTGACGACATGGCTCACATCGTCGCCGTAGATCATCACGGGCGCGATCGGCATGCCGTTCTTCGCGCCGACCGCGACGGCATCGAGTTCGTCGACGAAAGTGGGTTCGCCGCCTTTCTTGTACGTCTCCGCCAACTGCACGACCAGCTTCTGCCCGCGCGATACAGGCCCTTGATCCTTCAGCAACTTGAGCCACGCTTCGCTCGAATGACGGCGGCCGCGCGGATCGTGGCCCATGTTCGGCGCGCCGCCGAAACCGGCGAGACGCCCGCGCGTGACGGTCGACGAATTCGCGTCCGCGTCGATCTGCAAGGTCGAACCGATGAACAGATCGACGCCGTATTGCCCGGCCAGTTGGCATAGCACGCGGTTCGAGCGCAGGCTGCCGTCGTTGCCGGTAAAGAACACGTCGGGGCGCGCTTCGATATACGCCTCCATGCCGACTTCGCTGCCGAAGCAATGAATGCTTTCGACCCAGCCCGATTCGATCGCGGGGATCATCGTGGGGTGCGGATTGAGCGTCCAGTTGCGGCAGATCTTGCCCTTCAGGCCGAGCGACTCGCCGTAGGTGGGCAGCAGCAATTCGATCGCCGCGGTGTCGAAGCCGATGCCGTGATTCAGGGACGTCACGCCATACGGCTCGTAGATGCCGCGAATCACCATCATCGCGGTGAGCACCTGCAGATCGCCGATATGACGCGGGTCGCGCGTGAACAACGGCTCGACGGCGAACGGCCGGTCCGCCTCCACGACCACGTCGACCCACGAGCCCGGAATGTCGACGCGCGGCAGTTCGTCGACGACCTCGTTGACCTGCACGATCACGATGCCATGACGGAACGCTGCGGCTTCGGCAATGGTCGGGGTGTCCTCGGTGTTCGGCCCGGTGTACAGATTGCCGTGACGGTCGGCCTTTTCCGCGCACAGCAGCGCGACGTGCGGCGTGAGATCGACGAACATGCGCGCGTACAACTCGACGTACGTGTAGATCGCGCCGATTTCGAGCTGACCGTCTTCGAGCAATTGCGCTACCCGCAAACTCTGCGGCCCGGCAAAGGAGAAATCGACCTTGTGCGCGATGCCGCGCTCGAACAGCGTCAAATGCTCAGGGCGACTGATGCTCGAAATCAGCAGATGCACGTCGTGAATCTTTTGCGGATCGACCTGGGCGAGCGAGCGCGACAGGAAGTCGGCCTGTTTCTGGTTGTCGCCTTCGAGCGCGACACGGTCGCCCGGCTGAATCAGCGTTTCCAGCGCATCGACAATGCGGTGGGACGGCAGCACGCC
>DASPZL010000214.1:0-11922 GCA_035636295.1 Paraburkholderia sp.
GACGATGGCGGTCCTTTTAAACAAAAAAGGAAATTTCGCGTTGAGCGCGGCACCGTTGCTTCGCCGCACACCCTTACCAGGCAAGCCTTTGAGAAAAATGGCTCTATCATCTTCGAACGACCGTTCGCCAAAAAATCAGGAGTTTCCCTATGCGGAAAACTATGCTGTGCGGGTCAACATCAGGAACAATTACCGGCGCATTGATCAGCAGTCCATTTATTTCTTTTTGAAAGCAATGGGGCTGCTGCTGATTAACTGCAAAGGAGGGTGTTTAGATGGAGGTGCTTTTAAAACAGAAAGCCGGTCTTTCGAGACCGGCTTTTTTTGTGAATTGACGGCGAATTGCCGTCTGTATTCTCGAACCTGTTCAGCGGTTCAAACCGGTTTCCTCGCCGGCGCCGACCGCGAGATTCATACACTGAATTGCCGCGCCCGAGGCGCCCTTGCCCAGGTTGTCGAGGCGCGCGACGGTCACGAAGCGCTCTTCATTGCCGAACACGAACAAGTCCACACGGTTGGTGTCGTTGTTCGCCTGCACGTCGAAGAAGCCGCTGTCCAGGTTCGCTTCCTCATCGAACGGCGCGACGCGCACGAAGGCTTCGCCCGAGTAGTACTCGGTGAGTAGCGCCTGCACGTCTTGCGGTGTTGTCTTCTTGGCGAGTTGGCTCGGCGAGAAGAAGGTGGTGACCGCGAGACCCTTGTAGAAGTCGCCGACAATCGGCGTGAAGACGGGCGCCGACTTCAGGCCGGTATGCGCCGCCATTTCCGGCAGATGCTTGTGCGTGAGACCGAGCGCGTACGGACGCGGGCTCTTGAGCTTCTGGTTGCCGGCTGCTTCGTAGTCGGCAATCATTTTCTTGCCGCCGCCGCTGTAGCCGGTGATCGAGTATGCGTGCGCCGCAAAGTCCGGCGCCACCACGCCTGCTTCGACGAGCGGGCGCATGGCCAGCACGAAGGCCGATGCGTGGCAGCCCGGCACGGCAATGCGTTTCGCGGTGCGCAGACGCTCGCGCTGCGAGCGAGCCAGTTCGGGCAGGCCGTAGGCCCAGTCGGCGGAGGTGCGGAAGGCGGTGCTGGCGTCGATCAGCACGGTGCGATCGTTTGCCACCAGCGAAGCCGATTCGCGCGAAGCGACGTCCGGCAAGCACAGAAACGTGACGTCCGAAGCATTGATGAGACGACGGCGCTCTTCGAGGTCTTTGCGTTTCGCTTCCTCGATACGCAGGATCTGCACGTCGGCGCGTTGCGACAGGTATTCAAAAATCTTCAGGCCGGTCGTGCCTTCCTGTCCGTCGACAAAAACTTTCGTGCTCATCTCGATCTCACTGGCTTGCTGGAAACGGGGCGCGATGCCGCGCCGGAACGATATTTTAAGACCTCATGGCCGCAGGCGTGCAAAACGGGTGAAAAAACGACGATGCGCGCTGAAGGTGACATCGGCATGACCTGTTGTCAGGCAGATGCGGGCCGATGCCGTCCGGTTCGCAGAGAACCGCGTGCTTAGCGGGCCGCAGCGATCCAACGCGCCGTCACGCCGGCAATGCGCGCGCCGAACATGCGCGCCGTTTCCAGATCGCCCGCGGGCGGCGCTTCTTCCGGCGAGGCGTCCGCCGGGGACTGCGTGAGCAGGCCGGTGAAGCCGCCGACATAGTTCAAGTCGTTGCGGGTCGCCGCCTTGGTGTTCGAGGGCATCATGCCGGTGCCCGCCCAGATCATGCTGTGCTGCATCGCCAGCGTGACGAAGTACTGGATCGTCGAGAACTTGTCGCCGTTCATGGTCGCCGAATTGGTGAAGCCGGCCGCGATCTTGTCCTTCCATGCCTGGCCGAACCACGGTTTCGAACTCGCGTCGGCGAATTTCTTGAAGTCGGCGGACGGGCCGCCCATGTACGTCGGCGCGCCGAAGATGATGGCGTCGGCCGCGGCGAGTTCGGCCCACGACGCGTCGTCGATCTCGCCGACCGGCATCAGTTTCGCGTCCGCTCCGGCTTCGAGGGCGCCGGCCAGTACGGCTTCGGCCACTTTCGTTGTATGGCCGTAGCCGCTGTGATACACGATGACGATCTTCGACATGACACTCTCCGGCAAGTGAAAGAGGATGGATTGGATTCAGCAACGGTGCGCCGATGCTGCGGCGCCACATCGGCAAGCATGCCGTATATCGCCCGACGGCACATTCGCTCACGCGGATGACAGAAATCCCGCCACGGCGGCAATCCGATTCAAGCAGTGTGCCAGTCCTCGCCAGCCATGGTTCCGGCTTGGCAACCGGCCCCGTTGCTGTAGCACGGCGGCGCGGCTATCGTGGTGATTCGATCCATGCGCGATGCAGTGGCCGAAGCTACCGCCCGTAATTGACCACCATCCGCGCGCTGCCGAGCGTCGCGGTGCCGATTTCGTGATCGAACATCAGCGCGGGACGGCCTTGCGCGAGGCGCAGGTCGGCGGTGTTCAGCGCATAAACGGTGATGATGTAACGATGCGGTTTGCCGGGCGGGGGACAAGGACCGCCATAGCCGTCGATGTCGAAGTCATTGCGTGCTTCCACCGCGCCGAGTTTCTTCAGGAAGCTGGACGAACTGGCGTTCTCCGGCAGGCTCCCGACGGCGGCGGGAATGCCCGCGACCGCCCAATGCCACCAGCCGCGGCCAGGCGCATCCTCATCGAACATGGTGACCGCGAAGCTGCGGGTGCCGGGTGGCGCATCGCGCCACGTCAATTGCGGCGAGCGATTGCTCCCTTTGCAGTCGTCCTGATTGAAAACCTGTGCTGCGTCTACGGTGCCGCCGGCCCGAAAGCTGGCGCTGGTCAGCACGAACGCACTCTCGGCGAGTGCATGAGGGCCGTGCGCCGCCCATAGCGCGAGACCCAGCATCGCGGAGGTGAACGACGGCATACGGCGGAATGGCGAAGCAAGCGAAACAACCAGGCAACGCGAGCGCATGTGCCGGCTCTCCTGTCAGGGCGCGAAGCGGTTGGCCTCGCGATGGTTATTGTCCCTATTTTGTGCCCCAAGGTCGAATCAAGTCTAACATTAGCTCTGCGATGCATCATTGTTGTGCCTGGGTGGGTTTGGCAGGCCTGAAATCAGCTATAGTCGGAGGATTATCCGCGTGAATTCAGACCGCATATCCGATCAGTTTAAGTACGAAGAATAGAAAGACATGTTAGAAGTTTTGGAGAGGGGTTCATCTGTAGAGGGGAGGGCAATGCAAGATCCAGTCAGGGTCGTGGTCGCCGACGACCATCCGGTAATTCTGTTCGGCGCCGAGCAGGCCTTGCTCAAATTCCCAGGACTGCAGGTCGTCGCGCGGGCGCGACAGTCAACGGAACTGATCAAGGTGCTGCAAACCGTTGCCTGCGACGTGCTCGTCACGGATCTGGCAATGCCTGGCGGCCAATACGGCGACGGGTTGCCGCTGATCGGCTATCTGCGCCGCAATTTCCCCAACCTTCCAATCGTCGTCCTGACGATGCTCGAGAACGCCGCATTGCTCAAGCGGCTGAGCGAAATCGGTGTGACGTCGGTTGTCAACAAGTCGGACGATCTGAGTCACATTGGCCTCGCGGTGCAGCACGTGAGCCGTCACCTCGAATATATGAGCCCGTCGGTCAAGGCGTCGCTTGATGCGCTGCGCATGAATGCCGGTGGTAAGAACGAAGAAGTGATGCTGTCGAGGCGCGAACTCGAAGTCGTACGCCTGTTCGTGTCGGGCATGACGATCAAGGAAATCTCGGAGCAACTCAATCGCAGCATCAAAACCATCAGCACGCAGAAGAATACGGCGATGCGCAAGCTCGGCATCGATCGTGATTCCGAACTGTTCCAGTATGCGCAGAGCAATGGCCTGCTGAACCTGTCGTCTCACTCGGCGGAAGATAAGGGCGACGTGTCTTAGCTTCGCGCTCTTTTTCGTGGGCAAAATAGGAAAAGGCCGCCTGTCGATGAGACAAGCGGCCTTTGTCATTCAGTCCGCATCAAGCGGCTGCGCTTATTGCGGCGTGTTTACTGCGGCGTTGATGTTGCGCCGCCATGCGCTGCGGACCATTCGGCCGGCGCATGCAGGAATTTTTCCACTTCGTCGAGCGTCTTCGTGTCGAAGTACTTGTTTTCCTTCGCGACGCGCAATACATCCCACCACGTGGCGAGCGCGTGCAGATCGACGTCGATGTCTTTCAGCACGGACACGCTTTCCTTGAAGATGTTGTAGTGGAACACCACGAAGCAGTGGTTCACCGTGGCGCCCGCGGTGCGCAGCGCATTGATGAAGTTGATCTTGCTGCGGCTGTCCGTGGTCAGGTCTTCGACCAGCAGCACGCGCTGGCCTTCGGTCAGCAGACCTTCGATCTGCGCGTTACGGCCGAAACCCTTCGGCTTCTTGCGCACGTATTGCATCGGCACCATGAGGCGGTCGGAGAGCCATGCCGCGAACGGGATGCCGGCGGTTTCCCCACCGGCGACCGCGTCGATCTGCTCATAGCCGACGTCGCGCAGGATTGTGGTTTCGGCCATTTCCATCAGGCCGCGGCGCACGCGCGGATACGAGATCAGCTTGCGGCAGTCGATATAAACCGGGCTCGCCCAGCCGGACGTGAAAATGTACGGTTTCTCCGCGTTGAAGTGCACTGCCTGGACCTCCAGCAGCATCTTGGCGGTGGTGTCGGAGATCGTCTGGCGATCGAAGCCTGTCATGGGCGAATCCTTGGGTGTGAGCGGGGAGAAGCGGACGCGGGGTCCGGTGGCGCAGCGAGCGAGGTATGCCGCGCCATGCTGGGCGGAATACGCAGCCGGCCAGTGGTGCAGGCCGGTTTTTGCTGCGCGCGTAGGCCGACATTTTACCCGAAACGGGCCATTTCGAGGAGGCCATCGTGCGGGCCGGGGGCGAATGGCGACTGTGACTGGCGTGCCAGGCAGGCCGTTAGGGTTGCGGCGCTAGCGGCTCCCTGGCGGCTTCTTATAGGCTTTTTGGCCAGCTTGTGAGCAGGCTGGGGCGCCTTTACACTCACGCGAATTTCCTGCGCGCCGGTTTATCGTAGCCGGCCGTTTTACCTACGGAATGCCTTCAATGACCGCCGTCTCCCCCGCCGCCGCCGGCGCATCCGCCAAAAATGGCTATGCCGGCCGTGCATTGATCGCCTCGGTGCTCGGCTACGCAATGGACGGCTTCGATCTGCTGATCCTCGGTTTCATGCTGCCGGCGATCGCCGCCGACCTGCATCTGAGCTCCGCGCAAGCGGGCTCGCTCGTCTCGTGGACGCTGATCGGCGCGGTGGCGGGCGGCCTGATCTTCGGCGTGTTGAGCGACTATTTCGGGCGCGTGCGGATGCTGACGTGGACGATCCTGATCTTCGCCGTCTTCACGGGTTTGTGCGCGTTGGCGCAAGGTTATGCCGACCTGCTAGCGTACCGGACCATCGCGGGCATCGGGCTTGGCGGCGAGTTCGGCATCGGCATGACGCTGGTGGCCGAGGCGTGGCCGGCGTCGCAGCGGGCGCGCGTGTCGTCGTATGTCGGGCTCGGATGGCAGCTTGGCGTGCTCGGGGCGGCGTTGCTAACGCCGCTGCTGTTGCCGGTGATCGGCTGGCGCGGCATGTTCGCGCTTGGCCTGTTGCCCGCCGTGGTGTCGTTTTTTGTGCGGCGTCGCGTCGAGGAACCGGCGTTGTTCACCGAGCGCGCGGCGCGCGGCATGCGCAAGCTGCCGTTGAAATTGCTGGTGGCCGATGGCCGGACCACGCGCGCCAGCATCGGCGTCGCGATTCTCTGTTCGGTGCAGAACTTCGGCTATTACGGGCTGATGATCTGGCTTCCGAGCTATTTGTCGAAGACCTTCGGTTATTCGCTGACCAAATCCGGTGTGTGGACCGCCGTGACGGTTCTCGGCATGGCGTGCGGCATCTGGCTGTTCGGCATGGCTGCCGACCGCTTCGGCCGCAAGCCCACTTTCCTGCTTTATCAGGCGGGCGCGGTGGTGATGGTATTCGTCTACGCCCATCTGACGACGCCCATAGCGCTCCTGATCGGCGGCGCGACGATGGGCGTGTTCGTCAACGGGATGATCGGCGGTTACGGCGCGCTGATTTCCGAGCTTTATCCGACCGAGGCGCGCGCCACTGCGCAGAACGTGCTGTTCAACATTGGCCGGGCGGTGGGCGGCTTTGGGCCGGTGGTGGTGGGTGCGCTGGCCGCGCGCTATTCGTTTGGCGCCGCGCTCGCCTTGCTCGCGTCGATCTATTTGCTCGACATCTTCGCGACGCTCTTTCTGATTCCCGAGCGGCGCGGCGCCGAGCTTCAATGAACTCGAACGAGCTCCAATGACGCCCCGCATGGCGCGTGGATGACAGCGCGCCAGATGCCCGCCGGATGCGGCGCTGCAGCATTGCCGGCCGCTGTTTCGCCGATGGCGAGCCGTGTTAACCACCCGGTGCATCGACGCATTCGGGGTGTACACTAACCGACCCGCGTAGCACTTCCGCACCGTCTTGCCCTGCGCCAAGGTTCGACGCCGCGCCCAACCGGCGCATGCGAAAACCGCCTCAGTCGATTATCCATTCGATAGATGCAAGCGAAGCCAACGGTGCGGTGTGCCGGGCCCAATTTCTTACGTCTCGCAGGCCAAAAAATGGACGAACAACTGAAGCAAAGCGCTCTCGCATACCACCAGAATCCGAAACCCGGCAAGATTTCGGTCACGCCAACCAAGCCGCTGTCGAACCAACTCGACTTGTCGCTTGCATACTCGCCGGGCGTCGCCGCGGCCTGTATGGCGATCTACGAAGAACCGCTCGACGCGCAGAAGTACACCTCGCGCGGCAACCTCGTCGGCGTGATCACGAACGGCACGGCGGTGCTCGGTCTCGGCAACATCGGCCCGCTCGCCGCGAAGCCGGTGATGGAAGGCAAGGGGTGTCTGTTCAAGAAGTTCGCCGGCATCGACGTGTTCGACATCGAACTCAGCGAGTCCGATCCGGACAAGCTGGTCGAAGCGATCGCAATGCTCGAGCCCACCTTGGGCGGCATCAACCTCGAAGACATCAAGGCGCCGGAATGCTTCTACATCGAGAAGAAGCTGCGTGAGCGCATGAAGATTCCGGTCTTCCACGACGACCAGCACGGCACCGCGATCATCGCTTCGGCGGCGATCCTGAACGGCCTGAAAGTGGTCGGCAAGAAGCTCGATGAAGTGAAGCTGGTGTGTTCAGGCGCGGGCGCGGCGGCGATCGCGTGTCTGGATCTGCTGGTGAACCTCGGTTTGTCGAAGAAGAACATCCTGGTCGCGGACTCGAAGGGCGTGATCTACGAAGGCCGCGGCAACCTCGATCCGTCGAAGGAGCGCTACGCGGCGAACAGCGACGCGCGCACGCTGGCTGACGCGATCCGCGGCGCCGACGTGTTTCTCGGCTGTTCGAGCGCCGGCGTGCTGAAGCCGGAAATGGTCGCCGAAATGGGCACGCAGCCGCTGATTCTCGCGCTGGCGAATCCGGAGCCGGAAATCCGTTCGGAAGAAGCGAAGAAAGTGCGCCCGGACTGCATCATCGCGACTGGCCGTTCGGACTATCCGAACCAGGTCAACAACGTGCTGTGCTTCCCGTTCATCTTCCGCGGCGCGCTGGATGTCGGTGCGACCACGATCACGGAAGAGATGAAGCTCGCGTGCGTGCGCGCCATCGCCGAACTGGCGGAAGAAACCGATCAGGGCGATGAAGTCGCGAAGGCTTACGAAGGCCACTCGCTGGAATTCGGCCCGGAATACCTGATTCCGAAGCCGTTCGATCCGCGCCTGATCATCAAGATCGCGCCGGCCGTCGCGCAAGCGGCGATGGATTCGGGCGTCGCGACCCGTCCGATCAAGGACATGGACGCGTACCGTGAAGAACTCGGCACGACCGTGTACCGCACCGGCATGGTGATGCGCCCGGTGTTCGCCGCGGCGAAGTCGGAGCCGGCGCGCATTGTGTTCGCTGAAGGTGAAGACGAGCGCGTGCTGCGCGCCGCGCAATTCGTGCTGCTGGAAAAGATCGCCAAGCCGATCCTGGTCGGCCGTCCGTCGGTGATCGAGATGCGTCTGAAGAAGGTGGGTTCGAAGCTCAAGTGCGGCGAAGACTTCGAGATCGTCGATCCGGAAGACGATCCGCGTTATCAGCAATGCTGGCAGGCGTACCACGAACTCGGCGCGCGCGAAGGCGTCACGCCGGACGTCGCGAAGGCCGCGATGCGCAAGTTCAACACGCTGATCGGTGCGATCCTCGTGCGCCTCGGCGAAGCGGACGGCATGATTTGCGGGATGATCGGCCAGTACCACACGCATCTGAAGTTCATCGAGCAGGTGCTGGGCAAGGCGGAAAACGTGCAGAATTTCGCCGCCATGAATCTGCTGATGCTGCCGGGCCGTAATCTGTTCATCTGCGATACGTACGTGAATGAAACGCCGACCGCCGAACAGCTCGCCGACATGACGATGCTGGCTTCGCGTGAAATCGAGAAGTTCGGTATCACGCCGAAGGTGGCGCTGCTGTCGAACTCGAACTTCGGCAGCGCGCCTTCGTCGTCGTCGCAACGTATGGCCGCGGCTCGCAAGCTGATTGGCGAGCGGGCGCCTTCGCTTGAAGTCGACGGCGAAATGCACGGCGATGCGGCGTTGTCGGAAGCGGTCCGCAAGGCTGCGTTCCCGGGCACGACGCTGACCGGCGAAGCGAACCTGTTGATCATGCCGAATGTGGAAGCGGCGAACATCACGTACAACCTGCTGAAGATGGTCGGCGGCGAAGGCGTGACGGTGGGGCCGTTCCTGCTGGGTGCCGAAAAGCCCGTGCACATCCTGACGCCGGCTGCGACCGTGCGCCGGATCATCAACATGACGGCGGTGGCTTCGGCTAACGCGAGCAAGCGGGTGAACGCGCAGTAATGCAGGTGGTTTGATGGGTGAAGCGGCGCCGCATTGCGGCGTTCGCGACAAGCTGATGAGAACGCCATCGCGCGTCGAAACAGGCAAAAAAGGCGACTGTCCGCGAGGACAGCCGCCTTTTCCATTTCCGGCCCATGTGGGCCGCTCAAGCCAGCCGGATTACGCCGCGTGTTGCGTCTTTCCAGTCTCGGTTGAGCGCCAGCGAGTGAGCAATTCGTTCCACTTGACCCGCACGCCCTTCAGGTTGTTTTCCTTCACGTGACCATAGCCGCGGATGCCGTCCGGCAGATTCGCCAGTTCTACCGCCAGTTCACGCTTCTGCGCCGTCAGCCTGTCGATCAGTTCACGCACGAGTGCCTCGTATTCGCCGATTAGCGCACGTTCGGTACGACGCTCTTCCGTTTTGCCGAAGGGGTCGAACGCGGTGCCCCGCAGGAACTTGAGCCTGGCCAGCACGTGCATCGCGCTGAACACCCACGGTCCGTACTTCTTCTTCACCAGATGACCTTGGGCATCTTTCTTCGAGAACGTCGGCGGCGCGAGATGAATATGCAGCTTCCAGTCGCCTTCGAAACTCGCCTTCAGCTTTTCGATAAATGCCGGGTCGCTGTAGAGGCGCGCGACTTCGTATTCGTCCTTGTACGCCATCAGCTTATGCAGATTCTTCGCGACGGCTTCGGTCAACGGCAACTGGCCGTCGATCGAATCGAGCGCTGATTCCGCCGCACGCACTTGCGAGACCAATGCGCGATAACGGTCGGCGTACGCGTCGTTCTGCCATGCGGCAAGGTAGTCGGCGCGCTTGTCGATCAGCGTGTCGAGCGCCTTCGGCGTGTGCAGCGAGATGATTTTGCTGCTGGCCGTTTCCGCCGCGGCGCCGCGCCCTTGCGATTGTGCGAGCTTGCGCACCGCGGACAGATCGTGCGCGGCGCGACGGCCCCACTCGAATGCGGCCCGGTTCTTCTCGACCTGGACGTTGTTCAACTCGATCGCGCGCATCAGCGACTGATACGTGAGCGGCACCCAGCCGCGCTGCCATGCGTAGCCGAGCACGAACGGGTTCGTATAGATCGCGTCGCCGAGCAGCGCGACGGCGAAGTGATTCGCATCGACCGTATCGACACACTCGTCACCCGCACCGGCGCGCACGTCGGCTTCGGTGCTGCTGCCGGGGAAGCGCCAGTTCGGGTTCTTGATCAGTTCGGCGGTCGGCGTGTGCGCGCTGTTCAGCACGACGCGCGTGTGACCTGCCTGCATCCGCGAGACGCACTCGTCGCTCGCCGTGACGATCGCATCGCAGCCGATCACGAGACTCGCCTCGCCCATGGCAATGCGCGTTGCGTGGATGTCGTCCGGTTTTTGCGCGATCTGCACGTGGCTCATCACGGCGCCGCCCTTCTGGGCGAGGCCGGTGACGTCGAGCACCGTGACGCCCTTGTTCTCCAGATGCGCGGCCATGCCAAGCAGTGCGCCGATCGTGACGACGCCCGTGCCGCCGACGCCCGTCACCAGCACGCCGTAAGGACGCCCGATCGACGGCAGTTCGGGTTCCGGCACCGGCGGCATGGCATCGGCAACAATGCCTGACGCGGCTTTCGGCTTACGCAACTGCCCGCCTTCGACCGACACGAAGCTCGGGCAGAATCCGTTCACGCACGAAAAGTCCTTGTTGCAGGTCGACTGATTGATCTGGCGTTTGGTGCCGTATTCGGTATCGACAGGTTCGACCGACAGGCAATTCGACTTCACCGAGCAATCGCCGCAGCCTTCGCACACGGCTTCGTTGATCACGACGCGGCGTGCCGGATCCGGATACGTGCCGCGTTTCCTGCGGCGGCGCTTCTCGGTCGCGCAAGTCTGGTCGTAGATCAGGATCGTGGTGCCGGGAATCTCGCGTAGCTCGCGTTGCACTTCGTCGAGCTTGTCGCGATGGTGGATGTCGATCCCCGGCGCGAGGCCCACATTCGCGTGGTACTTCTCCGGTTCATCGGTGACGATCACGATCTTCGCCGCGCCTTCGGCGGCGAGTTGATGCGTGATCTGCGGGACGGTCAGCACGCCGTCGACCGGCTGGCCGCCCGTCATCGCGACCGCGTCGTTATAGAGGATCTTGTAGGTGATGTTCGCCTTCGACGCGATCGCCGCGCGAATCGCGAGCAGGCCCGAGTGGAAGTAGGTGCCGTCGCCGAGATTGGCGAACACATGCTTGTCGTTGCTGAATGGCGCCTGGCCGATCCACGCGACGCCTTCTCCGCCCATCTGGCTGAACGTGCTGGTGCTGCGGTCCATCCACACGGTCATGTAGTGGCAGCCGATGCCGGCCATCGCACGCGAGCCTTCCGGCACATTGGTCGATGTGTTGTGCGGGCAGCCGGAGCAGAACCACGGCTTGCGCTCGGCTTCCACGCGCGGCCGCGCGAGCGCCTTTTCCTTCGCTTCGATGATCGCGATGCGCGCGGCGATGCGGGCGCGTACGTCGGACGGCAGATCGAACTTGTCGAGCCGCGTGGCGATCGCCTTGGCGATGATCGCCGGCGAGAGCTCGTAATGCGCCGGCAGCAGCCAGTTGCCCATCGGCACCGACCACTCGCCGCCCGCGCCGTCTTTCTCGTCGAACTTGCCGAACACGCGCGGACGCTGCGCGTCCGGCCAGTTGTACAGTTCTTCCTTGATCGCGTATTCGAGAATCTGGCGCTTTTCCTCGACCACCAGGATTTCGTGGAGGCCGCGCGCGAAGGCCTGCGCGCCTTGCGCCTCGAGCGGCCACACGCAACCCACCTTGTAGAGACGAATGCCGATGCGCGAACAGGTTTCGTCGTCGAGACCGAGGTCGGTCAGCGCCTGACGCACGTCGAGATAAGCCTTGCCGCCGGTCATGATGCCGAAGCGCGCATCCGGCGAATCGATTTCGACGCGATCCAGTTTGTTCGCGCGCACGTAGGCGAGCGCCGCGTACCACTTGTAGTCGAGCAGACGCGCTTCCTGCACCAGCGGCGGATCAGGCCAACGGATGTTCAGG
>DASPZL010000215.1:0-7850 GCA_035636295.1 Paraburkholderia sp.
CCACACGTCGAGCGCGACGCCCACCACCGTGTCGAGCGATGCGGTGGGAAACACGGGGCACGTGAGGTTGAGCGCGACGATGCCGTGCAAGGTCGCCCAGAGGGCCTCGGCCCACACCGCGACGTCCACCGAAGCGGACAATCGCCCTGCTGCTTTCAGTTCTTCGAGCGCGGCGATCATCAGATGCAACGCGGCGCCGCCGGGGTCATCCTCGGCGGCGATGGGTGCTCCGCCCGTTTCGTCGGCCCGCATGCTCGCCGCCGACGACGTTCCGCACGCCGTTGCGTCCGCCGCCGCGTCCCCGGCCGCCTCGCCTTCCGCAGGCGCCCCGGCCGCACCCGCCTCACGCGCCGCCGCCGCGCCGCCGAGCGCCGCACCGGTGTAGCTCGGATCCTCCATGAAGATCAGCCGGTAGGTTTCCGGATGCGCGACGCCGAACGCCACATACGCACGCCCGAGCGCCTTCAGCCGTTCCGCCGGATCGGCGGTACGCGCGAGCGGCACGAACGTTTGCAGCAATTGCGCATAGCCTTCCGCGCACAACGCCTGCGCGATCTCGTCGCGGCTCGCGAAGTGAAGGTACAGCGTGGCGGGTGAATATTCGATGGCGTCGGCGATCTTGCGCATGGATAGCGCGGCAAAGCCTTCGCGCATCACGATGCGCCGCGCGGCATCGAGGATGCGTTCGCGCAGCGCCTGCTTCTGGCGGTTTTTTCGTTCAGCGATTCCCATGACGGCCATTTTCCGATTGACAAACTGAAAAGTCAAATTAAACTGAACACCGTTTATTGAACATTGTTCATTAAATTTTTACTCGTCAGTCAAAACTCCACCCAGGCGCGCTGGGCGCCACCTTTGAAGGAGTCGTCATGCAAGCCGTTGGGAAAGTCGGTTTATTCGGCGCCGCCGGCGCGGCCGGTCAAAGCATTGCAGCGGCGCTCAGCGCGGCGGGCCGGGACTATCGGGTGGTTGGCCGCTCACGCCAGCCGCTGGAGGCGGCTTTCGGTCACGATCCGCATGCGGAAATCGTCACGTGGAATCCGGATGATCCCGCTTCGATCAGCGCGGCGGCAGCCGGTTTGCAGACCGTCGTCTACCTGGTCGGCGTGCCTTACGACCAGTTCGCCGCCCATCCGCCGCTCATGGAAAAAACCCTTGCCGGCGTCATGGCCGCGGGCGTCGAACGATTCATCCTGATCGGCACCGTCTATTCATACGGCCGGGCGCGGGGCAATCCGATCACCGAAAATCATCCGCGTGAGCCGCACACGTTCAAGGGCAAGATGCGGCTCGCGCAGGAAAACCTGGTACTGGCGGCACACGGTCGCGATGGTCTTTCGACGCTGGTGTTGCGCCTGCCCGACTTCTACGGGCCGGGCGTCGAGCGCAGTTTGCTGAACGGCGCGTTCGAGGGCGCCGCGCAAGGCAAGCGCGCGCAGATGATCGGCCCGGTGGATGTGCCGCACGAATTCATTTACCTGCCGGACGTCGGGCCGGTCGTCGAGAAACTCACGCGTACACCGGAGGCGTATGGCCGTTGGTGGCATCTGGCCGGCGCGGGCACGATCACGCAGCGCGAAGTGGCGAGGCAAGCCTACGCGCTGGCGGGCCGCGAACCGAAGCTGATGGTGGCCGGCAAGACCCTGCTGCGCGTGCTCGGCCTCTTCAATCCGTTGATGCGGGAGTTGGTGGAGATGAATTACCTGCTGACCGATCCGGTCGTGCTCGACGACTCCGCGTTGACGAAGCTGATCGGTCCGATTGCCAAAACGTCATACGAGGAAGGTATCCGCCATGCGTTCGATGCGGCGCGCGATGCGGCATCGGCAAACGCCGCGACACAGCGGAATGCCGTCAAAGCGGCCTGAGTGGGAATCGCCTGCTTGCGCGTGCCTGCTAGCCGCTCTTGCAAGCGCCGGCGTTTAAGTTTAGAAGCGGCCTATCTATCGCATCGGCCCGGCTCAGCCCCCCCTCAGCCCGCCATATTGCCCGGCGGAAAGTGGCCGCTCTTGAGCAGCACGGGCGTGCCGTTGCTGATCTGCAAGTGCTCGCGCGCCACCGCCTCGATGCGCGGACGCCCGGCGTCGAATGCGCGCAACCAGCCTTCAAGATCCTCGGAGTAGGCGCCGAAGTGATCCTCGAGCGCTTCGACCGAAATCGCGCACGGCACCGGTTCGCCGTCCACCAGCGCGGGAAAGACAATGGTCAGATTGGAGTCGCGGTAAGCAGGCGCGTCCGCGGGAAACCGAATTTCCATGGTCGCCTCATCAGAAGTATCCGGCGGGAGACCGGCGCCGGCGAGAACCGGCCGGCCCCGGACAACCTCGATATGGTACTCGCGCGGCCGGACCTCGGTCCAGCCTGCCTGGGCATCCTGCTTGACGTCGCGCGCCGGCATCAGCGGCCTCCCAGCAAACGGTCGACGTAGTCGCGCGCGGCCTGTTCAACGAAGGCAAGCGCCTCCTCCTCGCTGCCGAAGCGCTGCGCGTCGCCGAGTTCGAGCAAGGTTTCCATGCGGTGCGGATCGTCCGGACCGAGCTCGGCGAGACTCACCGTGCCGACGTACGTGCCGCTCGTGGCGGCGCCCGTGGCCGGTACGTCGGCCGCCGGCACGAGACGCGCGGCGGCGCTGATGTAGTAGCCGCGATAAGGGCCACTGACCCGTTCAGCCATATTCGTTCTCCTCATTGCGTTTAATAAGCGGACGCTGCGTGATGCCGCATTGATCCTGCGTCGATCTGGATGGACCTTCGCACGCATGCGCTCGCGGCAAGCAAATCAGTAAGGCGCGCGGCAAGCCGATAAGTTCTGCGGGCATGCATCTGGTGATGGCGTCAGCGAGCCGATGATCCGTTACGGTAACGCGAAACGCCGATTCGCACTTGTTCCGCCCGCGCCGGTCGAACGCACTATCGGCATGGTCCATGCTGAGGCAGTCACCCCGTTTCGAGTTCAGCGAGCGCAATATGGGAAAATATTTTCTGCAGAACCACGAACTGCCCGAACCGGATGCGGCGAACGCATGGTTTGCTTACGCGGAAAGCCACGGCATCGACATTTCGAAAGCCATCAGCATCTGGGAAGACGCGGCCACCGAAAACGGCACGGAAAGCCGCCGGCTGGTCGGCGCGGCGGGCATCACGATCGACATGCCCTAGCCTTGCGGGCACGCCCCAGGGGTGCGTGGCGGGCCCGGATATCTATTTGAAAGGAAACATCACGATGCATTTCATGACGCAACTGCGCCACGCTGTCCGCGCCGGCCGCTTGCTGCGCTTGCGAGCCAGCGCAGCGCTTGCTCTGGTCCGCCGGGCGTCCCTGTCTGCCGCACTGCCCGCCGCTCTATTGGTGGGAGCGGCGCTTGGCGGCTGCGCATCGTCGAATACCACCTCGCTGATCAACCTGCCGAACGGCCAGACCGGGTTCGCCGTGAATTGCAGCGGCGCCGACGCCGCTTCGAGTTGGGCGTCCTGCTACGTGCAAGCCGGCAAGGCATGCGGCGCGACCGGCTACGACATCGTTTCCAAAGACAACGATGAAGGCGGCACGGCGGGCGGCAGCGTCACGAACGTCGTTTCGGCCAACGTGAAAAACCGCTCGATGATCGTGCGCTGCAAATGAGCCCCGAGCGCGCTTGAGCGAGCCCACGCAGGCGACGATTCAATGCGCCTGCATCTTTGAAAACATGTTCAGCACGGCGACGCCTGAAATGATCAGCCCGAGCCCGACGATGGCCGGCACGTCGGGCACCTGCCGGTACAGCACCAGCGCGACCAGCGTGATCAGCACGATGCCGGCGCCGGACCACACCGCGTAGACGATGCCGACCGGAATGCTCCTGAGCGTGAGCGACAGGCAATAAAACGCGACGCCGTAGCCGAGCACGACCACCGCCGAGGGCGCGAACCGCGAGAACCCTTCCGACGCGCGCATCGCGGAGGTCGCAATCACTTCGGCAACAATGGCTATGGCGAGCAAGGCATAAGGGGGCATCCGCATCGCCTCAGGCCTTTGCAAGCGCGAGCTTGCCGTAGTCGAGGCCGAGGTGCGCGCACAGCGCTTCCACCACCAGTTCGTGATCGGCGCGCTGCGGCAGGCCGGATACCGTGATCGAGCCGATCACGCCGGCGCCCGCCACCGTCAATGGAAACGCGCCGCCATGCGAGGCGTATTCGGTGGCCGCCAAGCCGTGTTTGTCGGCGAGCGTGCTGCCCGCCAGTTGCATCTTCAGGCCGATTGCATACGAACTGCGCCGGAAATGCGCGACCGTGTTGCCCTTGCGGCGCGCCCAGTCGACGTTGTCCGGCGTCGCGCCGTCGACCAGGCTGAAGAACAGCGGCTGACCGAAAGTGCGCACGTCGATGGCGGCGGCGATGCCGCGCGCCTTGGCGACCTCGTGCAGATAGGCGCCGACCTGCCATGCGCGGTCGGCATCGAATCGTGGAAACACCAGCGCGTGTTCCTGAGCGGCAATCACCTGCAAATCGTGAGCGATATCCATGGGGTTCGAGCAAGGTAAGAGTTGAAGCGTGCGCCGTGATGAATGCCCGGCGGCGGCACGAGAAAGAGAACCTGAATTCTAGCGCAGCCGCTTACGACGGCCTTCCCGCATGCGACGCCGCCAGTGCGCGCCGCGACTTCGGAGGTGCGCCGCAAACGGCATCAAGAGGGATTGAAGCCGGTTCTTAAATAGCTATTGCACGGCCATCCACATTGTTCTATAATCTTTTCTTCGACGGACGCGGGGTGGAGCAGTCTGGCAGCTCGTCGGGCTCATAACCCGAAGGTCGTAGGTTCAAATCCTACCCCCGCAACCAAGCGTCTTAACTGGCTGGAAACGCTGGCTCGAAACGTCAACGTCGAAAACAACATTGAAGGCTTGCCCAACCGGCAGGCCTTTTTTGTTTTCTGCCGCAGTTTATTCACGGTGTCGGGTTGCGCCCCTGCGCGCTCCGCGCTTTTCCCGTTTGCGTCAGATTCACATCACCGCGGTCATCCCCCGTTCTCGCCGCGCGCTCAATCCATCCGGACTCCAAAGAGATAACCCTGCACTGATGGCGCATGCGTCGCGTGCAAACCGCGCTCGCCACCGCATCCCGCACCCCGCCACTGCCGACGTCAGAAAATCCCCGTCCCGGTGATAAACTCCTATCACTCTTTCTCGTGCCCTTCCTATGAAATTCTGTTCTGTCTGCGGCCAGGGCGTCAGCCTGAGCATCCCGCCGGGCGACAACCGCGAGCGCTTCGTATGCGGCAGTTGCGGCACGGTGCACTATCAGAATCCGCGCAACGTGGTCGGCACCGTCCCGGTTTGGGACGACAAGGTGCTGCTGTGCCGTCGTGCGATCGAGCCGCGCTACGGCTACTGGACGCTGCCCGCGGGCTTCATGGAAATGGGCGAGACCACGGCCGAGGCCGCCTCGCGCGAAACGCTGGAAGAAGCCGGCGCGCGCGTCGAGGTGCAGAACCTGTTTTCGCTGTTGAACGTGCCGCATGTGCATCAGGTGCATCTGTTCTACATGGCGCGCCTGCTCGACCTCGACATCGCCGCCGGCGAGGAAAGTCTCGAAGTGCAACTCTTCGAGGAACACGAAATTCCGTGGGACGAGATCGCGTTCCCCACCGTCGGCCAGACCCTGCGTTTCTTTTTCGCCGACCGCGCCGCCGGCAGCTTCGGCCTGCACACGGGCGACATCTTCCGCTCGCTGCGCGAAGGTTGAGCGGCGCGCATGGTTCCCTGGCTCGGACCTGACGATCCGTTTCCGCCCGTCGAGCGCGCGCTCGGCGCCGCAAGCGGCGCGCCGGGCCTGCTCGCCGCGAGCGGCGACCTGCTGCCGTCGCGTCTGATCGACGCCTACCGGCGCGGCATCTTCCCGTGGTATTCGGACGGCCAGCCGGTGTTGTGGTGGAGTCCCGATCCGCGCATGGTGCTCGTCCCCGCCGAATTCAAAGTGTCGCCGTCGCTGCGCAAAACGCTCAGGCGCGTGCTGCGCGAAGATGCGTGGGAGATTCGCGTCGACCATGATTTCGCCGCCGTGATGCGCGCGTGCGCGCAAGCGCCGCGACGCGGACAGCGCGGCACGTGGATCACCGCGGACGTGGTCGAGGCGTATTCGTCGCTGCATCGAATCGGTGATGCACACAGCATCGAAACGTGGTTCGAGGGCAAGCGCGTGGGTGGTTTGTATGGCGTGTCGTTCGGCAAGATGTTCTTCGGCGAATCGATGTTCGCGGAGCTCGCCGATGCGTCGAAAATGGCGCTGGCCGCGCTTGTCGGGCACTTGCGCCGTCACGAAATAGAAATGATAGACTGCCAGCAGAACACGTCGCATCTGGCGTCGCTCGGCGGTCGCGAGATAGCGCGCAAGGCGTTCATCGCGCATGTTCGCACGGCTGTCAATGCACCGCCGATTCCGTGGCGTTTCGACAAGACCGTGTTGCTCGACGTCGTCGCGCGAGCGGCGTAGGAAGAATCAGGCCGAATCCGGATCCGCCGCCTACCGAGCCGCGGGTCACGAGCCGCGGGTTACAGGTTACAACCGCAAGGCGCCGGGTTTGCATTACCAGAGACGCTTCGAGAGCTGCCAACGTGACTCATCCCAACGAGCTGCCTCTTTCTCCGCTTTCGGCGCTGCAATTTTATGCAACGGCGCCTTATCCCTGCAGTTATCTGGATGGGCGCATCGCGCGCTCGCAAGTCGCCACGCCCAGTCACCTGATCAACTCCGACGTCTACACCGACCTCGTCAAGGCGGGCTTCCGGCGCTCGGGCGTATTCACCTACCGCCCATATTGCGACGGTTGCCGCGCATGCGTGCCGGTGCGCGTGCCGGTCGACCGGTTCGAGCCGAACCGCACGCAACGGCGGGTCTGGAAAAAGCATGGCGAGATGGTCGCCACCGTCGCACCGCTTCATTACGACGAAGAGCATTACGCGCTCTATATGCGCTATCAGTCGGCTCGGCATGCGGGCGGCGGCATGGACCGCGACAGCCGCGATCAATACGAACAGTTCCTGCTGCAAAGCCGGATCAACTCGCGGCTGGTCGAATTCCGCGAGCCGTTGCCGGCTCAACCGGACGCGCCCGGCATCCTGCGCATGATCAGCATGATCGACATCCTCGGCGACGGACTCTCGTCCGTGTATACGTTCTTCGAGCCGGGGCTGCCGCGCACCAGCTTCGGCACCTACAACATCTACTGGCAGATCGAGCAGGCGCGCAGCCTGAAGCTGCCCTACGTGTACCTCGGCTACTGGATTCGCGAGAGTCCGAAGATGGCGTACAAGGCGAACTTCCGGCCGCTCGAAGGCTTGATCGACGGCGCGTGGCGGGTGCTCGACCCGGACGGCATCGATCTGCCGCCGGTCGATCTGGCGATTCACGGCAAGCGCGGGCCGCTCAGGCCTTGATCGTTGGTGGCGCTGCCGACTCGAGCACGTTGGCTAGCGACCTGCCCCGGCGCCACGCGAGCGACGGCTAACGCGAGACTCCCGCCACCAACCGGCCATACGTTCAAGCGGCCCACGCTTGCCTTCCAATGAGGCTCATTAAAACCCCAAAGCCGGTAAAATAGCGGGTTCCCATTTTTCGGCCGCCCGGCTTCGTCCCGTGTTCAGTTCCCTCTACCCGCTCGTACGCGCCCAACTCTTTCGCATGGACGCGGAAGACGCTCATCACCTGACCTTGCGCATGCTCGGCGCCGCCGGCCGCACCGGCCTCGCCGGCGCGCTCGCGCCGCACGTGCCGGATGCGCCGCGCACCGTGATGGGACTGACGTTCCGCAATCCGGTGGGGCTTGCCGCGGGCCTCGACAAGGACGGCGCGTGCATCGACGGTCTGGCCGCGCTC
>DASPZL010000216.1:0-4672 GCA_035636295.1 Paraburkholderia sp.
ACCTGGCGATTCGGTAAAAAGTTCGCCCCGCACGATCCGCCGAGGCTTTGTACAATGGCTCGACAAGCCCGGCTCGCGTGTCCTTCCCGCGCGTGACGGCTCGAGTCCCATCACTACAGAACGCCATGGCCGATACCGCAACGCCCAATGTGATCCGCCGCGCCGATTACGCGCCGCCTGCCTTCCTGATCGACACCGTCGCACTGGAGTTCGATCTGGTCCCCGAACGCACCGTCGTCAGGAACACGATGCGGGTGCGCCGCAATCCGGACGCGTCGCGCGCCGCACATCTGGAACTGATGGGCGAGCAACTGGAGTTCGCCGGCGCCGCGATCGACGGCAAGCCCTTCGCCAACGCGCATGCGCATGAGCACGGCCTGCTGCTCGACAACGTGCCGGACAGCTTCGAACTCACGCTCACCAGCATCTGCAATCCGGCGGAAAACACCACGCTGTCGGGCCTGTATGTATCGAGCGGCAACTTCTTCACGCAGTGCGAGGCCGAGGGCTTTCGCCGCATCACCTATTTCCTCGATCGGCCGGACGTGATGGCGACGTTCACGGTCACGCTGCGGGCGAACAAGGCCGATTATCCGGTGCTGCTGTCAAACGGCAATCTGCTCGAAGAAGGCGATTTGCCGGACGGCCGCCATTTCGCGCGCTGGGAAGATCCGTTCAGGAAACCGAGCTATCTGTTCGCGCTGGTCGCGGGCAAGCTGGTCGCGCTCGAGGAACGCGTGAAGACCGGCTCGGGCAAGGAAAAACTCCTGCAGGTGTGGGTCGAACCGCACGATCTCGACAAGACCCGTCACGCAATGGATTCGCTGATCCATTCGATCCGCTGGGACGAGAAACGCTTCGGGCTCGAACTCGATCTGGACCGCTTCATGATCGTCGCGGTGAGCGACTTCAACATGGGCGCGATGGAGAACAAGGGGCTCAACATCTTCAACACGAAGTACGTGCTGGCGAACCCCGAAACGGCAACGGACACCGACTTCGCGAACATCGAGGCGGTGGTCGGCCACGAGTACTTCCACAACTGGACCGGCAACCGCGTCACATGCCGCGACTGGTTCCAGTTGAGCCTGAAGGAAGGCCTGACGGTGTTCCGCGATCAGGAGTTCTCGGCCGACATGGCCGGCGGCCAGAGCAACGGCAGGGACGAAGCCGCGCGCGCCACAAAACGTATCGAGGACGTGCGCGTGCTGCGCCAGATGCAGTTCGCCGAGGACGCGGGGCCGATGGCGCATCCGGTGCGTCCGGAAAGCTACGTCGAGATCAACAATTTCTACACGATGACGGTCTACGAGAAAGGCTCCGAAGTCGTGCGGATGTATCAGACGCTGTTCGGCCGCGAGGGTTTTCGCAAGGGCATGGACCTGTACTTCAAGCGTCATGACGGGCAGGCCGTGACCTGCGACGATTTCCGTCACGCGCTGGCCGATGCGAACGGCCGCGATCTCGCGCAGTTCGAACGCTGGTACAGCCAGGCCGGCACGCCGCGCGTGTCCGTGCGCACGAAGTATGACGCCGCGCAGCAGCGCTACAGCGTGACGCTCACGCAAGGCTATGGCGAGGCCGCGCCCACCGCGCGCGAAACGCAAAAGGGTCCGCTGCTGATTCCGTTCGCGATCGGTTTGATCGGCAACGACGGCCACGACCTGCCGCTGCAACTCGAAGGCGACGCCAAGCCTTCGGCCTCCACCACGCGCGTGCTCGAGTTCACGCAGACCGAACAGACCTTCATGTTCGTCAATGTGGCGCAAGAACCGCTGCCCTCGCTGCTGCGCAATTTCTCGGCGCCGGTGATCGTCGATTACGACTACTCCGCGGAACAGCTGGCGTTCCTGCTCGCGCACGACAGCGATCCGTTCAACCGTTGGGAAGCCGGCCAACGGCTCGCCACGCGCGAACTGCTGACGCTCGCCGGACGCGCCGCCACCGGCATTGCACTGGAACTCGACGACTCGGTGGTTGCCGCGTTCGCCCGCGTGCTCACCGACGAGACGCTCTCGCCTTCTTTCCGCGAACTCGCGTTGATGCTGCCGTCCGAAGCGTATCTCGCCGAACAGATGGCCGAATCGAATCCGGCTGCCGTGCACGCCGCGCGGCAGTTCGTGCGCAAGCGTCTGGCGAATGCGCTCAAGAATGAATGGCTCAAGGTGTACGACCAGCATCGCACGCCGGGCGCGTATGAAGCGACGCCAGAGGCTGCCGGTCATCGCGCGCTGAAGAACCTGGCGCTTTCGTATCTCGCGGAACTGGACGATCCGGCCGACGCGGTGCGCCTCGCGTCCGCGCAATACGATGCCGCGAACAACATGACCGACCGCTCGGCGGCGCTTTCGGCACTGCTCAACGCATCGGCTGCGAATGGCGGCAGCGCCGAGGCGCAGCAGGCGCTGGACGACTTCTACCGGCGCTTCGAGAAGGAGCCGCTCGTCATCGACAAGTGGTTCGCGTTGCAAGCCACGCAGCGCGGCAGCGCGCAGCGTCCGGTGATCGAGATCGTGCGCAAGTTGATGACGCATTCGGCCTTCAATCTGAAGAACCCGAATCGCGCGCGCTCGCTGATTTTCAGCTTCTGCGCGGCCAACCCGGCGCAGTTCCATGCCGAAGACGGCTCAGGCTATGCGTTCTGGGCCGATCAGGTCATCGCGCTCGACGCGATCAATCCGCAAGTGGCCGCCCGCCTCGCCCGCTCGCTCGAATTGTGGCGGCGCTTTACGCCGACGCTGCGCGACGGCATGCGCGCGGCGCTGGAAAAAGTGGCCTCGCAGGCGAAGTCGCGTGACGTGCGCGAGATCGTGGAGAAGGCGCTCGCGTGACGCTCGTCTGAAGACTGTTCTCGCTTCGGAAAGCCGGCACGTGTTGCCGGCTTTTTTTCGTTCTGCGTGTGTGTATGTGAGCGGGTCAAGCGGCGCACGGTGATCAACGTTAGCCATCCGGACGACTGTTCGTTTGGCGGTGGCGGGGTGAAAGTAAACGCATCCATTTAACGGTTTACGTTTAACGTGACGCGTTATATTATCCCATGATCACGACATTCGGCGACAAGGCTACGGCGAGAATCTTTCAGGGCAAGTTCGTGCATTCGCTGCCGCTTCATATGCAGGCGCTCGCACACCGCAAGCTGCTGATGAATTATTGGGAGACCAGCATGGTCATCAAACGCTCCGATCTGAACAGCATCGATTTCTCTGACATCGATACCGGCGACAGCATCCCGGAAATCCATCCGGGCGAAATTCTGCGCAGCGAGTTTCTCGAGCCGCTCGGCATGTCCGTCAATGCGCTCGCGCTGGCGCTGCGCGTACCGGCGCCGCGCATCAATGACATCGTGCGCGGCAAGCGCGCCATTTCGGCCGATACCGCGTTGCGGCTCGAGCGCTACTTCGGCGCGAGCGCGCAGTTCTGGCTCAATCTGCAAATCGCCTACGACCTGCGCGTCGCCACCGCGGCGGCCGGCGAGCAGATCGAACGTGAGATCGAACCCATGCCCAAGGCGAACCGGCCGAAAATGCCGAAAGTGTCGGCCGGGCACGCCCGTGCCGCGGCGCTCGCGGCCAGTCTCAGCGGCAGCGCCATGCTCGGCAAGGCGCGCGGCAAAGCCTGAATTTCACCGCTTGATCCAGTGCCCGGCGGCACCCTCTCACGCACTTCGATTTCAAAAGCATGGTGCCGACACAGCGAGCGGTTAAAATCGGGATATTCCTCAAGCCTCTGGAGTACAGCAATGGCTTTGCAACGTCGTACCACTCTCACGAAGTACCTGATCGAGCAGCAGCGCGAGACCAACAACCTGCCTGCCGATCTGCGCCTTTTGATCGAAGTCGTCGCGCGCGCGTGCAAGGCGATCAGCTACCACGTCAGCAAGGGCGCGCTGGGCGATGCGCTCGGCACGGCGGGCAGCGAAAACGTCCAGGGCGAAGTGCAGAAGAAGCTCGACATCCTGTCGAACGAAATCCTGCTCGAAGCGAACGAATGGGGCGGCAACCTTGCCGGCATGGCGTCCGAGGAAATGGAGCAGTTCTTCCCGATTCCGGCCAACTACCCGAAGGGCGAATACCTGCTGGTGTTCGATCCGCTCGACGGCTCATCGAACATCGACGTGAATGTCTCGGTTGGCAGCATTTTCTCAGTATTGCGGTGTCCGGACGGTGTTTCTGAGCCTACCGAGAAGGACTTCCTGCAGCCCGGTGTGACGCAGGTCTGCGCGGGCTATGCCATCTACGGGCCGGCCACCATGCTCGTGCTGACTACGGGTTGCGGAGTCAACGGATTCACCCTCGACCGTGAGATCGGTGAGTTCATGCTGACCCACCCGAACCTGCGGATCGCGGCGGAGACGTCCGAGTTCGCGATCAACGCTTCCAACTCCCGGTATTGGGAGCCTGCCATCAAGCGCTACGTGAATGAATGCCTGGCGGGGCAGAGCGGGCCGCGGGCGCGGGACTTCAACATGCGTTGGATTGCCTCGCTCGTCGCCGAAACGCATCGGATCCTGATGCGCGGCGGCGTGTTCATGTATCCGCGCGACCGTAAGGACCTGACCAAGCCCGGGCGACTGCGTCTGCTGTACGAAGCGAATCCCATCGGCTTTCTCGTCGAGCAGGCGGGTGGTCGTGCCAGCACCGGTCATCGCCCGATTCTCGACATCGTGCCGGAG
>DASPZL010000217.1:0-7822 GCA_035636295.1 Paraburkholderia sp.
TGCCGCTCGTGATTTCGCCGTCGCCAGCGGGCGTGACGACCTTCTGGTGCGCGCGCAGCACGCCAGCAGCCTTGCCGTTGTCCTTGTGCAGGATCAGGCCGACAAACGACAACTTCGAACCATCAGCTTCGAGCTTTGCGCGGCCGATGAAATCGCGCGGCGCGGTCAGATCGACCGTCCATGCGAGGCCGGCGTCGAGGGGCGACACGTTGTCGTCCATGTCCTGGCCGTACAGGTTCATGCCGGCTTCGAGGCGCAGCGTGTCGCGCGCGCCGAGACCGGCGGGGCGCACGCCTTGCGCCTGCAGCGCGTTCCACAGCGCTTCGACGTGATCGGCGGGAACGATGATTTCGAAGCCGTCTTCGCCCGTGTAGCCGGTGCGCGCGACCGTCAGCTCGCCAAACGGCGTATCGGTGACGCGCGCGGCGTTGAACGGCTTGAGGGCTTCGCTGGCGGCGCGCGCGTGGGGCACGGTCGCCCAGACTTTTTCGCGCGCGTTCGGTCCTTGCACGGCGACGATCGCGTAGTCGCGCCGCGGCTTGATCGTCAGGCCGAAGCCTTGTTCGTCATTGAGCTTGGTGAACCACGCGACGTCTTTCTCGGCCGTGCCGGCATTCACGACGACGCGGAAATGATCTTCGCCGAAGTAATAGACGATCAGATCGTCGATCACGCCGCCTTCGGGGTTGAGCAGGCAGGAGTAAAGGGCTTTGCCCGGGGCTTGCAGCTTGCCGACGTTGTTCGCCAGCGCGCGCTCGAAGAATGCGCGCACGCGCTCGCCCGTGAAATCGACGACGCACATGTGGGATACGTCGAACATGCCGGCGTCGGTGCGCACGGCGCGATGCTCTTCGATCTGCGAGCCGTAATTGACGGGCATGTCCCACCCGCCGAAGTCGACCATGCGGGCATTGAGCGCACGGTGCGTGGCGTGGAGCGGGGTGTGTTTGAGTTCGGTCATCGGGGCCTCGGGGCGTCGCTAAACAGGAAAGGCCATGCGGCGAAACCCCTCGCGGCCTGATCCCATCTCGGGCCAACGAGCGATAACTGCATGCCCCCTCTGTCCTCGATACCTGAGAGATTGCGCTGCCGTCAGCAAGTGCTGATGGGCTGGCGCGCGCCCCTTCGGTGGGCAGCCTGCGCAACCATTCGCGCTACTGCCGCTCTCCAGAGTGCGAAAAACGGGCGCTCGTTCAAATGAGGTCGTTATGACCGGATGACGAGCAGGTTTTTCGACGCGGTCGGTCCTTTTGCCTGAGAGTTTGCGGGTGTGCCCCTTCGGCGGCGCTGGCTGCTGGGCGTTCTGAAAACGACAGCGGACGGCGCGCTCTCCCGACGCGTGCGGCGAATGTACGCGAGGGCCGGGGGCTTGTCAAATAAAGGCCCGCGAGGGGCGTGGTGGTTGACGCGCGCGAACTACGCGTCAAAAAAAGCGCGCGGGACATGACGCCGCGCGCGCTTGCTGCTGCTTTGGTGCGCGAACCTGAACTGGTGCGATCGGCGTGGTTAGCGCGATTGGCCCGATTATTCGCCCACGGCGCGCGCCGCGTTGTCCAATTCCTGATTCAGCACGCGCTGTTCGTCGCCGGACAGGCCGCCGCCGTGTTGCGCAGCCATGTCGCGCGCTTCCTGGCGGATCACTTCCAGGCGGTGATGCAGCGCGCCGCCTTGCGGTGGCGGGTAGTAGCCCTGATTCACGCGGTTGTCGATGCGGCGGCTCAGGTTGTCGATGCGGCCTTCGACCTGACGCAGGCGCTGATCCGCGATTTGCTGCGGGCTGGGACGAGGCGTCGCAGCGGGCTGCGGAGCCACCACGCAGGCGGCGAGCAAACTGAGCAAGGCGCATGCGGCAAGTGCGCGGATGATACGGGGCATGGGCTCTCCAGAAGTCGTTGTCGTTTCTTGTGCTGCTGGAGTAGCAACGGCTTACTGAAGGTTCGCGCTGACCGGGGATGCCGCGTTATTTGTAACGTTATGTTCCTTTCCGGCTTGTCAGGTTTTTTGTCGGCGCGGCGCCGGCGGTCGATGCGGCTCGGGCCGCACTCTCCATCAGCGCTGAGCGGGCAAAGAAACAGGCAACCGATCAGCGAATGCGCTCGAACGGCAACCGGATGCCTTCTTCCGAACTGCGCGCCGCAAGCTCGATGATCGTCATCACGTCGACCGCGTCCTGAGCGCTGACGGGAAACTTCACGCCGTTCTGGATCGCGTCGGCCAACGCGATATAGAAGCCGACGTAATCGCCATTGCGCGTCGGCACTTCGCGCTCGACTTCCTGATCGCCTTCCAGCACACGCAAAACGCCCGCCGCGTTGCCGGCGCCGAAGCCGTCGTCGCCCGGCCGCAGTCCCGCCTTCAACTGATCTTCCTGCGTGTCCAGTTCGTATTTCACGTAACTGCCGCGCGTGCCGTGGATCGCGAACCTCGGCGCGATCAGCGCGGTCAACGCGCTCGCGTGCAACACCACCTCGAACCCGCCGTAGCCCAACTGAATGTGCACGTAGTCCGGCGCGCTGGCTTGATCGCGATGCGTGCGCACCGTGGCCGACACGGTTTGCGGCGTGCCGAACAGCGCCAGCGCCTGGTCGATCAGATGCGGCCCAAGGTCGAACAGCAGGCCGCCGCCGCGCGAAGCCTCCTCGCGCCAGCGCTGCCTCACCTCCGGCCGGAAACGGTCGAAATGCGATTCGTATTGCGTGACGCGGCCCAGCTTCCCGCTGGCGAGCAGCTCGCGTACGGTCAGAAAATCACCGTCCCAGCGGCGGTTGTGGAACGGCACAAACAGCTTGCAGTGAGCGAGTGCGATGTTGGCGAGCGTGTGCGCGTCTGCGGCGCTCAGCGTGACCGGCTTGTCGACCACCACGTGCTTGCCCGCTTCCAGCGTGCGGCGCGCGAGGTCGAAGTGCGTGTCGTTGGGCGTCGCGATCACGACGCACTCGATTTCATCGAGCGCCAGCAGCGCGTCGAGATCGGCCACCACTTTTGCGTGCGGATAATCGGCGAGCGCGCGCTCGGGCTGCCCCGTCGCGATGGCCGCGACGCTCGCGCGGCCGCAGTGATCGATCACCGGCGCATGAAAGGTCGCGCCGGCAAAACCGTAACCCATCAATCCAATCTTCAGCGATGCGGACATGCGTGTCTTCCTGCAAAAACGGCGCGCCGCTTTGCCACCGCGGCGGCGGCGCGCAACAACGTAATTGTGGCATGGGCCGGGGATGGCTGTCGGCGGCGGGTTTGGAAGGTGGCTGATCTCAACTGGATCCGACCATTCTCTCGATCGGTTCGGCGCACAACGGTGCTTTCGGATCGGGCTAGTGGACCGGGAAGTGAAGTACGTACCGACGTAACGACCGAAAGCAAAAAATGGATACAATCTCGGCCTTTATCCCGTTTGGTTGTTCGTCTCGAAAAAGGGATAGTGTAGATTTTCATTTGCCGTTAGACAAAACGGCGCGGGTTTGACGGCCTGCAGTAACAAACCGCACGACCTACGAAAGTAGGTAGTGCCCACGCGCATGCGCCTTTTCTATGGGCGGGCCGTAGCAGGCCGCTGCCTGATTGAAGTCCTGATGGCGCGAATAACGAAAGGGCGCGATAACTCGCGCTCTTTCTTATGTGGATATCGATCACCAGTCCGTCGAGGTTACGGCCCCATTGCGTATCCAACGAAATAGAACAGCGCCGTAAGTACGATCAAGATCAGAAGCCGCAGTGCGACGGTCCGTCGCGATGTCCCGACACGGGCGCTTATCCAGCCTGTCACAGCGAACACTGCCGAAGGCCCAAGCAGGTAAGCGAGAAATGCCGCTGTGACCCACCAAGGCTGGGAGCACACATCTATCTCGTCGCAATTTCCTGAGCCGTGGTACAGAGTCTTGATGGGGAACCTAAACGACATGCGGCTACATATCCAGCACGCAGCCCACGTTGCGAATAAGCCGGCCAACAGAAAGGCCGTTGCGATGCTGCCGCGCCTCAATGTATTTCCCAAAACAATATCTCCGTTGCACGGCCCAAGTCGGAGTAGCCGTAAGTCGTGCCCGGAAAATGGGCACTCGCCAAACCGAGTCCACGACCGACTACGCCCAGGAGTCCTTCGCCGCTGGAAATCGTCAAGCGATGACCATTCCACAGGTCGATATGTCCACCGCTCGGGTTTTTCTCCGAAACGCTGCGCGCCCAATAATTCTTAAAGGCGATGATTCCAGTACGCCCCTTCACTTTCGACTCCCAATCCGGTCCGGTCACATTCTCAGGAACAGGTAGTCCAGCGAATGGCCGCAATTTTAGCCACTCTGCGAGTTCATCAGCACGCGTAGCCGTCGCCTTATCGACAAGGAAAATGCGCCCAATGCTCTTCTGGCCTGAAAGCGGCCTGATTAGCTTTTCGGAAAACGATTTCATCTCGATCCCAACGCGGTGGAACATTACGCTCATACGGATTGCGCATTGATTTTCGTAAGCCGGATTATCGTAAGGGTCTCCCATGGGATAGTTGTCCCACAGTTCCTGAAAGGTCAGTGCCTTCAGTTCCACTACCGTGATGGACCCAGGAGTCGAGTTCGTTCTAACTACTGTTTTCTTGTTTGGCATTCTCAGATTTCCTGCTGTCTTGCGAGGGCTTCATCGCCCCAATAGATCGAGTAATTGTTTTTCGGCGCTGGTGTTGACGCGCGGCAGAAGTCGATCCGAATCGACGCGCCCCGAAAATATCCGCCCGTCGACTGTTTCGACAAAGAACGGATAGCCGTCTAGCGATGCGCCGCGAACGATGGTTTTCACCTGTTCATCAAAGGTCGCAGCAGATACGCCGGTCGAGACAGCAGGGTTCGTAACGAATGGGGCTCGGCTGGCATCGCCGCCTAACTCCTGCCGCTTTCCGTGCGGATAGTGGCAAACAGATAGGTCGTTTCATTCATTGCGTTTTTTTCATGGGTCAGTCTCCTACAGAGTGGAAAAACCTATCCGTAGAGCCTGACTTTTTTGAGGGGCGAACGCTATCAGCTAATTTTGAAATTGCGTAGGAGAAGTCTGGGCGTGCTGTAGGACGTTGACGTTTAACAAACCAACAAGATGCATTCCGAATGGTTTCCGATCACTGGCGCTGCAGCCTGGCGTACCCGAAATTCCGTTCGCCCTGCACCCGTACCGGTGTGGTGCAGAGCGAGGGTCAAGGTCGTACTGGCGGTCTGGATGCCGCTCTACCACGTTCGATATGGTGCGCAGACGCACCTTGCCGAGCGCGATGATGAGCGTACGCGTCGGCGTGCCGGTTCGCTGTTGTCATCGCGCTCAGCCGCCGAGGGCATCCGTGTTAACATCGCTCCTCTCGCGCGAATCGCTGCGAGCCGGAACGCCCTCTCACCACACGAGGCGCCCGTTCCAGCCGCCGATGCCGCGCAGCATGCCCCCGGGCCTTCGGTCTAGCGACTCCGCGGCCAAGCGCCCTCAACCGCATTACCCATCCACAGACGATGTCCGCAGGCCTGAACCCCGCTCAAAATGAAGCGGTCCGTTATCTCGACGGCCCGTGTCTCGTGCTCGCCGGCGCAGGCAGCGGCAAGACGCGCGTGATCACGCAGAAAATCGCGCACCTGATCGAAGCCAAGGGCTTCGAGCCGCGCCATATCGCCGCTGTCACGTTCACGAACAAGGCCGCGGCGGAAATGCGCGAGCGTGTCGGCAAGCTGCTCGAAGGCAAGACGCTCACCACGCCCGGCAAGGAAGGCCGCAAAGTGCCGGTCAACCAGTTGACGGTGTGCACCTTCCACTCGCTCGGCGTGCAGATCCTGCGGCAGGAAGCGGAACACGTCGGCCTGAAGCCGCAGTTCTCGATCATGGATTCGGACGACTGCTTCGGCATGGTCCAGGAACAGGTCGGCTCGACGGACAAGGGCTTCATCCGCAAGATCCAGTCGATCATTTCGCTGTGGAAAAACGGCCTGATCATGCCGGAAGAGGCGATCGCGATCGCCGCGAACGAGGACGAGCATCAGGCCGCGATCGTCTATCGCAACTACGTGGCGACGCTGCACGCGTATCAGGCGGTCGATTTCGACGATCTGATCCGCCTGCCCGCCGAGCTCTTCGCGAAGAACGAACAGGTGCGCGACCGCTGGCAGAACAAGCTGCGTTACCTGCTGATCGACGAGTACCAGGACACCAACGCGTGCCAGTACGAATTGCTCAAGCAACTGGCCGGACCGCGCGCGGCATTCACGGCGGTGGGCGACGACGACCAGGCCATTTACGGCTGGCGCGGCGCGACGCTGGAAAACCTCGCGCAGCTCGGCAAGGATTTCCCGAAGCTGCATCTGGTGAAGCTCGAGCAGAATTACCGTTCGACGGTACGTATTCTCACCGCCGCGAACAACGTGATCGCCAACAACCCCAAGCTGTTCGAAAAGAAGCTGTGGTCCGAACACGGCATGGGCGACACGATCACCGTCACGCCCTGCAATGACGAAGAACACGAAGCCGAGTCCGTGGTGTTTCGTTTGTCCGCGCACAAGTTCGAGCGGCGCACGAATTTCCGCGACTACGCGATCCTGTATCGCGGCAATTTCCAGGCGCGCATTTTCGAACAGGTGCTGCGGCGCGAGCGCATTCCGTATGTGCTGTCCGGCGGCCAGTCGTTCTTCGACAAAGCCGAGATCAAGGACATCTGCGCGTATCTGCGTCTGATCGCCAACGCGAACGACGACCCGGCATTCATTCGCGCGATCACCACGCCGCGGCGCGGCGTCGGCAATACGACGCTCGAAGCGCTCGGCGCGTTCGCGGGCCAGGCCAAGGTGTCGCTGTTCGAGGCCGTGTACATGGGCGGTATCGAGGCGCGTCTGTCGCCGCGTCAGATCGAACCGATGCGCGTGTTCTGCGATTTCATGCAGCGGCTTACCGATCGCGCCGAGAAAGACCCGGCCGGCCCGCTGCTCGATGAACTGATGGACGCGATCCATTACGAGGCCTATCTGTACGACGCCTTCGACGAACGTCAGGCGCAGGCCAAGTGGCAGAACGTGCTCGAGTTCATGGAGTGGCTGAAGCGCAAGGGCACCAAGGCCGAGCCTGACGGCGCGGCACAAGGCGAAGCCACAGGCTACGACACTGCCGACGGTCTCGGCGACACCGGCAAGAATCTGCTCGGCCTGATCCAGACCGTCGCGCTGATGTCGATGCTCGAAGGCCGCGAGGAAGACCCGGACGCGGTGCGGCTCTCGACGGTGCACGCGTCGAAGGGGCTGGAGTATCCGCACGTGTTTCTGGTCGGCGTGGAAGAGGGCATCATGCCGCACCGTGGCGGCGCCGAGGACGAGCCGATCGACGACGCGCGCATCGAGGAAGAACGCCGGCTGATGTACGTCGCGATCACGCGCGCGCAGCGCAGCCTGCATTTGAACTGGTGCAAGAAGCGCAAGCGCGCGCGCGAAACGGTGGTGTGCGAGCCGTCGCGCTTCATCCCCGAAATGCTGCTCGACGACGCTCCGCCGCCCACCGCCGAAGAAGCGCCGATGTCGCCGAAAGACCGGCTCGCGAGTTTGAAGGCGCTGTTGCAGAAGCCTTGAGCGCCGCGGCGAACGCGAACCCAGGCGCGTTCCGTTCGTTCGCAAGACCTCGCGCGCGGCAGGTGCTTCGGCGGTTTTGCCGGGCGCTCGCGCTACAGTGGCACGGCTCGTCAATGGACCGTTGACGAACGTTACCTGGAGACCGTTCGCATGACGCCGCCGCTCGCGCCCTATCGCCGCGCCCTCGAAACCTACATCGACGCGAAAGATAACACGCGTGCTCATCGCATCGCGGAGGCCTTTGCGCCGGACGCGGT
>DASPZL010000218.1:0-3105 GCA_035636295.1 Paraburkholderia sp.
GCGCGGCTGCTCGTGCATCATGCGGCGCGGCTGCGCTCGGCGGGCAAGCCATGTTTGTCGGAAGCGTCGCAGGCCAAGCTGTTCGCGTCGGAGTTGGCCGAGGAAATCTGCTCGAACGCGATCCAGATTCACGGCGGCTACGGTTATCTCGAGGACTACGCGGTGGAGCGCCACTACCGCGACGCCCGCATCACGCAGATTTACGAAGGCACCAGCGAAGTACAGCGCATGGTGATCGCGCGCCACGTTTAGACGCGATTCTGACGGCGTTTGAGCGCAAAATAGCCTGCGGATAAAGAGCACAAGCGGAACGCATACCGCGCCACTAGGAGACGACGATGACTGCAGCGAAAGGCTTTTTCGACGCGCGCGACCTGCTATTGCGCCATCGAACCGACTACGAGCGCGCGTACCGCGAATTCGCGTGGCCGGCATTAGGCGAGTTCAACTGGGCACTCGATTACTTCGACGTGATCGCGCGCGACAACGACAACCCGGCGCTGTGGATCGTCGACGATTCATCCAGTGACGGCCTGCGTTTGTCCTACGCGCAGATGTCCGAGCGTTCCGCGCGCATGGCGAACTTTCTGCGCGGCGTGGGCGTGGGGCGCGGCGACCGTCTGCTGCTGATGCTGCCGAACCGCGTCGAACTCTGGGACGTGATGCTCGCGGCGATGAAGCTCGGCGCGATCGTGCTGCCCGCCACCACCCAGCTTTCCGCCGACGACGTGCGCGACCGCGTGCAGATCGGCGGCGCGAATTTCGCGGTGGCCGATAGCGCGGAGCTGGCGAAATTCGATGCGCTCGAGGTGCCGCTCACGCGCATTTCAGTCGGCACGCCACGCGACGGCTGGATCGATCTGGCCGCGGCCTATGACGCATCGCCGCAATTCACGCCCGATGGCGTCACGCATGCGAGCGATCCCATGCTGCTGTATTTCACCTCGGGCACGACGTCGAAGCCCAAGCTGGTCGAGCATACGCACGAGAGCTATCCGGTCGGGCATCTGTCGACGATGTACTGGATCGGTCTACAACCGAACGACATCCATTGGAATATCAGCTCGCCCGGCTGGGCCAAGCACGCATGGAGCTGCTTCTTCGCGCCGTGGAATGCAGAGGCTTGCGTGTTCGTGTTCAACTTCGCGCGCTTCGTGCCGAAAGACACGCTGAACGCGTTGGTGCGTTTCAATGTCACCACGCTCTGCGCGCCGCCGACCGTGTGGCGCATGCTCGTTCAGGAGCCGCTCGCCGACTATCGGGTCAAGCTGCGCGAGATCGTCGGCGCGGGCGAGCCGTTGAATCCGGAGATCATCGAACGGGTCAGGCACGCGTGGGGCATCACGATTCGTGACGGCTTCGGCCAGACCGAGACCTCTTGCCAGATCGGCAATTCGCCGGGGCAAGCGGTCGTGCCGGGTTCGATGGGACGTCCGTTGCCGGGCTACAAGATCGAACTCCTCGATGCCGACGATCAACTCGTGACCGAAGGCGAAATCGCACTGCCGTTGGCCGAACGTCCGCGTGGTTTGATGACGGGCTACGCGAACAACGCGAATGCCACCGCGCAGGCCATGCGCAACGGTTTCTATCGCACCTCCGATGTCGCGCTGCGCCGCGACGACGGCTACTACGTGTATGTCGGCCGCGCCGACGACGTCTTCAAATCGTCCGACTACCGGCTGAGCCCGTTCGAACTCGAAAGCGTGCTGATCGAACACGAGGCCATCGGAGAAGCCGCGGTGGTGCCGAGCGCAGACGCGCTGCGTCTGTCGGTGCCCAAAGCGTTCGTCACCGTGCGCCAAGGCTATGAAGCCGGGCCCGAACTCGCGCGTGCCGTCTTCGCGTTCTCACGCGAAAAGCTCGCGCCGTACAAGCGGATTCGCCGTCTGCAATTCAGCGAACTGCCGAAAACGATCTCCGGCAAGATTCGCCGCGTCGAATTGCGGCGCCGCGAAATGGAGCGCGAGGCCGAGCCCGCGCGCCTGCCAGGCGAATACTGGGAAGAAGACTTCCCGGATCTGCGTTGATTTTTTATTTCCAGTCACTGTCCGGCCGCGACGCGGCCACTGCACAGGAGTTCCAGCATGAGCGCAATTGCTTCGAACAACGCCGGGCGCGAAGTTGCCACCACCGCCGCGACCGCCATTGCCACCGTCAAGCTGCTGATCAACGGCGAGTTCGTCGAATCGAAGACCACGGAATGGCGCGACATCGTCAATCCCGCTACGCAAGAAGTGCTGGCGCGCGTGCCGTTCGCCACCGCCGATGAAGTGAATGAAGCGATCCGCTCCGCTCACGCCGCATTCAAGACCTGGAAGCACACGCCGATCGGCGCGCGCATGCGCATCATGCTGAAGTACCAGGCGCTGATTCGCGAGCACATGCCGCGTATCGCGAAGACCTTGAGCGCCGAGCAGGGCAAGACGATTCCCGACGCCGAGGGCGATATCTTCCGCGGTCTCGAAGTCGTTGAGCACGCGTGCTCGATCGGCAGCTTGCAGCAGGGCGAATTCGCCGAGAACGTGGCGGGCGGCGTGGACACGTACACGCTGCGTCAGCCGCTCGGCGTGTGCGCCGGCATCACGCCGTTCAACTTCCCCGCGATGATCCCGCTATGGATGTTCCCGATGGCGATCGTCTGCGGCAATACCTTCGTGCTGAAGCCGTCGGAACAGGATCCGTTGTCGACGATGCAACTGGTCGAACTCGCGCTCGAAGCGGGCGTGCCGAAGGGCGTGCTGAACGTCGTGCACGGCGGCAAGGATGTGGTCGACGCGCTCTGCACGCATGAGCTCGTGAAGGCGATTTCGTTCGTGGGTTCGACGGCGGTTGGCACGCACGTCTATCGCCTCGGCAGCGAACACGGCAAACGCGTTCAATCAATGATGGGCGCGAAGAACCACGCCGTCGTATTGCCCGATGCGAACCGTGAGCAAACCTTGAATGCGCTGGCCGGCGCGGGCTTCGGCGCGGCGGGGCAGCGCTGCATGGCAACCTCGGTGGTGGTGCTGGTGGGCGCGGCGCAACAGTGGCTGCCCGATCTGGTGGCCAAGGCGAAGACGCTCAAGGTCAACGCGGGCAATGAGCCGAATACGGACATCG
>DASPZL010000219.1:0-20896 GCA_035636295.1 Paraburkholderia sp.
GCGGCGAGCGCCGGCAAACGCTTCTGCACGCCCGCATAGCCGCCCATCGCGCCGACGTGCAACTCGTACAGCACCGTTTCTTCCCATGGCCGGCCATGCCAGCCCGTATGCTCCCAGCGATACGCGCGCGGGTCGATGACTTCGCTCGGACCGTGCACGTCCTGCGGCTGAAAGCGCGACGCCGGATCGGGCACCGCCTGCGCGCCATCCAGCCGGAAGCGGTACAGCGTGCCCGCGCCGCCGTTGACCGTGGCTTCGAACCAGCCATTGCCGGCGGGCGCCATGTCGTGCGCGCCTTGGGCCGGTCCGTTTTCGATTTCCACCTGGACGGTCTTGCACGAAGGCGCCCAGAAACGAAACCGGGTGCAGGGATTCGTCCCCGCGGCGCCCAGCAACTGCGCGCCGAAGGGCAGGCAATGCGCGTGATGATGCGCGTGAGGATCAATCGGACTTTCTGACATGATTCATCACCATTCGGTTTTGCTTTCGATCAGCGTCTTACCTGTCTGTCGTGTCTTTCCGAGGCGGCCGCCCTTTGCATGCTATGCGTGTCGCGATGCCCTTGCCGCCTAAGTGGACGGCGACGTATCGCCACTGGGCGCATGCGCACCCGGATCGGGCGGCAGGGCGGTCAACAGCCGCGGCCCATGCTGCGCGCCGGCCTTCCAGCCCGCTTGCCAATCCGCTTCGCCCACCGGTTGCGCGGCCAGCATCGCGAGGCTGTGCGCGGCCACTTCCACTTCTGGAACCGCCAGTCGGTGCGGTGTGCTGTCCGGCTCAGCAGTGTCTAACAGCACGTGCCATTCCAGGTGCGGTGCGGGAGGCGTAAAACGCAGTGTTTCGTCGCCCGCGTTGAGCATCATCAACAATACTTCTGTTTCGCCATTCAAGCCCGGACCGGCGCGCCGCAGTGTGAACGCGCGGCCTTCGGGGTCTTCCCATGCCTCGATGGTGAGCGGATCGCCGTTTTCGTCGAACCAGCCGACGTCGAACAGGCCCGGCAACACTTCACGGTCGCCGAACAGAAAGCGTGTTTCGCGCAGCAACGGATGCTGTTTGCGCAACGCAATCACGCGCGCGACGAAGTCGGTCATCTGACGGCCGTCCGGCGATTGCACGCGTTCCCAGTCGATCCATGATATTTCGTTGTCCTGGCAGTACGCATTGTTGTTGCCGTTCTGCGTGCGCAGAAGTTCGTCGCCGGCCAGCATCATCGGCGTGCCGAGCGCGATCAGCAGCGTGGCGATCAGCGAGCGCGCCACGCGCTTGCGCGTTTCGAGCATCGCGGGATCATCGGTCGGGCCCTCGACGCCCCAGTTGCGGCTGCAATTTTCATTGTGGCCGTCGTTGTTGTCTTCGCGATTGGCTTCGTTGTGCTTCTGCTCGTAAGCGGTGATGTCGGCCAACGTAAAACCGTCATGCGACGCCACAAAATTGACCGATGACCACGGCTTTCTGAAGCGCCGGTTGAACAGATCGGCTGAACCCGTGAGACGTGCGGCGAGATCGGGCCGCAAGCCGGCGTCGCCGCGCCAGAAGCGGCGCACGGTGTCGCGGAAACGGTCGTTCCATTCCGCGAAGCCCGGCGGATGGTTGCCGAGCTGATAGCCGCCGGGGCCGATGTCCCACGGTTCGGAAATCAGCTTGCGTTGCGACAGGATCGGGTCCTGACGCAATGCGTCGAAGAAACCGGAGCCGGGATCGAAACCGTGTTGCTCGCGGCCGAGCGTCACGCCGAGATCGAAACGGAAGCCGTCGATATTGAACGCCGTCGACCAGTAGCGCAGCGAGTCCATCACCATTTGCAGCACGCGCGGATGCGGCAGATTCAGCGTGTTGCCGCAGCCGGTGTCGTTGATATGGTGGCGCTCGTCGCCGGGAATCAGGCGGTAGTAGCTCGCGTTGTCGAGACCGCGCCACGAGACGGTCGGCCCCATCGCATTGCCTTCGCAGGTGTGGTTGTAGACCACGTCGAGAATCACCTCGATGCCGGCCGCGTGCAACTGCCGCACCGCAATGCGCATTTCATCGAGCCGATGCGTGCTGAGATACGACGGCTCCGGCGCGAAAAACGCCGCGGTGTTGTAGCCCCAGTAGTTGCGTAGCCCGCGCGCCACCAGAAAGCGGTCATTGAGAAACGCATGCACCGGCAGCAATTCGACGGCGGTCACGCCGAGCTTCAGCAAATGCTCGATGAACTCGGGCGCAGCCAGCGCGGCGAAGGTGCCGCGCTCATGCTGCCGCAAATCGGCGCGTAACATCGAGGCGCCCCGCGCATGCGTCTCGTAGATGACGGTCTCGCCCCACGGCACATTCGGGCGCTTGTCGTGCGACCAGTCGAACGCTTCGTCGATCACGACGCATTTGGGCATGGCGGGCGCCGAATCGCGCCGGTCGATGGAAAGGTCGGCGCGATTCGAATGCACGCGATAACCGAACAGCGCATCCGACCAGCGAAATTGTCCGACGAGTTTGCGCGCGTACGGATCGAGCAACAGCTTGTGCGGATTGAAGCGATGCCCGTGCTGCGGTTGATACGGCCCATGCGCGCGAAAACCGTACGCGGTGCCCGGATGCGCATTCGGCAAATAGCCGTGCCAGACTTCGTCGGTGCATTCGGGCAGCGCGAAACGGCGGATTTCCTTGCGGCCCGTGGGATCGAACAGGCAAAGCTCGATTTTCTGCGCGTTCGCCGAGAACACCGCGAAGTTGACGCCGAGGCCATCCCAGCTCGCGCCGAGCGGATAAGGCGAGCCCGGCAGCAGCCGGTCGGGCATTGCATGCGACATGGTTCCCCTTCCTTGTTCTGATTTATGAACGCTATCGTGGGTCTTCATGCGACGAGCGCGCGGCTGTCAGGCCGCGCGCTCGCCGTGCAGCACCCCGATCAATCCGCACGCAATACGATCGTCGCGAGCGGCGGCAGCGTCAGCGACGCGGAATGCGGCCAGCCGTGGCTCGACATGGCCTCGGTATGGATCACGCCGCCGTTGCCCATGTTCGAACCGCCGTACACGCTCGCATCCGTGTTCAGCACTTCCGACCAGCGGCCGCTGCACGGCATGCCGATCCGGTAATCGAGCCGCGGCACCGGCGTCATGTTGCACACTATGACGAGTTCGCGGCCCGTGCCATCCGTGCGGCGCCAGGCGAACACGCTGTTGCCGCTGTCGTCGCCGATCAGCCATTCGAAGCCGCCCGGCTCGCTGTCGAGCAGATACAGCGCGGGCTCTTCCCGGTAGAGCCGGTTCAGGTCGCGCACCAGCATCTGCACGCCATGGTGGTTCGAATCGTCGAGCAGATGCCAATGCGGCGACGCGTCGTGGTTGAATTCCGCCAGCTGGCCGAATTCGCCGCCCATGAACAGCAGTTTCTTGCCTGGATGCGTCCACATGAAGCCGAAGTACGCGCGCAGATTGGCGAAGCGCTGCCACGTATCGCCCGGCATCTTGCCGAGCAGCGAGCCTTTGCCGTGCACCACTTCATCGTGAGAAAGCGGCAGCACGAAGCGCTCGGAATACGCGTACACCATCCCGAAGGTCATGTTGTGGTGGTGGTATTTTCGATAGACGGCGTCTTCCGCCATGTAGTGCAGCGTGTCGTGCATCCAGCCCATGTTCCACTTGAACTGGAAGCCGAGCCCGCCGTCTTCGACACGCGCCGTCACGCCCGGCCACGCGGTCGATTCCTCGGCGATCGTGATCGCGCCCGGCACACCCGGCACGTAGCCGACTTCGTGATTGAGCCGCTTCAGAAACGCGATCGATTCGAGATTCTCCCGCCCGCCGTAGATGTTCGGCACCCACTCATCGGCGGCGCGCGAGTAGTCGCGATACAGCATCGAGGCGACCGCATCCACGCGCAAGCCGTCGACGTGATAGCGCTTTAGCCACGCCAGACCCGAGGCGATCAGGAACGCGCTCACCTCGTGGCGGCCGAGGTTGTAGATCATCGTGTTCCAGTCCTGGTGATAGCCTTCGCGCGGATCGGCGTGCTCGTAAAGCGGCGTGCCGTCGAAGTCGACGAGACCGTGCGCGTCGTTCGGAAAATGCGCGGGCACCCAGTCGAGAATCACGCCGAGCCCGGCTTCGTGCGCCTTGTTGACGAACGTGGCGAACTGCTCGGGCTTGCCGAAGCGCGCGGACGGCGCGAACTGTCCGAGCGGCTGATAGCCCCACGAACCGCCGAACGGATGTTCCGCGATCGGCATGAATTCGACGTGCGTGAAGCCCATGCTCTTCACGTAGGGAATCAGCCGCTCGGCGAGTTCTTCCCAGTCGAGACCGCGCTGGCCTTCCTCGGCGATGCGCAGCCAGGATTCGGCATGCACTTCGTAGATCGAGATCGGCGCGCGCGGCGTCTGCTTGCCGGCACGTGATTGAATCCAGTCTTGATCGGTCCACGAAAACTGCTCGATCTCGTCGACGTGCGCGACCACCGATGCGGTGCCCGGCGGCTTCTCCGTTTGCATCGCGCACGGGTCCGCTTTCAATGGCAGCGGGTGGCCGTCCCGAGCGAGCAACTCGTATTTGTAGCGCGCACCGGCGCCGACGCGCGGCACGAACAACTCCCACACACCCGCCTGATGACGCAGCCGCATCGGATGTCGGCGGCCGTCCCACGCATTGAAGTCGCCCACCACCGAGACGCGCCGCGCGTTCGGCGCCCACACGGCAAAGCGCACGCCCGGCACGCCGTTAATTTCCATCGGCCGGGAGCCGAGGCATTCGAGCACCGCATACGGGTCGCCGCCGGCGAGACGCCCCAACGGTTCGTCGCCGAGAACCGGACCGAATGAATACGTGTCCTCGATCTCCTGCACCACGCCGTGCCAGTCGATGCGCAAGCGATAGGGCGCCGCCGATGCCACGCGGCCGGCGAACAGCCCCGGCCGCAGTTGTTCGAGCTCACCGAGCGGGGAACCGTCGGCGCGCGAGATCACGCTGACGTGCGCGGCGTTCGGCAACAGCGCGCGCACCACCGGACCGGCGTCCGTCTGATGCAGCCCGAGCTGCGAGAAAGGATCGGGGTGACGCGCTTCAACGAGCGCGTCGATGTCGAGCGGTTGGAGGCCCGCGGCCGGATCGTGCTCACTCATAGTCGCCCTCGGCCGGATGAGGCGGTGTGGCGGCGCCTGGCGCCTGGGTTGAGGAATCGTGCGGCGGGGGTGCGCCGGTGTCGCCGAGCAAACGGCTGGTGAGCGCGGCGAGGCCGCGCACCGGCAAGTTGAGCCACGTCGGACGGTTGGCCGCTTCATAGCGGATTTCGTAGGCGGCCTTCTCGATCAGGAACAGATCGAGCAGGGCCTGTTCGGCCTCGGGCGCCACCAGCGGCGTCGGAGCGTCCGCGGCGGCGGCGCGATACTCGTTCAGGAAAGTCTCGGTGGCGTGCGCGCGGAAACGGTCGAACAGCGCGCGCTTGCGATCGGCGGTCTGCTGCGGCGCGCTTTCCGTGGTGGATTGCGCCGCCGCGCTCGCATACGACAGCGAGCGCTGCAAGCCGGCGACGTCGCGCAACGGACTCGACTTCTGACGCCGCTCCTCGAGCGAACGCGCGGGCTCGCCTTCGAAATCGATCAGATACGCGTCGCCCTGCGCGACCAGCACCTGCCCCAGGTGGAAGTCGCCGTGAATGCGGATGCGCAATGCCTGCGCGTCGGCCGGCACGAGTTTGTCGACAGCCTCGACCAGCGCGGCGCGCCGGTCGATCAGGCTTTGCGCCAACGCCTGCGTTTCCGGGTCGCTCATCTGCGCGATGCGCGGCGCGAGCAGATCCAGCGCGGCGGCGAGCATCGCTTGCGTGCCGTCGATCCACGCCTTCACCTGTTCGGCGCTGGCGGTCTCCGGCGCGAACGCCGGGTCGTCGGAAGGCGAGGCGAGCGCCACGTGCAGCTCGCCGAGCCGCCTGCCGATGATGCCGGTCAACGTGCTGTAGCCTTCCATGAGGATCGCTTCGTTGTCGCGGTCGGGCACCTGCGCTTCCGTGTCGACGGCGATGGCGAGTTCGTCCACCGAGCGGCGCAGATAGTCGAGCGACCAGTTCCAGGCGTCGCCCTGATTGTCGATAAAGCCTTGCAGGATGGCGAGCGTATGCGGCACGCCTTCGGGATCGACGCGCACCACTTCACCATACAGCGGCGCGGTGTTCGCGTAGCCGAGCTGGGTCAGGTAGCGGCTGATTTCCGCTTCCGGATGAACGCCGCTCACGAGGCGGCGCACCAGCTTCAGCACCGCGGCATCGGCGATGATCAGCGAACTGTTGCTTTGCTCGGCCGCGAGCCAGCGGATGTCGGGCCGCTCACCCAGGTTGCCGAGTTCGGCGAAACGCTCGGTCGGGATGAACTTGATCTCGCTCTTCTGCACGGTCGGCACGACAGCGCGTTCGCGCAGCTTGCGCAACACGCCATGCGCGAAGATGGGCAGCGCGAACGCGTCAGTCAGATGCCCGACGTTGCGCCCGCGCCGCACGCGCGCCAACGCCAGCTGAATGAAGAGCGGCGTGGTGGTTTCGCCGCCCCACGTGATCGCGATCGGCACCACGTAGCGCTCGGTGTGATCGCCCACGTCCGCCTCGATTTCGGTGAACGCGAAGCCGCCGTTCGGGATCGTCGTCAATGCGGCGAGGCGCACCGCGTGCATCTTCTGATCCTTGGAGGCGAACCAGCGGCGACGGCTCAGCCATGACGGCAGCACTTCGGATTCGAGCAGCCGCACGTTTTCCGGCGTCGGTCCAACCTGGCCTTCGCGGATCACGATCGTGACAAATTCGGGCAGCGGTTCGGAATGCGCTTGCGCCCACGTCGGACGTTGACCGCCGGGGCATAGCATGAACCACAGGAAGCCATACGGCGGGAAAGTCAGCAGATACGTGAGTTGCCCGATGGCCGGAAACACGGAATCGGCGGTCATTTCGATCGGCACGGCGCCGTTGAACTCGGACAGATCGAGTTCCACCGCCTGCGGCGCGCGCGACAGATTCGCCACGCACAGAATCGGCGGCTCGCCCGGTATTTCACGCAGATACGCGAGTATCTTGCGGTTTTCCGGCTTCAGGAAGCGGATCGTGCCGCGTCCGAACGTCTGCTTGGCTCGACGGGTGGCGAGCATGCGCCGGGTCCAGTTCAGCAGCGAATGCGGGTCACGGCTTTGCGCTTCGACATTTACCGCGTCGAAGCCGTACAGCGAACCCATCACCGGCGGCAGCACCAGTTGCTCGGGATCGGCGCGCGAGAAGCCGCCGTTGCGATCGGACGACCATTGCATCGGCGTGCGCACACCGTCGCGGTCGCCGAGGTGGATGTTGTCGCCCATCCCGAGTTCGTCGCCGTAGTAGATTACGGGCGTGCCCGGCATGGACAGCAGCAGCGAATTGATCAGTTCGATGCGGCGGCGGTCGCGCTCCATCAACGGTGCGAGACGGCGGCGAATGCCGAGGTTCAACCGCGCGCGGCGATCGCTCGCATAGGTGTTCCACAAGTAGTCGCGTTCGGAATCCGTGACCATTTCCAGCGTCAGTTCATCGTGATTGCGCAGGAAAATCGCCCACTGGTTCGACGGGGCGAGGTCAGGCGTTTGCCGCATGATGTCGGTGATCGGGAAGCGGTCCTCGCTCGCGATCGACATGTAGATGCGCGGCATCAGCGGGAAGTGGAATGCCATGTGGCATTCGTCTTCGTCGCCGAAGTATTCCTTCACGTCCTCCGGCCACTGGTTCGCTTCGGCGAGCAGCATCCGGTTCGGATATTCCGCGTCGATGGTCGCGCGGATCTTCTTCAGCACCGAGTGCGTTTCCGGCAGATTCTCGTTGTTGGTGCCTTCGCGTTCGACCAGATATGGCACCGCGTCGAGCCGCAGCCCGTCGATGCCCATGTCGAGCCAGAAGCGCATGACCTGTAACACCTCGCGCAGCACGGCCGCATTGTCGAAATTCAGATCGGGCTGGTGCGAATAGAAACGGTGCCAGTAGTAAGCGCCCGCCACCGGATCGTGCGTCCAGTTCGACGGCTCCGAATCGATGAAGATGATCCGCGTTTCCAGGTACTTCTGATCGGTATCGGCCCACACGTAGTAATTGCGATGATTCGAGCCCGGCTTCGCACGGCGCGCACGCTGAAACCACGGGTGTTGATCAGACGTGTGGTTGATCACCAGTTCGGTAATCACGCGGATGCCGCGCGCATGCGCTTCCTGAATGAAGCGCTTGACGTCGGAGAGCTGTCCATAATCCGGGTGGACATTGCGGTAGTCCGCGATGTCGTACCCATCGTCGCGCCGCGGCGACGGATAGAACGGCAGCAGCCAGATCGCATTCACGCCAAGTTCGGCGATGTAATCGAGCTTTGCGATCAGGCCTGGAAAATCGCCGACGCCGTCGTTGTTCGCGTCGAAGAACGACTTGATGTGCACCTGATAGATGATCGCGTCTTTGTACCAGAGCGGATCGTCGCTGAGCGCGGCGGGCTTGCCGCGTCGCGACGTCCGCGTTTTGGCCGCGCTGCCGGTGGCTGCGTTCGTATGAGTCTGCGACGTGGTTTGGGCTGGATCGTCACGCTTCATGTCGCACCTTCCGTTGGGGTTGGGTTGCCAGCGTCTGCGCGATAGTCGCTGTCGGCTTCGTCCGGGCGTTCGGCGGGCAGGCCGCCGAGCGGCGCGATGCGCCAGATCGAGAACGGCTGGCCCGACCCGAGTTGGACGTGCTGCCAGCGGCCGTGCCATTCAAAGCGCGCGCCGGTCATCTGATCGGTGACTTCCAGCGGGCCATGGTCGTGCAGGTTCCAGCGCTGGAATGTTTCCCACGACAATTCGATATCCGCGCCCTGTTCGTTGAACGGATCGAGGTTGATCGCGACGACGATCACGTTATCGCGTGCCTCGGTCGCTTTCTCGAAGAACAGCACGTTGTCGTTGTGCGCGGGCAGGAACGTGAGACCCAGATGCGTTTGCAGCGCCGGATTCGCACGGCGGATCCGGTTCAACGCACTGATCTCGCCGACGATGTTGCCCGGCCGGTGCCAGTCCCACGCGCGCAGTTGATACTTTTCGGAGTCGAGATATTCCTCGCTGTTCGGCAGCGCGGCGGCCTCGCACAATTCAAAGCCGCTATACACGCCCCACGAGCCGGCCAAAGTCGAGGCCAAAGCCGCGCGAATCAGAAAGCCGGTGCGTCCCTGTGACTGCAAATGCCGCGGGTTGATATCCGGCGTATTGACGAAGAAGTTCGGCCGGTAGAAATCGCGCGCATCGGTTTGTGTGAGTTCGCTCATGTACTCGATGAAGTCGCGCTTCGATTCGCGCCACGTGAAATACGTGTACGACTGCGAGAAGCCGATCTTGCCGAGCCGGTTCATCATGCGTGGCCGCGTGAACGCTTCGGCGAGGAAGATCGTGTCGGGGTAGCGCGCGCGCACGTCGTCGATCATCCATTCCCAGAATGGCAGCGGCTTGGTGTGCGGATTGTCGACGCGGAAAATATGCACGCCCGCTTCGATCCAGAACAGGATCACGTCGCGCAGCGCGAGCCACAAGTCGGGCTTGGCGTCGTGCGCATAGAAGTCCGGGTTGACGATGTCCTGATACTTCTTCGGCGGATTCTCGGCGTAACGCAGCGTGCCGTCGGGGCGCCAGGCGAACCACGTCGGATGCGCCTTCAGCCACGGGTGATCCGGCGAACACTGAATCGCGAAGTCGAGCGCGATTTCGAGGCCGTGCGCGTGCGCGGCGGCGAGCATTTTCTTGAAGTCGTCGAGCGTGCCGAGTTGCGGATGCACGGCGGCGTGTCCGCCTTCGGCGGCGCCGATCGCATACGGGCTGCCTACGTCGCCCGGCTGCGCGTTCAACGTGTTGTTGCGCCCTTTGCGATTCATAAGGCCGATTGGATGAATCGGCGGGAAGTACAACACGTCGAAGCCCATGTCGCGGATGCGCGGCAATTTCGTGGTGACGTCGGCGAAGGTGCCGTGACGCGATTCGTCGTCGCTCATCGAACGCGGGAATATCTCGTACCAGCTTGCGAAGCGCGCGGCGCTGCGGTCGGCGTCGATCTTATAGACCACCGGGTCACGGCTCAGGAACGGACGGTGGCGCGCGGCGGTCATCGCCTTTGCCGTGGCCGGCGCGAGAATGAGCGCGAGCTTGGCTTCAACGTCGGCCTTGGTGAATTGCGCGACGATATGTTTGAGCGGCTCGGTCACCGCGCCCTCCGTCGTTTCCACTTCGGCGAGCACCAGTGCGAACAGATGCGCGGCTTCGTCGAGTTCGAGTTCGACGGTTTGGCCCGCTTTCAGCTTCTTCTCGATGTGCTCGACCAGCGACGCGAAGTCGTCGCGCCACGCGATCACGGTGAACTCGTGGCGGCCGAGGCGCTCGAGCGGAATGCGCGCTTTCCAGATGTCGAGGCCGGCGGGCTGCGCCGGGGTCATCAGCACTTCGTGCCAGGCGGTTTCGTCGGCGGCGCGCCAGATCACGGCGGCGGCGATCTTGTCGTGACCTTCGGCGAAGATCGCGGCGCTGATTTCGGCGCGCTCGCCCACCGAGCGCTTGGCCGCAAAGCGGCCGTGATCGACGGAAGGCGTTACGCTCTCGATCGCCACGCGCGGCGCATTGAGCGCTTCGAGCACGGTCTTGCGGCCGCTGCGCTTGCTGTTCGCCTTGTCGATCGGCGGCGCGAGACGGATGGGCTTTTCAGTCACCGCGCGGAACAGGCGGATCGCGCCGGGCGCGAGCGCGAAGGGCGTCAACGTGGCGGGCGTGGCGTGGCCGGGCGCATCGAGCGGAACGAAGCGCGTGAAGTTGCCCGGCACGCCGGCGAGGAAGCGCGCCGGATCGACGCGCACCGGCGCGCCGAGTTCGGGATTGATGGCGATCAGCACCGCCTCGCCGGCCTCGCGCAGGTCGGCGTGGTCGGCGCGCAGCAGGACGGCCGCGGGCGCGCCCGGTCCGCTTAGCGGGCGCAGCTCCCCATTGGTGTGCAGTGCCGTGATGTTGCGCACGACCTCGTTCGCATGCGCTATTGGTTTAGAGAGATCGAATTTCTTTGACTGGCAGGCAAGCGCGTACTGCGAAGCGTCGCCGCGCGTTTGCGACATCGGTTCGGTCACGCCGTATTCGAAACCCATCGGCATCATCCAGCCGGTGCCGATCGAGGCCGCCGTCAACAGCGCGCGACGGTAGGCCCGCTCGACGATGGCGGCGTCGTGCGCATCGCTCAACTCGGCGGCGAGGCGCGTGCCGTACGGCGCTTCGGGGAAGGCGACCGGCGCGCCGATGCGCGCGAGCGCGGCGTGCTCCTCGACCATCCAGCTCGAACGGAAGTCCCACCAGCGCACCGACGAGAACACGCAGTCGAAGCCCGCGCCTTCGAGTCCCGGCAGATCGCTGCGGGACAGGCCCGGCGTCGCGGCGAGAAAGCGTACGTTGGGGTGTTTCGCGCGCACCGCATCGCCGAGTTGGCGCCAGACGGCGCGTGGCACGCGATGCGGCGAATCGAAGCGAAAGCCGCCCACACCCGCGTCGGCCAGCGCGAGCAGCTGCCGCGTCCACCAGTCGACTAGGGCGGCGCCGCTGTCGGCGCCGTTGAAGTTCGCATACGCGACGTTGTCCTCGCGATGCACATGGCGCGGATCGAGCCGCGCCTCTTCAGATTCGAATGAATGGAACCAGTCGGCATGTTCGGCGTACAGCGCGCCATCGGCGGCCATCCGGTCGATCACGAGATCGGCCAGCAAGGTCAGGCCGTTCTGACTTGCGGCGTCCGCGAGCGTGCGGATTGCGTGAGTGGCCGGTTGCTGAGTCTCGAACACTGGATGCAGCCGGGCGTGGTTGCCGACTACCTGTCCGTGGCCGGCCTGCCCCGGCTCGAAGAGGCTGCCGATCAGCGCGTGATCGAAGCCCAGCGAGGCCGCGTGAGCGAACCGCGCAGGCCACGCGTCGAGCGGACCAACCAGAAGTGAATGAAAAAAGTAGATCCGCGGCGCGTACCTGTTCGGAGATTCCATCGGTCGTTTCCAGATTCGTCCTGCTGCGGTGTGGATGCAATTGGCATGCGATCACAACGCTCGTTGGGCTTCCAGGGCCGGATACCGCGCGATGAATGAAGCGAGGGCGCGTATCGGTCAATGTAGTGCAAAGATCGTCACGCCGCTGGCCAGTAAAGGGTATTTTGACGCCAGGCGTCGGACGCACGGGCCGGCCAGTTCAGTGCGCTAAACGCAGCAAGGCTTGTGCCAGTGTGTTGCGAGCGGAACGTTGGATGGGCGAACGTGCGCCCTGTCGGGAAGCCCGCTGAAAGGTGGAAGCGGAACGGCGTACGGTAGCGGACGGCCTGCGTGTAAAACGGGTGGACGTCGTCCGGGTTTTACACGAGACGTCGAGGAGGTGGGGTGGTGACTGCCGCACGCGAAGCGCGGCGGCAGGCGTTGCTGCGTTAGAAGTGTTGCGAGCGTGAGGGAATGTCAGGAGCCGAGCAGGCCCGCCGCGATGTTCACGCAAAGCCCAAGCACCGCGACGTTGAAGTAGAACGACAGAATGGATTGCGCGAGCGCGGCGCGGCGAATCGAGCGCGAGCGCAGCACCACGTCCGAAGTCTGCGAGGCCACGGCGATGGTGAACGAGAAGTACAGAAAGTCCCAATAGTCCGGCTGAAGTTCATGATCGGGAAACAGCAGCGCGGTTTCCGTGGCATCGGTGTCGTAGTAAAGCCGCGCGTAATGCAGCGTGAAGATGGTCGGGATCATGAACCACGCACCCATCAGCGTGAGCCCGGTCAGCACGTAGTGCCACACAGTCGAGGTGCCGGCCGTGCCTTTTGCCGATGCCAGTTCGAGCACGATCGCGGCAATGCTCGCGACGGTCGCCACGCAGATCACGAACAGCACCACGCCCGCGTTTTCATCGTCGCGCAGGGCGGAGGCTCGCACGCGGCCTTCGTCGGCGGCGGCCATGTGTACCCAGATCAGCAGCAGATAGATCCAGACGGCGGCGTCCCAGCCGGCCAGCACGCGGACCATCGGCCGCGTGTGCTCGGGGACGAAGAGCGCCGCCACGATGCCGACAACGAGACCGGCCAGCATGCGCGGGCGATTGCGAAAAACCTGCGGGTAATATTTTGCGAACATGGAATGTAAGAGGAAGGGCGTCTGAGCCGCGGATTCTACGCGCGCTTCGAGCATCATTTGTCGAATGAGAGGTCACAGGCTGAAGTCTTTCGCAACGCCTTGCACGCCGCTTTTCAGTTGAAAGGCGATTGCCTTCTCGCCGCGCATGGGATGCAGTGAGCGCGATTTCACACGCAGCAATAACGACCACGCCGACCGCGGGTTTCCGGTAAGCTTTTCCGGAAATGCGCCATTTTCGCGTCGATTTTCGTCATTCGTGCCGTCGAAGACGCCAAGTTAGGATCGGCAACGCGCATACGCATTCGCCCATGCGGCATTATCATTGACGCATGGCTTCCGTACTCGTCAACTCCGTTCAGCATCATCCGGCCAACCAGAGCGGCCGCGACTTTGTAGTCGGCGATTTGCATGGCTGTGTCGATGCGTTGCGCTATCTGCTGCGCACGATCGCGTTCGACCCGGCGCGCGACCGGCTCTTTTCGGTCGGCGATCTGGTGGACCGCGGCGCGCATTCCGAGCAGGCTTTGGCGCTGCTCGACAAGCCGTGGTTCTTCGCCGTGCTCGGCAATCACGAAGACACGTTGTGCGCCGTCGCGGATGGCCGCTTGCGGCGCCAATGGTGGTATGGAATCGGTGGAATATGGGCGGCGGATTTGCCCGACGAACGTTTGCAGCGCTACGCGGAACGTCTGCGCACGTTGCCGCTCGTGCGTGTGGTAGGCAGCGGCAAGGAGCGCTTCAATATTTTGCACGCCGAATTCTTCGGCACGGACGCCGATCTCGACGCCGGGAATTATTCGGCCGAAACCCGCCAGCAATTACTGTGGGGCCGCGAACTGGCGTTGGGCAACGGCGATCCGCTGCGGCAGCGCGGTCTCTCGCTGACCTATTGCGGCCATACGCCGATGCGCGACATTCAGCAGATCGGCTCGCAGGTGTTCATCGACACCGGCGCGTTCGGGCCGGGCGGCAAGCTGACGATCGTCGAGCCGCTGGCGTTGCGGCGCTGGTCGATTTCGGTCGAAGCCGCGCGCGCCGATGGAGCGGACGCGCTCGCCTTGCCTTGACGGCTCGCGCCTTCCCGCCATCAATCCCTTAGCCGACCTGGTTGAGCTCGAACACCATATCGACGCTCGCGCCGTTCCAGTTGTATTCCAGATACGCCGCGTGATGGCAGTCGCGCAGCAGCGTCGTTCGGAACGCGGCGAGGCACTCGCCTCCGTCATCCCGCACCGACGGATACACGATGCCCGGCGCGCCTGCCTCGCGCGCGGCACGGCCGAGCGACTGTCCGGCCAGATAATCGTCCGGCGACAGCACCGCGAGATCGAGCGAAGCGTCGTCGCGGATGTCGACCACGTCGCCTTGCGCGACGACCGTGTAGAGACGCATCTGCTGGCGCATCGGCGGCTCGGCGGTCGCCTCGAGAAATTTTCCCGTGTGGTAGCGCGTTTCGGCGATCGCCGTGGCGCGCGAGCGGGCGCAATAGAACACGCCGTAGGTGCCGTCGGAGAAGCGGCTGCCGAGCGGATTCAGGTGCGTCAACGCGGCCATGATCGGTCCGTAGCCGGGCCCGAAGCGGCGCTCTTCGCGCGGCACGAGATCGAGCTCGCCGATTTCGGTGCGCAGACGGTCGTTGGTCATCGCTTCGAGCGCGTAGAGCGCATCGAAATCTTCCGGCGAAGCAACCCGGTCGAACAGATTGACGGCCGGAAAGCGCGTCGGAATCACGCGATATGCGGGCGACCAGTCGAGCGGCGCAGTGCGCCAGCGGTCCTGCCAATACGGTTGTGTCACGCCCAGCCGCCTCGCATTGCGTCGAGATACTGGCGCACGGCCACGAGGTCGCTGATATTGCCGGCCAGCATGCGGTCCAGCGCGCGGCGGCCGCCGAACGGCGGCGCGCTGTTGGGACGCTTGATCCACGTGTCGGCGGCGCTGGGTTGCGGCAGCAGGATTTGCAGCGCCTTGTAGATGCCGAGGAGCAGCGACAGGCGCTCCAGCGTGTCGCGCCCGAGGCGGGCCGTTGCAGGCGCCGCCTTCCATTTGAAATACGTGGAGCGGCCCGGCGAGCCGAGCAGCACGATCTGCTCGTCCGCGCTCAGGTCCCAGTCTCGCGCGATGTTGAAGAACGCGCGCAGGCCCGCCGCGGACATTTCCGTGAGCGACGGTTCCGAAACCGGCCGGCGAATCGGCGGTTCGGGCTGGGTGACGCGGGCAGCGTGAGACATGAGCGGGTAAGTCCTTATCTGTACTTTAAATTGATATTAGTCTAAATGGGGATTTTTGCAAGAGAATATAATCCTGGCTTGTTATGAAGCCGAAGATCAGGAGAAGCAGGAGATGTGGGTTCGAGCAGTAGCAACGGCGGTTGCCGTGTGGTGTGTATCGGGTGTGGCTATGGCGGCCGGCTATCAGGAAGTGTGGAATCCGTCCGAGGCGAGCGGGCATAGCGCGAAGCAGGCAAGGAAAACGACGGGAGCGGGCAAGGGCGGGGCGATCGCGGGCTCATCAAAGCCTGCTACAAAGGTCGGTTCGAAGCATGCGGCGCAGCGGGTTGCGCCGGCGTCAAACAGTGGCAAGAAACCGGCACCGCATGGCAGTGTGAAGAAGGTGGCGGCTAAGGGCGCGGCGAAACCGGCTGTATCCCACGCGACTGCACCGGCCAAGTCCGCAAACGTTAGCGCGAGTCCCGCCGACGCCACGACCAACCCGGCTACCGCCAGCAGCGGCTCGCTGCCGCCGATCCTCCACTGAGATCGGATCGACTCACGCCGCGCGTTTGCATTTCGCCTTGCTGCCCGGCGGACCCAACGCCGTGCGGCCGAGTTCGACTGCGTGCGGCGGGACGCCTGGCGGTTTCGGCGCCGCGTGCCTGCGCGAGCCGCCATTCTTCGCGGGTGTTCATGAGTGGATTCCTTTCCAGGCGGAGCACAGGAACGACGCGCCCGGATGCCTCACGCGCTTGCCAACCCATTCGCCACCAACCGCAACGTCTCCGCCGACCGCTCGTCCCTGACCCGCGAATGCAGCGTCACGCGCGACTGTGGCAGTGGCGGCAAACCCAGCCGCGCGCCGACATCGACCAAACCGCGGGGGGCCACTCTGCGCGCCAGCGGCGACACGGCGAGGCCCGCCGCGACCGCCGCTCCAACCGCCGCCACACCACCCCCGACGAACACCTCCTGCCACGCAATGCCCGCCGCCGTCAGCGTTCGCAGCGCGACGTCGCGCACATTGCACGGCGGGCTCAACAGCGCCAGCGCCAACGGCTCACCGACGCGAGGCAACCATTCCGGCGTGGCGAGCCAGCCAAGCGGTTCGCTGAACAGCACCTGCGCGTCGTCGCGCGGCGGTTCGTCGACGCCGTAGCGAATGATTACCGCGTCGAGGCGGCGTTCGTCGAATTGCGCGAGCAGCGAAGCGGACGTCCCCATATGCAATTCCACGACCAAACCCGGATCGTGCGCGTTGAGCCTCGCGAGCAATCGTGGGAGGTCCGTGCTCGCGACGTGCTCGCTTAGCCCCAACACGAGCCGTCGCCGAGTCACGGACAGCGAACCCAGCGCGCGTTCATGCGCGTTCAACAGATCGCGGGCCGCGCCGAGAAACGCGTTGCCGTCCGCGGAAAGACGCACGACGCGCGGCGTGCGCTCCAGCAACTGCTTGCCAAGGTGCGCTTCCAGCCGCTTGAGCTTCAGGCTGACGGCCGATTGCGTGGTGTCGAGCGCGTCCGCGGCGCGCGTGAAGCTGCGCAGATCGGCAACCAGAACGAACGCTCGCACGGCATCCAGGTCAAGGACTTTCATTTCAGATGGATATGGATGAAATCATCAATGATGTCTGTTTATTATGAGCCAGCGAGCCTAAGCTGTGTTTACCCGATCAACCGCAGCCAAGGAGTTTCATCATGCCGCTCACACGAATCGCCCTGCGCGCCGGCAAGCCGGCCGAATACCGGAAGGCGCTGACCGACAGCATCCAGCGCGCGCTAGTGGGCACGTTCAACGTCCCGAAGGACGACATCTTCATGCTGCTCAGTGAGCACGATGCCGGCAATCTGATCTATGACCGGCAGTATCTGAACATCGAGCGCAGCGACGATTTCGTCGCGATTCAGCTCACGGTGAGCAACACGCGCACGCTCGAGCAGAAGAAGGCGCTGTACAAGCGCATCGCGGATGAACTGGCGGAGTCGCCGGGGCTGCGACGAGAAGATGTGTTCATCAGTCTTGTCGAGGTGGACAAGGAGAACTGGTCGTTCGGCAGCGGGATTGCGCAGTACGCGGTTTGAATGCCGGGACGGACGTCATAGCGTATTGGGGTCTCGCACTGAACGGGCGGCGGCCATATCAATCGGTCATGCCACCGCCCATGGTTCTTTAGAAGCGACGCGCGCCGCCGTCACGCGATCGTATCGACCACGCCGCCGTCCACGCGCAGCGCCGCGCCGGTGGTGGCCGAGGCTTGCGGCGAGCAGACGTAGACAACCATGTTCGCGACTTCCTCGGTGCTGGCCGGCCGCTGGATGATCGAACTGCTGCGATTTGCGCGCACGAATTCGGTGGCGACCTGCTCGACGGTTTTGCCTTGCTCCTTCGCCGTCTCTTCCACCATCGAACGGAAGCCGTCCGACAGCGTCGGTCCGGGCAGCACGGCATTCACCGTCACGCCGCTGCCGGCTGCGTGCTTGGCGATGCCGCGCGCGATGCTCAACTGTGCGGTTTTCGAAAAGCCGTAAGCGAGCATATCCGCCGGAATATTCAATGCTGACTCCGACGAGATGAACACCACGCGGCCCCATTTGCGCTCCATCATTCCCTTGAGGTAGTGGCGCGTGAGCCGCACGCCCGACATTACGTTGACCTGGAAGTAGCGCTCCCAGTCATCGTCTTCGGTGGTGAAAACGTCGCCGGGGCCGAATACGCCGAGATTGTTCACGAGAATGTCCGCCTGCGGCACGGCTTTTGCCAACGCATCGCAGCCCTCACGCGTGCCGAGGTCGCCGGCGAAGCCGCGCAGCTTCGCTTGCGGCGCTGTTTTGCGGATGGTTTCGATGGCGCGGTCCACGGCCTCCTGCTTGCGTCCGTTGATGAGCGTTTGCGCACCCGACGCGGCAATGCCGGTGGCAATCGCCAGGCCGATGCCCGCGGTGGATGCGCTGACGATCGCGGTCTTGCCCGATAGATCGATGTTCACTGTCTTGCTCCTTGCTGAAGTTGCGGCGCACGGACCCAAGCCTGGACCTAGACCCGCCACGCCGGAAAATGGAAAGGGCGAAGTGTTCGATACTTCGCGTTTGAGTATCCCATCTATCCGTTTTCGAGGTCGGCTGGGTGCCATTGGGGTGTCGCCGCGCGCCGCGTGCGCGTCCGTTTGCTCACGCGCGCGTCGTTATAATGATTCGCTGTCCTTCTCTCGCTCATCGAGCGGTCTCAGTCATGACATCCAAGCCCACCGATCCGTCCCGCGAAACACTCGAACTCGGCGGCTCCGTCTGGTTTCAGGCGGGCGAGCAAACGCTCGGCGGCGCGTCGCGCGTCGCGCTGCTTGCGGCGATCGGCGAGACCGGTTCCATTACCAGCGCGGCAAAGGCGGTCGGCATGAGCTACAAAGGCGCGTGGGACGCCATCGACACGATGAACAACCTCGCCGGCGAGCCGCTCGTCGTGCGGCTGACCGGCGGCAAGGGCGGTGGCGGCACCACGCTCACGCCGCGCGCCGTGAAGCTGATCGAGACGTTTCGTGCGGTGGAGCGCGAGCATCGGCGTTTTCTCGAACGTGCTGGGGCGGCGATCGAAGGTTTCGCGATGGATTGGGATCTGATCGGCCGCATCGGGGTGAAGACGAGCGCGCGCAATCAGTTCTATGGCACGGTGTCGGCGATCACGCGCGGCACGGTGAACGACGAAGTGTCGCTGGCGCTGCCCGGCGGTCATACGGTCGTCGCGGTGCTCACGCATGAAAGCACCGAGACGTTGGGGCTCGTCGAGGGCGCGGCGGCGTTTGCGTTGATCAAGGCTTCGTGGGTGGTGCTGCTCGTCGAGGACGAGAGCGGCGCGCCGCTGAAACTCTCTGCGCGCAATCAGTTGCGCGGCACGGTGCAGAGCGTGAAGCGCGGCGCGGTCAATGCGGAGGTGTCGCTGGTGCTGGACGGCGGCGCGGTGATCACCGCGGTCGTCACCAATGAAAGCGTCGACACGCTCGGTCTCGCGGAAGGGGGAAGCGCCGTCGCGGCGTTCAAGGCATCGAGCGTGATTCTTGGCGTGAAGGATTGAAGGAAGCTTCGAAAGACCCGAAAGACCCGCGCCTCGATCAAGGCTCGCTGCGCACGTAGCCGGCGAACGGCTGATTCTCACGCACGCAGCCGTCGCTGACCTGCACGACCTGATCGCCGAACGCGGCGACGTCGTCGGGATCGTGTGTGATCAGCACCATCGGAATATCGAGCCGCGTTTGCAGATCCGACAGTTCGCGCCGCATGCGCTGACGCAGCGCGCTATCGAGGGCCGAAAACGGTTCGTCAAGCAACAGCAACTGGGGTTGCGCGACAAGCGCTCGCGCCAGCGCCACGCGCTGCTTTTGTCCGCCTGAAAGCTGGGCGGGATGATTCCCCGCGACGCTTTTCAGTTCCAACGCATCGAGCCAGTAATCGACTTGCGGATGCGCGATCCGCGCGCGCGGGTTGAGCCAGCCTTGCTGCAAGCCGAAGCCGATGTTCTGCCGCACGTTCAGATGCGGAAACAGCGCGTAGTCCTGAAACAGATACGCGATCTTGCGCGCTTGCGGTTTCAGATCGACGCCGCGCGCGCTGTCGAACAAAGCATTGCCATGCAGCGTGATCGTGCCTTCGTCGGGACGCAGCAGGCCGGCGACGGCCTGCAACGTCAGACTTTTTCCCGCACCGGACGGCCCGAACAGCACGACGCGTTGCGTGGTCGCCCTGAACGAGACGTCGAGCGTAAAGCGGCGCTCGGCGCTCTCGAAGGTCTTGCGGATGTCGACGGTGAGCGGCATATCAACGGGAGGCCAAAAGCGTGTGCTGCGGCACGAGACGGCCCGCGAGCAACAGGATCACGACGCACGTCACCGAGGTCACGAGCACGAGGAAATTCGCGGTGCCATCGTCGCCGGCTTGCACGGCTGAATAGACCGCCACCGATAGCGTTTGCGTGCGTCCCGGCAAATTGCCCGCGATCATCAGCGTCGCGCCGAATTCGCCGAGCGCGCGGGCGAAGGCCAGCAGGCCGCCGGCCAGAATGCCGCGCGCGGCGAGCGGCAGCGTCACGCGAAAGAAAACCGCCGTCTCGCTGACGCCGAGCGTGCGTGCGGCCCGCTCGAGTTGCGGATCGACGGCTTCGAAGGCCGCGCGCGCCGATTTCAGCACGAGCGGAAAGGCGACTACCGTCGACGCGATCACCGCGCCTTGCCAGGTGAACACCAACTGAATATCGACGCGGTCGAGCCAGGCGCCGATCACGCCGCGCCGTCCGAGCAGGACCAGCAGGTAGTAGCCGAGCACGGTGGGCGGCATGACGAGCGGCAGCATCAGCAGCGAATCGATCACATCGCGCGCGCCCGAGCGCCAGCGCGACAAACCGAAGCCGGCCGCGACGCCGAACACCAGATTGAGCGCGGTGGCCCAGCCCGCCACTTTCAGTGACAGCAAGAGCGGAATCCAAGCCTGTTGCATGAGCGTGCGGTGCCTGAGCGAAGTTAATCGAAGTTAATGCGCGGGCTTGAAACCGTACTTCGCGAGCACGGCCTGGCCGGCCGGCGACAGCA
>DASPZL010000220.1:0-4359 GCA_035636295.1 Paraburkholderia sp.
CGCGCGGTCACGACGCCAAGCAGAAAGCCGACGCCCGCGGCAATGCCGACCGCGCGCCACGGGTTGTGCCGCACATAGTGTCTGGTGTTGACGGCGGCAACCCGATACCCCCGCTGCGCGCCTTGTTGGGCATCGTCGAGCGCGGATTGCAGCGTCTCCACGTGCGTGCCCAGCTTGTCGCGCAGCGCGCCGACGCCCTCGCCCGGCACGTTGGCGGCGAGCCGCAGCATTTCTTCCGAATCCTTCAGCAGCACTCGCAGGTCTTCGACAATCTTCTGGCCGCCGAGCGCAAGCTGTTGCGTGGTGTCTGTCATCATTCACTCCTCGTCTGAGTCCAGCGGTCGCGTGTGGTTCCGGGCCTGTCATCGCTGGCGGCGACGCGCATTCGTCGCTATCGTGCTTCGGCGGTCATCGCTCAGGAAGCACACGCGTGTCGGATGCATCTTGCAAGACACGTGCCCGGTAAAACTGTCGCTCGCTCGTGGCGCGCCCCCGCCTCGGGGCAGTTTCGACCGACCTGGCGCGACTGTCTTTCGCCCGGCTTTACATGGATTGCCGTAAGCGGCGTCTAAGTGGTTAAATCGACCTCTGTGAGATACCGCTTGCGCGGTCCATCTCGTTTCCCAGGCCTGCGCGCCGCAACAACAAACCTCATTTGCACAGGACTCCCCGTTTATGCCGTCAATCGATCTGGACTCGCCCAGCGTCTCGGCCGGCGGCAGCGCTTCGGCACACGCGAAGCAGCGCGTCGCGGACGTCGCGGGACTGAAATCGTATGGGCTCTTGTACGGCTCGTCGCCGGTGATGCTCGATCTCTACGAGCAGATCGAACGCGTCGCCAGCACCGACGCGACCGCGCTGATCATCGGCGAATCCGGCACGGGCAAGGAACTGATTGCCCGCACGATTCACGATCAAAGCAACCGCAAGGACGCACCGTTCGTCGCCGTAAACTGCGGCGCGATCCCCGACGAACTCATCGAAGCCGAATTGTTCGGCCACGAAAAAGGCAGCTTCACGGGCGCGGTTCAAGGCCGCGTCGGCTACTTCGAACACGCGAACGGCGGCACGCTGTTCCTCGACGAAGTCACGGAAATGGCGCCGGTGCGCCAGGTCAAGCTCTTGCGCGCGCTCGAAACCGGCACCTTCTATCGGGTCGGCGGCAACCAGCTGATCAGCGGCGACGTGCGCGTGATCGCCGCCACCAACCGCGACCCCGCGGTGGCCGTGAAGGAAAACGGCCTGCGTGAAGACCTCATGTACCGCCTCGCGGTTTTTCCGTTGCGCGCGCCGCCGTTGCGCGAGCGCGAAAACGATCGCGAACTGCTCGCGCAGCACTTCCTCGCGCAGTTGAACCAGCAGGAAGGCGCGAACAAGAGCTTCAGCAAGCGCTCGATCGAAACGCTGCGCACCTGGTCGTGGCCGGGCAACGTGCGCGAGCTGAAGAACGCGGTCTATCGTGCGTTCATTCTCGCGGAGAAGACGGTCGAGTTGCCGCATCCGCACCTCGCGTCGCGCGTGAAGAAGCCCGTGACGCAAGGCGACGCGATGAGCGTGTGGATCGGCACGCCGCTCGCCGACGCGCAAAAGCAGATCATTCTCGGCACGCTCAAGTATTGCGGCGGCGACAAACGGCGCGCGGCCAAAGCGCTCGGCGTGAGTCTGAAAACGCTGTACAACCGCTTGAGCGCTTACGGGGGCGAAGAAGGCTCGGAAGAAGAAATCGAGCCATAAGCCAGCCTGCCGCGCTCACCTTATTCGACCGCGCGAGCACGCCTTTCGTTGGGTGCCGGGAGTTCGCTCGCTCGATGGAACGCGACCCGCGCAACGGGCCGCTCAGCGCGCCGCGCAATCTCATATTTAATCCCTTCGTACGACCAAGCAAATCGGCGTCGGCCCCAGCAGAAACCGATTTGCCGCGCATCATCTTTTGCAATTCCTTGCACTTTCCCTCTGCCAATTACAAATGGCATCCTGCAAAATGCGGCAGCGCGTATTGCAACGATAGAAAGACGTGCCGCTCGTTCGTTCACAAATCGGTTTCGAGCATGAACGTGCGGCACTTGCAGGAGCACAGAAAGGGAAATGCAAAAAAGTATGGTGTGGGCGGAGAGCGTAAGACAAACGGCGAGGCGCGGACGTGTCAATGCAACAGCCCTCATTGCGTTGGCGGTAGCGGTCTCGTCGGCGTTGAGCGGCTGTAGTTCGCTTTATTCCGAAGGCGCCACCGCGAGCGCCGGTATCGCGGGCGCCGCGCTCGCGGCAAAAGTCACCAGCAATGCAGCCGTCGCCACCGGCATCGGTCTCGGCGCGGTGGCCGCGGCCCGCGCCGGCGTGCAGTACTCGGAGCGCGTGGCCCACAAGAACACTCAAGACGGCATCGCAAAAATCGCCGGGCCGCTCGAGGTCGGCGCGGCCGCGCCGTGGAGCGTAACCCACTCGGTGCCGATCGAGGACGACGAACACGGCCGTGTCACGGTCAGCCGCGCGATCAGCACGGGCGTACTCGACTGCAAGGAGATCGTTTTCTCGGTCGATCAAACCGCCACCAAGAATGTGCCGGCCAGCAGCGCGTTCTACGTCGCGTCGATCTGCCGTGACGGCGACAACTGGAAATGGGCGTCGGCCGAACCCGCCACCGAACGCTGGGGCGCGCTGCAATGACGGCGCGTTCGCATCTGCGGTCGCTTTCGGGTTTGCTTGCGCGTTTGCTTGCGGATTCGCGCCAGATTCCCCTCTTCCACACCGCTTCGCTCTCCGGCAACCGGCTGCGGCTCATGCTTGCCGGCGCGATCTGTGTCGGCGCGAGTCTGTTGACGAGCGGCTGTTCGTCGGTCGGCGCGGCAAGCGGCGCGGCGGCCGGCGTGGCGTCGGGGCTCGTCACGTCGAACCCGGCAGTGGGCATCGGCGTCGGCATCGCCGTGCAGGCCGCGACCGACGAAGCGATCGGCCGCTATATGCGCACCATGCACACCGACCAGCAGAACATGATCGCCGCGTTGGCGGGCGCCATGCCGGTCGGCGAGACGCGGCCCTGGGTGGTCAAGCACACGCTGCCGATCGAGAACGGCCACGGCCAGGTGCGCGTGACACGCGCGTTCAGCTCGGCGCTCGCACTGTGCAAGGAGTTCGTGTTCTCGGTGCAGGACGGCGACGGCCCGAACGCACATGAAGACTGGTACACCGCGAGCGCCTGCCGGCAGGACAAAGGCTGGAAATGGGCGTCGGCGGAACCGGCGGTCGCACGCTGGGGCGCGCTGCAATAAGCAAGCCGCAATAAAAAAACGGCAGGGTCTTCCTGCCGTTTTACCTGAAGCGTCTCAATCAACTCGAAGGCGCTTACGACTCCACGTCTTCCAGACTGAAGATTTCCGTCTGGTCGTTGTACGAGAAAATCTCGCCATAACGGCCCCAGTTGATGACCGCGTCGAGCGTCTCTTCCGCAGCGCTGTCCGACAGAAAGTCCTCCAACTCCTGCTCGAAGCGCACACGCGGCGCGCGATGCCCCGGCCGCTCATTCAGCACCTTCTTGATCCGCGCGGCAAGCGGCACGTGCCGCAGCAGATGCTCGGCGAACATCATCTTGCGTTCCTGCGTGCCGAACTCGGCGAACACGCGCGCCGGTGGCGTCAGGAAAATATCGCCTTCGCGCACGTCGGCAAAGCCCAGGTGTTGCAGCACTTCGGCCACCGGGAACAGATCGTCCACTTCCAGATGCAGCGAGCGCGCGATCTCCGGCATGTCGGCGCGGCCGTGATACGGCGCGGCGGCGAGCGTCTCGATCAGACCGGCCATCAGGTTGGTCGACACGTGCGGCAGCCAGCTGTGCAGTTCCAGCCCCTTCTTGGTTTTTTCGTCGGTCTGACGCGCGGTCATCTTCGCGTAGATCTCGTCGACCAGCCGCCGGAACGCCGGGTCCAGCCGGTTGCGCGGATGCTTGAACGGCACCTTGATCTCGGCGATCACGCGGCCCGGATTGGACGACAGCACCAGAATCCGGTCGCACATGAACACCGCTTCCTCGATGTTGTGCGTGACGATCAGCACCGCCTTGATCGGCATGCGGCCTTGCGTCCACAGATCGAGCAGGTCGGTACGCAGCGTTTCGGCGGTGAGCACGTCGAGCGCCGAGAACGGTTCGTCCATCAGCAGCAGCGTGGGGTCGACCACCAGCGCGCGCGCGAAGCCGACGCGCTGACGCATGCCGCCCGACAACTCGCGCGGATAAGCGTTCTCGAACCCGTCGAGACCGATCAGGTCGATCGCGGCGAGCGCGCGTTCGCGGCGCTCGCGGGCGGCCACGCCCTGCGCTTCCAGACCGGCTTCCACGTTCTGCAGCACGGTCAGCCACGGAAACAG
>DASPZL010000221.1:0-3200 GCA_035636295.1 Paraburkholderia sp.
CATGCGCGCACGGCGTCGGTTTCGAACAGCGTTTTGCCGTAGGTCTTCGGATCAGCCGCCGTTTCGCCGACCAGCGGCGCACGGAACACCTGCCTGTCGTACACGGACAGCGACGAGCGCGGCACGAAGCGCTTTTCAGCCGGCGACCACGAGCCTTCGTTCGTATGCACGCCGCCCTTCTCGGCAACCGGGCCGTCCAGCACCCACGACGGCAGCGGCGCATTCGACAGCGCCTTGCCCGCCGCGATGTCTTCCTGCACCCATTCGGCGACCTGCTTCCAGCCTGCCGTCTGCCAGCCTTCGAACGGCCCTTCGTTCCAGCCGAAGCCCCAGCGGATCGCGAGATCGACGTCGCGCGCGTTGTCGGCGATCGATTCCAGATGCACGCCGATGTAGTGGAACACGTCGCGGAAGATCGACCATAGGAACTGGGCCTGCGGGTGTTCCGATTCGCGCAAGAGCTTCAGACGCTCCACCGGCGGACGCTTCAGAATGCGGCCGACCAGTTCATCCGCCTTCGCGCCGCCGTCGACGTACTCGCCCGTTTTCGGATCGAGCACCTTGATCGCCTTGCCTTCCTTCCTGTAGAAGCCGCCGCCGGTTTTCTGACCGAGCGCGCCCTTCTTCACCAGTTCGGCCAGCACAGCGGGCGTTTCGTAGACCGGGAAGAACGGATCGTCCTTCAGGTTGTCCTGCATCGTCTTGATGACGTGCGCCATCGTATCGAGACCGACCACGTCGGCGGTGCGGAACGTTGCCGACTTCGCACGGCCGAGGCGTGCGCCCGTGAGGTCGTCCACTTCGTCGAAACGCAGGCCGAATTTCGCGGCTTCGGTAATCACCGCGAGGATCGAAAAAATTCCGACGCGGTTGGCGATGAAGTTCGGCGTGTCTTTTGCACGCACAACGCCCTTGCCGACCACGCTCGTCAGGAACGATTCCAGTTGATCGAGGATTTCCGGACGCGTCGTCGCCGTGGGAATCAGTTCGACCAGGTGCATGTAGCGCGGCGGATTGAAGAAGTGCACGCCGCAGAAGCGCGCCTTCAGTTCATCCGAGAAACCTTGCGACAGTTCGGTGATCGACAGGCCCGACGTGTTGGTTGCGAAGATCGCGTTCGGCGCGATATGCGGCGAGACTTTCTTGTAGAGGTCGTGCTTCCAGTCCATCCGTTCGGCGATCGCTTCGATCACCAGATCGCACTCTTCGAGCTTGGCGATGTCGTCGTCGTAATTCGCGGGCTGGATGTATTGCGCGTCGTCCTTCACGCCGAACGGCGCCGGCGACAGCTTCTTCAGGTTCTCGATCGCCTTCAATGCGATCGCGTTCTTCGGGCCTTCCTTGGCGGGCAGGTCGAACAGCAGCACGGGCACCTTGGCGTTGATCAGGTGCGCGGCGATCTGCGCGCCCATCACGCCGGCGCCGAGCACGGCTACCTTGCGAATGATCAGATTGCTCACGTCGTTCCTCCGGGGGAGTTATGCGGTGTCGCGAATGTGTCTCGACTGTTTCGCGATGTGTGGCTGGGCGAAGCGCCACGCGTCTTTTGAGCGCGTGGCGCTTGCCGTGATAGGTGCTTAGAACAGCGCTTCGTCGACTTCCATCAGCGACCTGGAACCTGCACGCGCCTGACGGATCGTCATCGCCGTTTCGGGCAGCAGCTTCGCAAAGTAGAAGCGTGCGGTAGCGAGCTTGGCCTTGTAGAACGGATCGCCCGATGCTTCCTTGTCCAGCGCCACACGCGCCATGCGCGCCCAGAAGTACGCGAACACGAGATGGCCGACGGTGCGCAGATACGGCACGGCGGCCGCGCCGACTTCGTCCGGGTTCTGCATCGCCTTCATGCCGATTTCCATCGTCAGCTTCTGCACCTTTTCGCCGATGTCGGCGAGCGGGTTGATGAACTCCTGCATCTCGGGCTTCACGCCTTCGGCTTCGACAAATTCCGCCACCAGCTTGCCGAACTTCTTCATCTTGGCGCCCATGTCGCCGAGAATCTTGCGGCCCAGCAGGTCGAGCGCCTGAATCGCGTTGGTGCCTTCGTAGATCATGTTGATGCGCGCGTCGCGCACGTATTGCTCCATGCCCCACTCGGCGATGAAGCCGTGGCCGCCGTAGATCTGCATCGCGTGGTTCGTGCTTTCGAACGCGTTGTCCGACAGGAACGCTTTCAGGATCGGCGTAAGCAGCGCGACGAGATCCGCTGCTTCCTTGCGCACCGATTCGTCGCCGTGCGACAGTTCCTTGTCGATATGCAGCGCGGACCAGTACGAGAAGGCGCGCGCGGCTTCGGCGTAGGCCTTCTGCGTGAGCAGCATGCGACGCACGTCCGGGTGAACGATGATCGGGTCGGCGGCCTTTTCCGGCGCCTTCGGGCCGCTCAGCGAACGCATCTGCAGACGCTCTTTCGCGTACACCAGCGAGTTCTGATATGCGACTTCGGTCAGGCCCAGGCTTTGCATGCCGACGCCCAGACGCGCCGCGTTCATCATCACGAACATCGCGTTCAAGCCTTTGTTCGGCTCGCCGACCAGCCAGCCCTTCGCGTTGTCGAGATTGATCACGCAGGTCGCGTTGCCGTGAATGCCCATCTTGTGTTCGATGGACCCGCACTTCACGCCGTTGCGTTCGCCCGGCTCGCCTGCTTCGTTCGGCACGAACTTCGGCACGATGAAAAGCGAAATGCCCTTGGTGCCCCCGGGCGCATCCGGCAGACGCGCGAGCACGAGGTGAACGATGTTCTCCGCGAGATCGTGTTCGCCGCTGGAGATGAAAATCTTCGTGCCGCTGATCGCGTACGAGCCGTCGCTGTTCGGTTCTGCCTTGGTGCGCAGAATGCCCAGGTCGGTGCCGCAATGCGGTTCGGTCAGACACATCGTGCCGGTCCAGACGCCCGCCACCAGCTTCGGCAGATAGCGCTGCTGCAACTCCGGCGTGCCATGCGCGTGCAGACATTCGTATGCACCGTGCGAGAGGCCCGGATACATCGTCCACGCCTGGTTCGCCGAGTTCAGCATTTCATACAGCGCGTTGTTGACGAACGCGGGCAGGCCCTGGCCGCCGTATTCGGGATCGCAGCCGAGGGCGGGCCAGCCGGCTTCCACGTACTGTCGATAGGCTTCCTTGAAGCCCTTCGGCGTGGTCACGACGCCGTCGCCGACGTAGGTGCAGCCCTCCTGGTCGCCACTGTAATTGAGCGG